>JAQAZP010000138.1:0-12243 GCA_032127265.1 Acidobacteriota bacterium
ATGGGCGAATAGATCCGGGTCTTGGAGAGGTCGTCAGTGCTTTGCTTCAGGCTTGCCCGCACCTGTTCCACCTGGTTCAGGGTCGATTCGTAGCGCGCCTTGTCCGCCTGGTAGGCAGCTTCGGCGGCGTCCAGTTGGGCCTGGGTCTCCAGGTCCTGGTCAAAGAGCTCCCGGATCCGGACGAGGTCCTTTTCGGCCATAGTCAGGTTCTCCAGGGTGACCCTGGAGTTGGACTGGGCCATGCGCAGGTTGGCCTCGCTGCTCTCCACGGCGGCTGAGTGTCGCTCACGGTCAAGTTCCAGCAACAATTGCCCCTTTTCCACCCGGTCGCCCTCCTCAACTTCGAGGCGGATGATCTTTCCGCTCACGTCAGCACTGATATTGACCTGGGTTTCGGGCTGGATCCGCCCGGTGGCGGTGACCGTCTCGACGATGGTCATTCTTTCCACGTGGCCGGTCTCAACTTCCAGACCACCCTCCTCGGTTTTGAAGAATTTGAAGTAGCTGCCGACCGCGGCGGCAATGACAATCAGAACGATGGCGATGATCAGCAGTCTTTTCCCGGTCATGAAGGCTCCTTGATGTCTCGCGGCGGCCTTTGCGCCCCGCTGCGGAAAACTTTGTTGTATCCGGGCAAGCCCGTCTCCAGACTATACGGATTTCACTGGTTCCGGTTCCGCGCTTATCACACTGAAATGTTGAGGGATCGGGCCGGATCGGGATTGCCCAGGGGTGGAATCGGCGGTGGGGAGGGGAGAGGTGTGTGTAAAAAAGCCGGCCTCTTGTGGAGGCCGGCTGCTCAAGGCTCTGTTTCAATCCGTCGCTGTGATCAGCGACGCTTATTCAGCATAGTTCACGGTGGTGGCGAAAAAGGTGATCTCCAGCTTTTGGGCGGCCGTCTTTTCCTCTTTATTGCCGTCCACCGGGCTGGCGCAGGTGCTTTCACCCTGCTTCAGTTCGCCCTTCTCGGCGCAGTAGTCCATTTTCTTGGCCACGGCATAGCCGGTGAGGGTCACGGTTTTACCGGCGGCGTCGGTATCGAACTTGTAGGCGTCGTCCTTGGCCCGCACCAGGGCGTTGAGGTCGCCCTCTTTCCACTCGCCCTCGGAGATCCACATCTTGCAGCCGCTCTTGCAGGCGCCGATGATGGTGCCGGTAACCACGACCTCCTTCTTTTCGAAGCCGTCGATGCCGGCGGCCAGCTCGGAGAGGGTCAGCGGGTTTTCCGTGGTACCCTTTTCCGCGTCAGCGGCGGCGACACCGAGGGAAAGGAACAGGACCAGGGAAAGAATGGACATTTTGACGATCAGTTTCATTCTCGTTTCCTCCTTGAAAGAATTCGTTATGATACACAAACCAGACATTCTTCTCCAGCACCGTGAGCCGCTCCGGGGTGAGCCTCACCAGCGCACTCGTTTCCGAACCCTGAAATACATGTAGATACCGGTAAACGCCAGTACTGCCATGGTGCCGCCGAGCAGATCATAAAAAATACGGCCCCAGAAACCACCGAAAAACTCGCCGTTGTGCAGGTCGATTACCACCCACATCACCGGAACGCTGTGCGCTTCCTCGGGGAAGAGGTCGCCGATGCCCTGCGCCTGCCGGACATCATCGATCCGAACCTGGTATTTGTCGGGAAGAATTGATGTGGGGATCCGGCCCTTGCTCAGGAAATCAAAGTCGTGGTGATGGTTGTAGAGAATGCCGGTGAGCGCGATAATCAGCAGCAGGGTACTGGTGATCAGGCTGACCAGCTTGAAGTAGCCGAATGAAAAGATGTGGACTTTGCGCCAGTACTTCATCTTCCCCGAGAACACTCCGTCCAGGACCCCCATCGGCCGTTCAAAGTGTGTAAGGATAGAGGAAAGATCCTCCCCTGTCAAAGCGTTGAACCGGCCTTGCGAACCGCTCCGCGAACCACGAAAAGCGGCATGGGATCTGTTACGACAGACTTCTCCTGTTCATCTAGGGAATTAAAGGAATTATCACAGCGGGTCAGGTCCGGTCTGCCCCATGGCGGGCTTCCTCGCGGCCAAAATGGGCGGCTTCCTGCAGCATCTGGTCCAGTTTGCCCTTCATTCGCACGATGGTCAGTTCTTCGCTCTCGCTGACCACTACCAGCATTTCCTTGACCAGGCCCTTTTTCCGCTTGAGCAGGATCAGGACGTCTTCATCCTCTTCCCTGACACTCATCATCGGTTCCCAACTGGCCATTGAGATCCGGCCCAGTTCGAGGTCGCCCGGATCCTGGGGACGGCTCTCCACCTGGTAGACCCCGACCTGGATCTTGGTCAGTCCGCGGATAAACTTCATGTCCTCGTCGTCTTCGTCCATGGCCATGCGGGCCACGGCCAGACCGACCCGGCCCAGGGTCATTCCGAATTCCCGGTCATAGGTGCAGCCGGTGGAGCGGGAGATATCGTGGCGGATCCCTTCGGGGCCGCGCAGCGTACAGGCGGGCGCCGCGATCAGGATGACCAGCAGCGTTGCGGGAAAGAGGCGAAGCAAATTACGCATGATGGCTCCTTTGGTTCGAACGGTCACAGTGTCTCTTCGAAATACATAACGCGGCAGGAGCCGTGAAGGTTACATGGGGCTTGGATTTTCTCGTTCAGGGTCCTCCATCCTAAGCGGTGGCATCCCAATATGGATACTGTGTCAACAGGTGAAGGGTTGGTTGCTATTGTCAAAGGAAGGCGCGTTAAATCGACCCGGACGTTGATCTTCAGCACAACAGGTTCAAAGGCGTTTCCGGGTGGATGAGCGGAGCCGCAGGTAGTAGGTGCCGGGCCTGCAGAACTGCATCGGACTTCCGATTCGAACCAAGAAGCTTTACGAACGCTTCCTGCAACGTATCCCGGGCCTGGTTGCGGTCGCTGAGCGAGCGGAGTCCCATCCGGTAGAGCGTGCTGAAAAGCTCTTCATACAGGTGCTCGACTCTCTGCTTCCATACTGGATAACGTGCCATGGCCCTAAATTGGGAAAATCGGGTCGAAAATGCGGGCCGTTCGGTCGTGACCTGTCGACTCGGACGGTAATGCTGCGGTCTGGAACAGAACTGCGATATCCTCTACTCTTATCAGTTTCTTTCATATATTTGAACAGCGGGACCTCTCGGTGCAGTAGGGTTCGCTAACCGGGTTGTGGCGTGTAATTGATTCTGCTAACGTTCAGTCTCAGGACCATGGCAAAACGGATTACCATTTCGTTGCTGGCGATTATTCTGCTCTTCGCCGTCTTCCTGCGCCTTGACCTGCAGCGGGAGGAACTGTTCTATCCCGATTCATGTATCTACCTCTCCTTGGCCGAGAACATGAAGCAGGGTGTATTCTCCCGCTCCCTCTTTCCCACGGTGTCCCTGCACCAGCCCTTGTATTCGCTGCTCACCGCGGTGATCTCCCTCGCCGGACCCACGGTGGAGACAGCGGGAATGGCGGTGTCGGTGCTCTCCGGTCTGGGACTGGTCATGGTGCTCTTTTTCGCCGGCCGTCGCCTGGCCGGTGACGGGGCTGGGCTCACCGCCGCGCTGCTGGCCGCCTGCGACCCGGCACTGGTGAAATATTCCACCGAATTGCTCACCGAGTCGCTCTTCCTCTGTCTCTTCTACCTCGTGGTTCTCCTTGTACTTCGCGCCGGTGAGACACGGCGGCCGCTGCTCGCCGCCGGCTGCGGGATGCTGGCCGCGGCTGCGTTCGGTGCCCGTTTCATCGGTCTGGCTGCCCTGCCCGCAGCTTTTTGCTGGGTCGTCTGGTTGCGGTGGCGCAAAAACCCGGACTGCAGCGGGCCGCGGTTCCGCAGGGCCGCGGCAGCCGGACTGCTGGTGGTGCTGGGGTTTGCCCTGGCCTCATCACCGGTTCTGCTGCGCAACCGGGTGGTGCGGGGTCAGTGGAGCCTCACCGGATTTGCCTCTCCTGCTTCTTCCAAAGAACCGGCATCGGGCGGCCAACAGGAGTTGGACCAGGGCCCCGGCAAGATGGGCATGTTCCGGGCGTGGATTGAGCAGTATCGGGGAATGCGGGCCGACAATGCGGTGGACCTCACCCTCGGGGAATATCTGGCCGAGTTCTGGAGGGTATTTCGCGATACCGTTTCCCTGGCATGGTCGGTGCTTGCCCTGACCGGCATTCTGTTTCTGGTGCTGATCCGCGGGGTCGGCGGACTGTTTCCCGTTGTCTATCTGGCCAGCTGGCTGCTGCTTCCCATGGGCATCACTTTCGTGGCCCAGTCGGCATCGGGCAGCGACGAGATCTCGCGATATCTCACACCGGTGCTGCCGGCCCTGCTTTTGCTGGCAGCCGTCGGCCTGGCCTCCCTCGTCACCTGGACGGTGGGCCTGCTGGAGCGGCACAGGGGAAAGGGGAGTGCTGCCGGTCGGACATGGCCAGGCAGTTTCGGACTGATCCGCCTGGTCGCACCTCTGGGGGCGGGGCTCGTCCTCGTGCTGCTGCTGAACAGTGGACCGCTCCAGGCCATGGATACCGAACGGGAAACCGCGGCGGCCGGCACGTCGTGGGTCAACGGGGCCAGGGAACTGGCTGCTGCCGTCAAGGAATGGTCCGCCGCAGCCGGTGTCCGAAAACCCACGGTGATGGACCGCAAGCCTTTCGTGGCCTACCTCTCCGGATCCTGGTGGCAGAAAACGCCAAACCGCAGGGCCAGACACCTGGTCAGCGCCTGTTACCGGTCCAGGACCCATTTGCTGGTGGTGGACAGTGCCGCCGTGGCCCTCCACCTTCCGAAACTGGCCCCGTTGGTCTCCGGTGAAAGAATTCCACCGGGGCTCCGCCTGGTCTACCATCGGGTCTTCCCAGAGCAGGAACGGGTGCTTGCCATGTACCAGGTGCTCTATCCCAGACGGGTGGGGCGGGAAGGGATGGAACGGAAGGATGGCCTCGACGGTTTTCCCGACACAACGGCCGAACAGCACGCCCTTGCCGGTCGACGGTTGTATGCCGAAGGCCAGGTCCACCTGGCGGGCCTGCACCTCCAGCGGGCGGTTGAACTCCGGCCCGACTTTGCCGAGGCCTGGTACCAGTTGGGCGCGGTCTATTTTCTGAAGAGTCTCTACCTCCTGCCGGAGCAGCGCCACCACGGCGCGTTCCACAAGGCGATCTTCTGCTACGGAGAAGCAGCCCGCCTTTCACCCCGGCTGGCCGCCATGGCCCGCAAGGAAGTGGCCACCCTTGAACGAAACCTGCCCCGGCCGCAGCTCTCCATGGTGTATGGGGCACTGGGCCGCCTCTACCGGGAACGGGGCCGGGAAGTGGAGGCTCGTTCGGCCTTCAACCGTGCCCTCCACTTCGACCCACAGAACCAGGAGGCCAGGGAGGCACTGGTTGATCAAGTTCCTCAGGGATCCGTGGAGACGCCGGGTCAAACCTGATATACTTTCTCTCCTGTTTGAATGACTTTACTTTGCTTGAGGCTCGCCTCGCAGCTTGTACCGCTTATCGGTCTGGATTTTCGAGGCGCTTTCGGCGGGCCGGATATCCCGCCGATTCATGAAAAGAAAGAGGAGGATCTAGAATCGTGGCCAAGTCCGCTAACACCACCTACCGGTTGTCCACCGAACTGTTTCTCCGGTTGAAGGTCGGCCTGCTTGCCGGTCTGGCCGCCGGCGCCCTGGTTGGTCTGGCAGAAGGCCTCTGGCTGCTGGCCTTCAAGTGGGGCTCGATCAACCCCGGGGTCCTGTTCTACGGAGCGGTGCTCTACTCACTGCTCGGGGCCGCGATGGGCCTGGGACTGGGGCTGGCGCTGGGTATCCTCGGCATGGTGCTGAAAAAGACCGGCGAGCCGGCCGGGATCTACGGGCTGATCTTTGCCGTGGTCTTTGCGCTGAACGGCCTGATAATTTTCCGCTTCCGGATCTTCCGCGATGTGATGCATGAACAGCCGATCCCGTTATTGGGCAACGTGGCCCTGCTGGCGTTTTTTGGCCTGCTGTTTTTTGTCTTTGCTTTCCTGCTCCGCTCTCTGGTCAAGAACACGGCCCTCAAGGGCCTGGCCAAGGTTGTGGGGACCCTGCTCATCGTGGGCAGCCTGTTCTTTGTCCTTTTCTTTGTTCAGTTGGCCGGAACCTATTCCGCCAAGGGCAAGCGCCCGGTACTACTCAGCCTGCCCGGAGAGGAGGAAGAAGTTCAGTCGCCCAGCGTACTGTTGCTGATGATCGACACGCTGCGCGCCGATCGTCTCTCCTGCTACGGCTACGAGGGGAACCAGACGCCGGTGATCGACGGGCTGGCTGGAGATGGGATCCTCTTCGAAAACAATATCAGCCAGTCTTCCTGGACCCGTCCGGCAGTGGCCTCGATCCTCACCTCGCTCTATCCCTCGTCGCACAAGACATACCTCAAGCCGGACATGCTGCCCGACGAGGTGGTTACCCTGCCCGAGTCGCTCAAAGAGCAAGGCTACAAGACCATCGGTTATGCGGACAACATCAACATCGCCAAGGCATTCAACTTTCAGCAGGGTTTCGACCAGTTCGTCTACCTCGCTCCTGCGTACTTCTTCTTCGCCGATGAGTCTTCTTCACAATTGGCGTATTACAGTGTGTTGCGGCTGGTCCGCGAGCGGTTCCTCTCCAAGAAAAAATACGTGCAGCACTACTATCAGGATGCCGACGTGGTCAACGCCAACGTGTTCCGGTCGCTGGAACACCTGGATGGCCACAGTCCGACGTTCATCTTCGCCCACTACATGGATCCCCACGATCCCTACTTCACCCATCCTTACGACGGTTTCGGTGTCGCCAGGGTGAGTGACCCGCACCCGCCGGCGGAGATGGCCGGAGAGCTGTCGCAGCTCTATGACGGCGAGGTCAGTTTTCTCGACGAGCGCCTGGGGGTACTGTTTGACAAGATGCGGGAACTGGGCATTTACGACGACTGGGTCATCGTGCTCACCGCCGACCACGGCGAGGAATTTTACGAGCACCAGGGTTGGTGGCACGGCCTCACGCTGTTCCAGGAGCAGTTGAATGTCCCGTTGATCATCAAGCTTCCCGCCGCCGAATACGCCGGACTTCGGGTTCCCGGCCTGGTGCGGCAGATCGATATCTGTCCCACCGTCCTCGGCCTGGCCGGAGGCAGTCATGCCGACCACCAGGGTATGGACCTGATGCCGGCGGTGGCTGGACTGCTCGCGGCACCAGGGGCGGAGGCGACACAAGCTGAAACCGCGCCGGATGGCGAGGAGGTTGCCGCCGCATGGAGCCTGGACGCGGTGTTTTCCGAGGAGGACCACGAAGGGAACGTGATCCACTCGCTGATCGCCGGCAAGTGGAAACTGATTCGGGCCAACGAGGGCAATCCCCGCGGCCTGCCGGCCCTCGCCCTCTACAACCTCGAGGACGACCCCGGGGAGACCACCAACCTGGCCGACGGCAACGCCGACCTGGTGGCTGAGCTGGGCCGCCAGCTCGAGGAACGGCTGGCCATGGCCCTGGAAGCCGGTGTCCAGCGGGTTGAGGGGGGAGAGATGGACGAAGCCACCCGCTCCCGTCTCAAGGCCCTGGGCTATCTGGACGAATAGAATGGCCCACCGCCGCCGGGGATTTCGGTCCCCGGCCGGCGGCGCGAGGTCCCATGGCTGATCTGGCCGCCAGAACGCTGATCATCGGTCTGGACGGGGGAACGTGGGACCTGATCCGCCCCTTCCAGAAGGCCGGGCATCTGCCGAACCTCTCCCGTCTGATGCGCCGCGGGGCTTACGGCCCCCTCCGCTCGACCCTGCCCCCGATGACCTTCCCTGCCTGGTCCACCTTCATGACCGGGACCAATCCGGGCAAACACGGTATCTTCGACTTCACCGTCCACGAGGAGGGGCGCTACGCCGTCCGGTTTACCAACTCCACCTGGCGCCGGCAGCCCACCATCTGGTCGATCCTTTCCAGCCATGGGCTGCGAGTGGGCGCCATGGGCTTCCCCACCACCTACCCGCCCGAACCGGTGAACGGTTTCATGATCAGCGGCTTTGACGCGCCGGTGACCACCGGCATCGACCCCTCATTTGTCTATCCCCGCGAGTTGTACCACGAGTTGAAGCGGGAGATCGGCCCCTATGCCATCACCGAGTTCCAGGAGATCGACATCGGCCCCGGCTGGCACCGGGCGGCCCTGGATAGTCTCTTCTCGGCCCTGGAACGGAAGATGGAGTATGCCCGCTACCTGCTGGAGAAGAAGGGGCCGTGGGATTGCTTCGGCGTGCTCTTTGGCGAATCGGACACCGCGGCTCATCACTTCTGGCTCTTCCACGACCAGCTGTCGCCGCGGCACGATCCCCGGACCGGGATCGAGTTTCGCGACGCGCTGCTCCGGGTGTATCAGGCCCTGGACCAGGCGGTGGGGGAGCTGATCGAGCGGGCGGGTGGCGACGGGACCCGGGTCATGATCCTCTCCGACCACGGCTTTGGCGGCGCCGGAATGAAAACAGTGCACCTCAACCGCTGGCTCTGGAGCGAAGGGCTGTTGTCGTTCGTGCCCCGACGCAGTGCCGGGGAATCACTGATCAACCGTTTGAAGCGCTGGGGCATGCATCGGGTGCCTACCGTGCTGCAAGAGCAGCTTTTCCGCCGCTTCTCCGGGCGCATCGCCTCGCACATCGAGTCGGCTTCGCGGTACGGGGCTATCCACTGGCCGGGCACCCTTGCCTACTCCGACGAACTGAACTATTTCCCCTCCATCTGGATCAACCTCAAGGGCCGGGAGCCCGGGGGCACGGTTGAGCCTGGGGAGGAATATGGAAAGATACTGGAGCAGATCAGCCGGCGCCTGGAAGGCCTGAAAGACCCGGAGACCGGAGAGCGGGTGGTGGCCCGGGCCTGGAGACGCGAAGAGCTGTATCGCGGGCCTTGTGCGGCGCGGGCCCCGGACCTGGTTTTGGAACTGAACCTCGATCAGGGCTATTCCTACTCCTGCCTGCCCAGCCCGGCAGGCCGCGGTCCGGTGATCAACAGGATTCCCACGGAGGATCGGTTGGGGGCCAAGGGCAAGGGGATGAACGGCACCCACCGCCGCCACGGCATTCTGCTGCTCAGCGGTGAGGGATGCGCGGCTGGACGGGTTGAAGGGGCAGGCCTGGAGGATTTGGCGCCCACCTTGCTGCATTTGCTTGGTTTGGAGGTGCCGGCGGAAATGGATGGCCGGGTGCTGACGGAGGCGCTCTCCCCGGTCTGGCTGCGTGAGCAGCCGGTGCCCAGGTCGAGGGGGCAGATTGACCGCGTGGTTCGAGGCCCGGCAAAGGAACCGCTGAGGTTTACGCCCGAAGAAGAGGAACTGCTGCGCCGCCGGCTGCAGGGGCTGGGGTATCTGGAAGAAGATGACTGAACCGAACCGTTACCGCATCGCCATGGTGGCTGCCTGCCCCTTTCCCACCTGCCAGGGGTCTCAGGTGCTGGTTAAACAAACCGCCGAGGCGCTGGCCAGGGCCGGCCACCAGATACATCTGGTCTGTTACCACTTCGGCGAGGATATCCCGCTGGAGACGTCCGGTCGGCTGGTTCTCCACCGCATCGCATTTCCTCCCTCGGCCTACCGAAAATACCGGGCCGGGCCATCGCTGCAGAAACCGCTGCTCGATGCCCTGATGGTGCGTCTGCTTCTCAGGGTGATCCGCCGATACGAGATCCAGGTGATTCACGCCCACAACTACGAGGCGCTGCTGGTGGGGCTCGGCGCCAGGTTGTGGAGCCGCACCCCGGTGGTTTTCCACTCGCATAACGCCATCAGCGACGAATTGAGTTCCTTTTTCAATGCGGGCTGGGCCAGGCGCCTGGCCGACCGCGTTGCCCGGAGCATCGACCGGGGAGTGCCGAAACGGGCGGACCATGTGATCGCCATCAACCATGAGCTGGTGCGCTTTTTCCGTGACCGGGGGGTGGGGGAGGGGCGGATCTCCTGCCTGCCCCCGGGGATCGCACTGGAGGAGTGGTCGGGTAAGCCCCTGGAGGTGGGTTCGGCGGAAGCGGCCGTACTGGAACGGCTGGACCACTGGCTGGACGGGGAGCAGGCCGTGGCGCTCTATGCCGGCAATCTCGATGATTACCAGAACCTGCCGCTGATGTTTCGCGCATTTGTCCGCGTGCGCGACATAAATCCGAGCGCGCGGCTGGTGGTGGTGAGCCGCTCCGATCCCGCGCGTACCGGTCGCTGGCCGAGGAACTGGGACTGACCGACGCCGTCATCTTCGTGGATCACACCCGCTTCGAACTGGCCCGCCTGGTATTCGGCCGTTGCCGGGTGGCGCTGCTGCCGCGGACCTCCTGGTGCGGTTTCCCGATCAAGCTGCTCAATTACATGGCAGCTGGTCTGCCGGTGGTGGCCAGCCAGGGCAGCGCCAAGATCGTCTATCACGGCGAGAGCGGCCTGGTGGTGAAGGACGGCGACGAAGAGGGATTTGCCGCCGCCGTGACACGACTGCTGTCAGACCCGGAAACAGCGGCCTTCATGGGCGAGGCCGGACGGCTCCGTGTGGAAGCGGAGCACGGCTGGGACGCGCACACCGCCCGGCTGGAAGCGATCTATCAAACGTTGGCCTGAGCTCGGCGATTACGGTGCCGCGGCCGGACCGCTTCGATCCGAGTCGTCCCCGTGCATCGCGGTGAAGGGGATGACCAGCGGGAACTTGCCGGCCAGATCAGCCGGCAGGCGGTGCTGCGCTTCGGCAGAGGTGAGCGCGATAACCGCCCCGCCGCCCCCGGATCCGGTGAGCTTGGCCCCCAGTACCCCGTCCTGCTGGCGCAGGAGGTCGGCGGCCTGGTCCAGCTTCGGCGTGGACACACCAAGTTGGACCAGCAATTCGTGGTTGCGGTTCATCAGTTGGCCGGTTTCGACCAGGTTGCCAGAGACCAGAAGGCTGCTGGCTTCTTCCACGATGCGGCCGATCTCTTCCAGCAGTCCTCGGACCCGTCGCTCGTCGACGGCCAGGCGCCGGCGCACGGCATCGACCTGCGCGAGGGTCGAGCCGCCCGGTTCGACAATGCAGATCAGACCAGAAGGAGGAGTGGGGACACGGATGGGCAGGATCTCCCGCGGGGGACCCTTGCGGAACCAGAGCAGGCTGTCGGCCAGTACGGTGGCCGCGTCCATGCCGCTGGGATTGCCGTGGAAGATCGACTCCAGCTGCTGCACCTCGTCGAAGAGGGTGCTCTCGCCTTGAGCTTCTTGTCCGGCGCAGCGGCGCAGGGCCTTGCAGATACCGGCGGAGAAGGCCGCTGACGAGCCGAGACCCATGCCCACCGGCAGGTCCGATTCCACTTCGAGAGCGATGGGCTCCTTTTCGAGGTTGTAGATCGACAGGCCGGTCTTCACCGCGAGGGTGAAGAGCTCGATGCCAGACTTTGGTTCGGCCTCGCCAAAGTACTGTTTGAACCGTGGGCGGATCAGCCGCGGCCCTTCCGGGTCGTGGCTCACCCGGATGCGCATACCGATGTCGATGGGGGCGGCGATGCCGGGATGGCCGTAGACCGTGGCGTGCTCACCGAAGAGGATCAGTTTGCCGGGGGCCGGTACCTCAAAGGGCACCTCGTCCTGTTTAGAGGCGGTCATTTACGATTCGTGCCACCCCTTGGCGGAAAGCCAACGGAACAACTCGCCGGTGTAGACCCGGGGCACCTGCCTGAGGGCGGCCAGGTTTCCGGCCCCGGTGAGTACCATGGCATTTTTCAATTCACGAATGACGCGGTCGACATACTGGTCGGCGCAGTGAACACCACCCTCGCGGTAGGCCAGGAAGACCGAGCGGGCAAAGCCCACCAGGTCGGCGCCGGCGGCGATGGCCCGGGCGGCGTCGAGACCGGTGATGATCCCCCCGGCCCCGATGATGCAGGTGCCGGGCCGACAGGTTTTTCTCGCGGCGATGATGCTGAAGGCGGTGGGGATGCCCCAGTCGGCAAAGGTGCCGGCGATCTGCCGCGAGGACTCATCCACTTCGCGGTGCATCTCGACCTTGGTCCAGGAGGTGCCCCCGGCCCCGGCCACATCGATACAGGTGACGCCGATGCGGTCCAGCGCGGCCAGGGTTTCCGGGCTCATCCCGGCGCCGGTCTCCTTGACCAGCACCTTGCCGGGCAAGCGTATGACCAGCCTTTCCAGCGCGTCGAGGATACCACTGAAATGGCAGTCTCCCTCGGGCTGCACCAGTTCCTGGGCCGCATTAAGGTGGACGCAGATGGCATCGGCCTCGATCTGCTCCTTCAGGCCGGCGATGTCCTCGGTGTCATACTCCAGCAGCTGGGCGCCG
>JAQAZP010000139.1:0-5331 GCA_032127265.1 Acidobacteriota bacterium
CCAGGAGGATGCGGAGCAGGACCTCGATTTCGTCCTGGTATTTGTCGAACGTGCCGCTGGTCATGACGTTCATGCCCAGCCGCCTGATTCTGTCCAAGCGAAAGCCCATGCTGTAAACCGCACTTCGTATCCTATCCCCGAGAGATGCCGGACACGATACCGGAAAACCACTTCACGCGCCGCTGCTCCTCCGGAGACCTGCCGGCGCCTCGCGTCACCCTGCGTATCGGCATAATCCAGCCGCCAATGGAGCCGGATGACACGTCCGGACTCGTTCGGCCGTTTCCCGGCGACCCGGTCCCGTCCCGACCGGCAGGACGGCCTTTTGGCCTGCGGCGGGATCGGTTACAATCCATCCGACATACCCAGGCCGGTACCGGCCGGCCATTGCGGCTAAAAACGGCATTCCTCCTAACGGGCGAAACGGTTTCCTGATGCGGCACGATACGCTGGTAGTGATTCCCACCTACGAAGAGCGGGAAAACATCGGCCCGATGATCGACGAGATCTTTGCCCATGCCCCCGATGTGGACCTGCTGGTGGTGGATGACAATTCCCCGGACCGCACCTGGGCGCTTGTGGAATCCCGGGCCGCGAATGACGGCAGGATCCACCTGATCCGCCGGCTGGATCAGCGGGGACTGGGTACGGCTTATGTGTCCGGGTTTGCTTTCGCCCTGGAACGGGGATACAAAACCATCATCGGCATGGACGCCGACTTTTCTCACGACCCGCGGGAAATCCCCAAGATGGTGGAGGCCACCGGCCGTTTCGACCTGGTCCAGGGGTCGCGTTACATCGGCGGGGTCCGGGTTCTGGACTGGCCCCTGAGACGTCTGATCCTCAGCACCTGGGCCAATATCTACGCCCGCCTGGTCACCGGGCTGCCGTTGAAAGATATCACCAGCGGGTATCGCTGCTACCGCCGGGAAGTGCTGGAATCCATCGACCTGACCGCAATCCACTCCAACGGGTATGTCTTCCTCATCGAGATGAGCTTTCTGGCCTGGTGCAAGGGTTTCCGCCTGGGTGAAGTCCCGATCATCTTCCAGGAGCGTCGCGTAGGGCAGTCGAAGATCTCGAAGTCGATCATCTGGGAGTCGATCTGGGTGGTGTTCAAGCTGCGGCTGCTGAAACTCTTCGGGCGGGTGTGATAGCAGGGACGGGGAAAGTAGGGACAGGTACAACTTTTTCCTTGAAAAAGTTGTACCTGTCCCTACTTTCCTTCTTCGAATCCCTGCAGGGTCTCGGTAATCCGCTCCACGGAGGCGCCGAAACAGTAGAGCGCCGCCGCCGCGGCCAGTACGGTATCCAGGTATGCGGCCCCGCCCTCCGCGGCCAGCAGGGGGATTGCTTCCAGCGCGGCCAGCTCGACACGTTCGCCGCGGTCGATCATCACCAGCTTCCCGTCTTCCACGGTAATCGCCCGCCCGCCGGCGGCCGCCAACTCCACCAGTGCCGGGTTCTCGGGATTGCGCGAAAAAAGTACCGGGGTGCTGCGCAGCCGCTCCCGCATCTCGAGGATCAGCTGGTCGTCAGCGTTGAGCACAGTGTACCCGTCCTCGTAGACCTGCTCCGCCACTACCGAGTGAGCGTAGGCGATGTCCTCCATGATAGCTGCCTCGTCGTAGAGCAGCCCTTCGTCACGGATGTTGAGCACTACCGCAATATCGGCGAAACGGTAGCCCAGCCCGCGGTCCAGGATCGTCTCCAGCGGGATCTCGAGCAGGGCGCAATCGATGGTGGGGTCTCGCAGGGTCATGGCCGCGCTCTCGAACCCGGTCATCTCGCCCCTGATGAGCACTTCCTCACCCACCATCAGTCCCCGTGAGGTGGCGCGTCCCACCCGGTAGCCGGTACGGGACAGGCAGTGATACAGGATATCCGTGGTGCTGGTCTTGCCGTCGGTGCCGGTGACCGCCACCACCGGCACCCGGTTGTGGCGCCCTTCGGGAAAGAGCATGGAGAGGAAGGGGCCGACCACATCCTGCGGCGAGCCCGTAACCGGGTTGAGATGCAGACGGAAGTCGGGAGCCGCCCCAACCTCGATGACCACGCCGCCATTGTCCAGGATCGAGTCCTCCAGCGATGGGGCCACAACGTCCACGCCGGCTGCGTCCAGCCCCAGGGCCCGGGCCGCCCGCTCGGCGAGCAGGCGGTTCATCGGGTGGACTTTCGCGGTAACGTCGTGGCTGGCGCCGCCCAGACGCAGGTTGCCCGAAACCTTGAGGGCCAGCGATCGACCGGCAGGCAGCACCGACTCCGCGGCGAGGCCGTTCAGTTCCAGGATCCGCCTGGTCTCCTCATCCAACTCCACCAGGCTCAACTTTGATTTGTCGCCCACCCCTCGATCGGGATCGCCGTTCAGCCCGGCCACCAGCTGTTGCACCGTCTGCTGCCCGTCACCGGTGACCTCCGGGGGGACCAGCCGGGCCGCGGCCACAAAACGCCCGCCGATCACCAGCAGCCTGAAACTTTCGCCAGCCACCAGGGGCTGGGCAATCACAGTATCATCAAACTGCAGGGCCCGGGCCACGGCCTGCTCTACCGCTTCCGCCGTGGCTGGACCGAGGGTGATGCCCCGGCCCAGGTGCCCGGTGCAAGGTTTGACCACCAGCGGCACCTCCCGTTCCCGGCGAAAGGCTTCCACGGGAGCGGCGTCCGAGGCCCGCACCGTGGGGGGTACGGGAACGCCGGCGTCGGCGAGCATGCTGTTGGTCAGATACTTGTCGTCCGCTGTTTCCACGGCCAGCAGACTGGTGTCCGAGGTGACGGTGGCCCTGATCCGCTTCTGGTATTTGCCGGTGCCCAGCTGCACCAGGTTGTAGCGGTCCAACCGGTACCAGGGGATGTCCCGTTCCTCGGCCCGCTCCACCACTGCCCCGGTGCTGGGGCCCAGCAGGCGGTCTTCACGGATGCGCACCAGGTCGCCGATCACCCGGTCGATTTCAACCGGAAGGTCCTCCACCAGGGCATTGACCAGGTTCAGAGCCGCCCGGGCCGTGTAGAGCCCCACCTCCTCGTCGAGGAAGCGGAAGATGACGTTGTAGACCCCCGGGGTGGCCGTGCTGCGTGTCTTGCCGTATCCCACGTCCATCCCGGCCAGGGTCTGCAGTTCGATGGCCACGTGCTCGGTGACATGGCCCAGCAGCGTTCCCTCGGTAACCCGCAGGAGAAACCCGCCCGGCTGACCCACCGAGCAGTGGTGGCTCTGCAGCGAAGGGAGCAGGGTGCTCAGCCGTTCGCCAAACCCGGGGATGTCAGCGGTGAAGACTTCGTCGAAATCGCCCAGGTCAAGGCGCAGGGCGATCACCGGCCCGGCGCTGAAGTAGTTGGGCCCCTGGAGCACCTTGATGCCGAGGGCCTTGAGCGGGCCCTCCTCGAGGTGGCACTGGGGTAGGTCCTCTTTCACCTGGCGCTCCTTCGGGATCAGACTTCGTAGCTGCCCTTTTTCAGCGGCACGGCGTCCCGCACCATCATCTCGCCTCGGGCCACCATGTGGTAGACACGAAACTCCCCATCGAGCAGCACCAGGTCGGCATCGGCGCCGGGGCTGACCACACCCTTGCCCGGCAGCTTGAAGATTCTCGCCGGGTTGGTGCTCAGCACCTGGACCGCCTGGCCCAGCTCCAGCTTTTCCTCCAGCACCGTGTCGCGCAGTTCGTCCAGTACGGACTTCGGCTTGCCCATCTCCAGCTTGACCAGGTTGCCCTGCTCGTCGAAGTCGGGCAGCGACCCGCAGCCGTCCGAGGTCATGGTGATGTGCCCCAGGGGCACGCCTGCGGCCAGCAGCTGGACAATGGCCTTGGAGGGTTTGGTCTCGTATTCGGGAAAGAAGGGCCAGGAGCTGGCCGTGATGTCAACGTATCCGGTCTTGCCGTAAGTTTTGGTGTCTTCGAAGATGTAGTCGTTGCGGTTGCAGTGGGTGGGCAGGAACTGGGTGTATTTCAGCTCGCTGCGCGCCACCACGTCGTGGAGGATCTGGAAGGGGTTTTTGGCGTCGCCCATGTGAAAGTTGACGATACCGCCCTTGCCGCCGAGCATGCCGCCCACCCGGGCGTGGGCCACCAGCTTGATCAGTTCGTCCACCGTGGGGCCGGAACTGCGGTGGTCGGAAACGGCGATCTCCCCCGCGCCGATCACCTCGTCGATCATGGCGATATCCTTGCCCACATCGCCGAGAATGGTGGGCGTGGGCACCTGGTAGGCCCCGGTAAGCATGAAGGCCGAGACCCCCTCGGCCCGCAGGGCCTTGGTCTTCATCAGCACGCTCTCCACCGAGCGGGTCAGGCCGTCGGTGCCCAGGCAGCCGATCACCGTAGTGATCCCCGCTTCCAGGAGGTAGGAGAGCGGCATCTCCGGCGTGCGGGTGGCCGGCCCGCCCTCGCCCCCGGCCCCGGCCGTGTGCACATGGCCGTCGACGAAACCGGGTACCATTTTCAACCCGCGGGCGGAGATCACTTCCACTTCCACCCCGGCCGGCTCGCCGATGCTGTCGGCCACCGCTACCACCCGGCCCCCGGCCACCAGCACGTCCTTGACGCCCTGGTATTCTGGTGCATAAAGATCGCATTCCTTGAACAGAATCATCCGTCGAGCCTCCGCAAAGGATATCGTCCCCGGTCAGTCGTATTTCTCGAGCAGTTCCTGGGCCACCCGGCCCACCAGCTCCAGCAGGGCCGCGTCCCGGCCGCCGGCCTCCTCGATGGTCAGGCTGGCGATTTCAACCCCGTCCCGCGTCATCACCGCCCGGCCCTCACCGGTTTCGATCAGCCAGCCGCCGGGCAGCCGGTCGCGGGGCAGGATCGCTTCCGACCCCTGCGGTTCGTCGAGGATCACCAGATCAGCGCCCTGGTGAACCATGCCGTAGTCGTCGATCTGCGCCGCGGAATGGCTGAACAAAGCCGCATCCAGTTTTGGATTGCGCAGCAACAGCTTGACGTTATCGTCGTGGTGCTTGTTATTGTGGAAATACTCGCCGTTGAAATGAATCCCCTCGGCGGTGAGGCTGCCGAATTCGATACCGGGACGCAAACCGTCCAGAAGTTTGTGAATCCCGGCGGCCAGTTCGGTGGAGATGCAGTTTCCGGCGATGATCGGCACCCGCCCGTGGGCCGGCTCCGGGAAGTGGCCTTCCATCACCTTTCCGGGGACATCGATGGACTCACCGATGGCCGGGGCCAGGTGCATGAATACACCGGGGCCGGCGTTGATCTCGATGATGCCGAAGCTCCCCTCGTCCCAGGGTTTGGAGATATCTTCGGCCAGCACGTCGATCCCCAGGATACCCACCTGGATATACTTGGCGATGTCCTCCACCATCTTCACGTT
>JAQAZP010000140.1:0-8844 GCA_032127265.1 Acidobacteriota bacterium
AGCAGTTACGAGAGCTGCATCAACGTGAGCGGAATGTCCAACTGGGGCACCCTGGCCGTGGGCCCGAACGGAGAGCTCTACGTCAGCGGCGACGGTTTCGTGGTCGCCCGGTCGAGCAACGCCAAGAACCCCGGCTCCACCATCACCTGGGACGTCTCCACCTCTGTGAACCTCGACGGCAGCATCCTCTACTCCGGCGGCCCCAACCCGGGCGGCCTGGGAGGCCAGGCCTGGATCGCCACGGACCGTTCCGGCGGCCCGACCGACGGCAACGTCTACCTGCTCTGCTCGGTGGACCGCTCCTCCACCGCCGACCCCTGCGACGTGATGTTCGCCCGCAGCACCAACGGCGGCAGCAGCTGGAGCGCCCCGGTGCGGGTCAACGACGACCCCGGCACCAGCGCCTACCAGTGGTTCGGCACCATGTCGGTGGCGCCCAACGGACGGATCGACGCGGTCTGGCTCGACACCCGCGACGATCCCGGCGGCTACGACTCGGCCCTCTACTATTCCTACTCCGAGGACGCCGGCGTGACCTGGTCGGCCAACGAGGCGCTCACCGCCTCCTTCGACCCCCACGTGGGCTGGCCGGTGCAGAACAAGATGGGCGACTACTTCCACATGGTCTCGGACAACACCGGGGCCCACCTCGCCTTCTCCGGCACCTACAACGGTGAGCAGGACGTCTACTACGCCCACATCACCCGCACCCTCGCGGTCTCGGTCCCCGGTGGCGCACCCGCATCGCTGACCCCGGGCGTGCCCACGGCGGTCACCGTGCGGGTCAACCCCGGCACCGAGAACTACGTCCCCGGCACCGCCACCATGCACTACCGCTACAACGGCGGCTTTTTCCTGACCCAGTCCCTGGTGCCCCTGGGCGGTGATCTCTACCAGGCCACCCTGCCCGCGGCCGACTGCACCGACACCCCCGAGTTCTATTTCAGCGCCGAGGGGGACCAGAGCGGTGTGGTCACCGATCCCTTCAATGCTCCCACCGGCTACTACTCTGCCGTGGTGGGTGAGACCGCGGTCTTCTACAGCGAACCCATGGACAGCAATCCCGGCTGGACCACGGCGGGGCTGTGGGCCTACGGTACACCCACCGGCGGCGGCGGTGCCTACGGCAACCCCGATCCCACCAGCGGCTACACCGGGTCCAGCGTCTATGGGTACAACCTGAACGGCGACTACGAGAACTCCCTTGCCGAAACTCACCTCACTTCCACGGCAATCGACTGCACCGGGAAGTCCGGCGTGTCCCTCTCTTTCTGGCGCTGGCTCGGTGTGGAGACCTCAAGCTACGACCACGCCTACCTGCGGGTGAGCAACAACGGGAGCAACTGGTACACCATCTGGCAGAACGGCGGGGAGGTGAGCGACAGCTCGTGGGTCGAGGAGGTGTATGACATCTCGGCTTATGCCGACAACCAGGCCACGGTCTACCTGCGCTGGACCATGGGCACCACCGATTCCTCCTGGCAGTTCTGCGGCTGGAACATCGACGACGTGAGCCTCAGCGCCTTCGAGTGCAGCGGCACCGTCACGGACACGATCGGCGCCACCATCGACGCCAACCCCGCCGCGGGCACGCTGCCCTTCGTCTCGCAGTTCACCGCCCGGTTGAGCAACCTGACCGACGAGAACCGCCGGGCGGCCGGCAAGGTCAACGTCACCCTGGGCAACGGCACGACCTACACCAATTGGCGGGCCGGCTTCACCAACCTCAGCCCGGCCGAGGTGTTCACCAGCGTCTGGAACCAGAGCTTACCGGCTCTCGCTTCACTGGTGGGGAACAACGTTTTCACCCTGCAGGGCCAGGATGTGACCCCGGCGCCCTACAACCAGCCGCCGTTCGCCCCCTCGGGCGACACGGACAGCGACAGCACCACGATCACCGCTTCGGCTCCCTGAGCCAGAGGCTGATCTTGAATCCAGATGGCGTGGCCCTCGCCGGCAGTCCGGCGGTGGTCACGCCTTTTTTACCGTTCTCCCAGCGTGATCGAGATCGACTTCTCTTCACCGTCGCGAACGTAGACCAGCTCCACCGTGTCGCCGGGCTGGTGTGTCTTGAGCGCATCCGAATATTCACGCAAATTGGCAATATCTTTGTCGCCCAGGCGGACGATGATGTCACCCACCTGGAGGCCGGCCGCTTCCGCTGGAGACCCGGGGGAGACGGCGCCGATGCGCACACCCTCGCCGGCGAAGGCGAAGTCGGGCATGCTGCCGGTGCTGGCCCGGCGGCTGCCCGCGGGTTTGGCCGGCCCGGGGGCGGTCTCCTTCTTCTCCCCGGCAAAGGACATCGGCTCCTCCCGTTCGGCCAGGTAGAGCAGCGCTTCCTTGACAAAGGAGGCCACCTTGACCAGGCCGTCGCCGTCAATTTTGTCCGGGGTGTCGGTGGGGCGGTGGTAGTCCTCGTGGGGGCCGGCGAAGAGCTGCACCGCCGGGACGCCGGCGTCGATGAAGCTCTTCTGGTCGCTGGCGTCGAGATCCTGGGTCACCATTTCGGCTTCCACGCCGGTGACATAGCCGCAGCCCATGAAGATGTGCTTCCATTCCGAGGCGCTGCTGCTGTTCAGCACCAGCAGCTTGCGGTCGCCCAAACGGCCCACCGTATCGAGGTTGATGACGCCGATGGCCTTTGACGCGGGGTAGCGCTTCATCAACTGCACGTAGTGTTGCGAGCCCTTGAGGCCGCTCTCTTCGGCGGTGAAGGAGGCAAAGATCACGGCTCGGGACGGCTTGAGACTCTTACCCAGCATTTTGGCCAGTTCCAGCATCACGGCCACG
Source organism: Acidobacteriota bacterium (assembly GCA_032127265.1). Lineage (GTDB taxonomy): Bacteria > Acidobacteriota > JAQAZP01 > JAQAZP01 > JAQAZP01 > JAQAZP01. Next base: position 2,794 of record JAQAZP010000140.1, read on the forward strand.
CCGCTGGCGTTGTCGTCGGCGCCGGAGTGCAGCTTGCCCTCGTCACCGGCGTGGACGTCGGGCCAGCCGAATCCCAGGTGGTCGTAGTGGGCGCAGAGTACCACCGACTGGCCGGCCAGTTCCGGGTCGGTCCCCGGGATCACACCGAGCACGTTTTTCACCGGGCCTGTGGCGCCGTCCTTGTTCACGGTGTCGTCCCAGGTCTGGAACCATGAGCCGTTTTCGCCCAGGGGCTGCAGGCCGGCCTCTTCAAAACTGGCGGCGATAATGCCGGCGGCCTTGTGGATTCCGTCCGATCCCAGGCCTCGGCCTTCCATCTCATCCGCGGACAGCTGCTCGATGGTCGCCATCATCCGCTCGGCGGAAAAGAGCGGGTCCAGCGTCGCCAGTGCTTCACGGGCCGGCAGCTGTGTCGGTATCTCTTCCGGCAGGGGTGTGCCGGCGGGAAGCAGGACGGCGCTGAGCGGAGAGTTCACCGCCGGCCATTGTCCCTTGGCCACGTTGGTCGGCTCGGCCCCCTCGAAGGCCAGGTAGCTGTACTTGCCGTAGTGCGGCAGCTTGCGGGCCAGGCCGGGGCCGGCCTCGTCGTTGCCAATAGTCAGCCAGGCCACCGCGGCGTTGGGATTTTCCGGGTGGCGCGCCGCGATGACGAAGCTGACGTCCTCCCGGGGCAGCACCGTTTTCGAGAAACGGACTTCACTGCCGCCCACTTCGGCGTCATAGGCCGTGATGCCGCCCAGCACCACCTGCTTGTGGATGTTCTCCTCGCCGAAGACCCAGACCGCCTGGTCAGCCGGCAGCCGGTCCACTTCGCTGTCCAGCCTGAGCACCGGGCTGCTCTCCTCGTCGCCGCACCAGGCTTCGGCCAGCTGGCGGTAGCGCTCAAGCTGTTCGGGCGCGGCCCCCGAAGGAAGCAGGATCAGTGTCTGCTCCGCGCCGAAGATCTTGGAGAAGGAGGGCGGGATCTCGTTGTGGTGCAGGGTGCGGAAGACGTTGAAACCCGGGTCCACCTGCACCAGGAGCGGCTCATCTTCGAACAGGAATTCAACGTCCTCCGAGCGGGCGTCCAGGTTCACTACCCGCTTCTCGATCCGGTCACCGAAGGAGACGGCCACCGGCACCTGGAGCCGGAACGGCTCATCCTCCTGAGTCTGTTCGAGGCTGAAAGAGAGACGGTGAGCATTACCTTCCTTCTTCACCGCCACATTGGTGAGTCTGATCGACGGGGCGCCGGCCCGATTGACCCACTGGTCGAAAAACGCCACCAGCTCAGTACCGCCGTCCGGATCGAACGCCAGGCGCAGGTCGTCGAAGGAGGCCTGTTTCCAGCGGTTGTCACGGTAGAACGTCTGCAGCCCCTTGACGAATGCCTCGTCACCGATCTTCCCGCGAAGCATCTCGCAGAGCATCAGGCACTTGCCGTAGCCCACCGCCTGGGATGAGGCGTCGTGACGGGAGAGGAACTCGCTCAGCGGGAAGTCGTTGCCGCTGTTGACGTAGTCGGTGTAGCCCTGGAGGGTTGAGCGGCGGTAGTCGTCCCCCTGACCCCGCTGCTCCTTGATCAGGTGGTCGGCGAGGTAGGCAGTGAGCCCCTCGCACCAGTTGCCGCCTTCGGAGTCGACGTAGACACTGTTGCCCCACCAGTTGTGCAGCAGCTCGTGGGGGTAGGAGGAGTGGAGGATGAAGGGAAAGCGGATGATCTGCTCGCCCAGCAGGGTGAAGGATGGCATGCCGTAGCCGGTGGGCCAGAAGTTCTCCACCAGGGCAAACTTGGTGAAGGGGAAGGGCCCGATCAGCTGGCGATACATCTCAAGATACTGGGCCGTGGTTTCCAGATACTTGTTGGCCAGGGTTTCGTCCGGGGTGCGCAGGAACGCCATCACCCTGACCTTGCCGGCATCGAGGCCGTACTCGGTGAAGGGCGCGGCCACGAGGTAGACTTCCTCCATGGGGTCGGGGCAGTCCCAGGTGGTCAGCCGCCGGCCGTTCACGGTCTCGTTCCGCGTGCGCGTGCCCTGACTCACCGAGTTCCACCCCTCGGGCAGGTCGGTGGTCAGCTGGAAGGTGAACAGCCCCTCACCAAAGGAGGGCACCCACCAGGTGGACCCGCCGAGAAAAGCGCCCCGTGATTCGATGATGCCCGGGGTCTGGCTGAACCCGCGCGAGTATTCCTCCTCCGGTGACGTGATCGGGTAGTTGATCGTCCCCTCGAGATCGATCTGGAACAGTGCATCACCGGTCGGCAGTATGTCGAACACCACGGCATAGCGCTTGCGAGTGATCGACGACGAGGAGTCGAACTCCTCAAGGTCCATGCCCACGTCTCCGGCGCCGACACCGTTCTCCTCGAGGACGATGCTCACGCCGGGCGTGGCCGAAGACGGGGAAAGGTCGCCGGCCAGCAGAAAGTGCAGATCCGTGCCGAACCGGCCGGCCGGGATAGTTACCAGGTCCGAAGCCATGATGCCGTGGCTTTCCGGTTCCAGACGGGCCGTCACCTGGTGGTGGATCAACGCCTCGCCGGCCGTGGCCGGGGCACCGGGCGCAATGATGGAAAGAATTGTGGCTAGCGCAAGAAAGAGGCTGGTCATCCGCATGAGAGCACCTGTTGGATTGTGTTGTTTACAGTGAACAGCAACAGTAGTTCCGTCACGGCCAAAAGTCAAAAGGTCTCCGGTCCCGGCGGGCCCGAGGTGACCAGCCACCGGGCGGTCTGCTAGAATGAAACGGTCGCCGGCCGCAAATGAGCCGGCCCGGTTCACTCGAGAAAGGGCAGGTTCATGCTGGATTCGCACGTCGCTCTGGTCTTTCCCCCGGTCTGGGACCCCAAGCAGCCGTATCTTGCTTTGCCGGCGCTGGCTGCCCGGCTGCGCAGCGAGGGGATTGCCACCCTGCTCTTTGACGACAACATCGATTACTACCACCTGTTGCTGAGCCGGCCGCACCTCGAGGATGTGATCCGCCCCCGTCTCGAGCAGCGGGCGGCCCGGGGCGAGGAGCGGGCTTTCCAGGCCCTGGCTGAACTGACCGGACTGTCCGTCCAGGTGGATGAAGCCTGCCGCGTGATCCGGGACCCCGAGCAGTTTTTCGACCTGCAGCGCTTCCACGGCGCCCGCGCTGTGATCGACCGCACGGTCCGGGTGGCCTCGGCGGCGTACGGCCGGACAAAGATGGGGCTCTACTCCTTCAGCATGCGTTATCCCTCCGGTTCTTCCAAAGCCATGGCCGCCGCGGCGCTGGACGAGGAGGAGAACCCGTTCCTCGAATATTATCGAGCGGTAAGTATCCCCCGGCTGAAAGCGGCGAGACCCGCGGTGGTGGGCCTCTCGGTATCCTCAGTGAACCAGTCCATCGGCTCGTTCACCCTGGCCCGGCTGATCAAGGAGGAGCTGCCCGGGACGCTGGTGGTGGTGGGAGGCAACACCTTCAACCGCTTCACCGGCCAGTTGATGGAAAATGCCCTGCTCTACCGTTGGGTGGACGGCTACGTGGTGGGGGAGGGGGAGACCGCGCTGCTGCGGCTGGCCGAGACCATGGCCGGCGACCGCAATCTCGATGTGGTGCCCAATCTCTTCTGGCGCCGCGACTGGCAACAGCCGGCATCCGAGCTGCCGGGCCCGGGCATGATCAGGGAGAACTCCCGGGCCGCCGCCGAAGATCTGAGCGCCTTGCCGCTTCCAGACTTTGACGGGCTGCCCCTGGACCGCTATCTCAGCCCGCTGCCGGTGCTGCCCCTGGAGACGTCCCGCGGCTGCCCCTGGGCCCGCTGCGCCTTCTGCAGCCACTTCAAGCTCGGTGAGTCGTTCCGCTACCGCAAGCCGGACGTGGTGCTGGAGGATATCCGGGTGCTCCAGGAGAAATACGGCACTTCCCACATAGTGCTGGTGGACAACTCGATCCCGGTGCGTTCGCTGCGCGAGATTTCCCGCGGGCTGATCGAGCGGGGCCTGGAGATCAACTGGACCTGCTACACCCGCTACACAAAATCGTTTACCCCGGAATTCTGCGGCCAGTTGGCCCGCTCCGGCTGCCGCTCCATCTGGTTCGGGCTGGAGTCCGCATCCCAGCGGGTGCTGGAACGGATGGACAAGGGGACCACGGTGGAGGTGATCAAGCAGGTGACTCACAACTGCCTCGACGCCGGGATCGCAGTGGACCTCTTCTGCATGGTGGGGTTCCCCTCCGAAACCGCCGACGAGGCGCTGGAGACACTGGCCTTCATCCTTGAAATAAAGGACAAGATCGTGGAGTTGAACTGTCTCTACGCCCTCGAACCCTTTGCCCTCGACTCCTGCTCCAAGGTGGGCACCGCCCCCGAGGAATACGGCGTGACCATCGGTATTTCACCGGACGGCCTGCCGGAACGCTCGTCCGATTCAGCGAAGTGGCCCAGCGATCTGGACATGCTCGACGGCAACCGCTACCGGGTGGACGAGGGGATGACCCAGCGCCAGGTGCTGGAGCTGATCGCCATGTTCAACAGCAAGCTGCAGCAGAAAATCCCGCCCCTGCCGCTGAGCCATGGTGACCGCGAGGCGCACACCCTGCTTTTCCGCTCCCGGGACGAGTTCCGGGCCCTGCTGCGGCAGTTGGCAGCGCGGTAGCTCTCCACCAGGTTGTTCATCTCACTTGCCCTTCCTATGCAGGCAATATATATTTACGATATGAATATCAGGGCCCATGGGGCATGTTTCCCTCGATCGCAAAAAACTGAGGATGAAGTCATGGCCGTGAGGATCACGGTCCTGCTGCTGGCCCTCTTTCTCTTTTCGCCCCCGGCGATAGCAGCTGAAATCCGGGTGCCTGGCGACCAGCCCACCATCCAGGACGGCATCGACGCCGCCCGGCCTGGAGACACAGTGATCCTGTCCTCCGGGACCTACATCGGGCCGGACAACCGCGACTTGGACTTCAAGGGCAAGGCGATCACTGTCCGTTCCGAGGATGGTGCCGAAACCTGCATCATCGACTGCCAGGGTGAGGGGGTAGGATTCGTTTTCTGGGACGGTGAAGGGCCGAACTCGGTTCTTGAAGGGGTGACGATCCAGAGCGCGTATGTCTCGGGTTACGACTATTTCGGTGCCGGCATCACCTGCATCGGTTCCTCGCCCACGATCCGCGACAATATTCTGGACCAGTGCGGTGGCGGGTATTGCGGAGGCATCTACTGCGAAGGAGCATCGCCGGTCATCGATGGAAACGTCATCAAAAACAGCCAGTGCCGATTCCATCCCGCCATTGCCTGTGCGAACGGCTCGTCGCCGCTGATCACCGACAATGTGATTTTTGGAAACCTGTCCTTCGATGGCGCCACGGGGCTCTGGATGATCTACGACTGCTCGCCGACGGTGATCAACAACCTGTTCCACGGCAACCAGCACTGTGAGGGATCGGTGATCGGCATGGTCTACAACTGCTCCCCGGTTCTGATCAACAACACCATTGCCGGCAATGAGTTCGATTCCTGTACGAGCCATGGTTTCATAGATGTGTCGGACGGTTGCTCGCCACTGCTGGTCAACTGCATTGCCTGGAATCGATGGGGAGGCTCCATCGATTACAGCTACGGCGGAAATCCCACTGTCCGCTATTGCGATTTTCGTTATCAGGGGGATATCGGCCCCGGTTGCATCGACGCCAACCCGCTCTTCGTCTCCGGCCCCTTCGGTGGCTACTACCTGAGCCAGGTAGCGGCCGGTCAAACCGCTGACAGTCCCTGTGTAGATGCCGGCGACCCGGGCACCGCGTCGCCGGGGGGTACCACCCGCACCGACGGCGGGCCGGACGTGGGTGCGCCGGACATGGGCTTCCACTACTCCAGCTATGCTTCGGTCTGCGACCTGGACGGTTCGGGCCGGGTGGACGGCATCGACCTCTCCATCATCGGCAGGTCCTTCGGGGCGGGTGAGGGCGATCCACGATACAACGGCTCCGCTGACTTCGACCGCAACGGCGTCATCGACGGCGACGACCTGGCGATCTTCTCCTTCTACTTCGGCGCCACCATCTGACATCCCAGGGGCATGAAAAAAGCCCCGACCCCGGTTAAGG
>JAQAZP010000141.1:0-3232 GCA_032127265.1 Acidobacteriota bacterium
CGGTTTCGCCCCTCGTCCTTGGCCCGGTAGAGGGCCATGTCGGCATAGCGGATCAGGGTGTCGCGGTTGATCGCCATGCCGTTCATGGTCGCCACACCAAAGCTGGCGGAGATCGGGACATGTTTGCCGCGGCAGAAGAACTTGTGTTCCTTGATGTTGTCCTGCATCCGGCGGGCCACTTCCAGGGCTCCGTCCCGGCCGGTTTCGGGCAGGGTGACGATGAACTCCTCGCCGCCGAAGCGGCCCAGCAGGTCGATTTTGCGCTTGCTGGCCAGCAGGATCCGGGCGATGCGCTTGAGCACCCGGTTTCCTTCGTCGTGACCATACTGGTCATTGATCTGCTTGAAGAAGTCGAGGTCGATCATGATACAGGAGAGCGGGGCTGAAAACCGCCGGGCGCGGGAGATCTCCTCCTCCATCCGCTCGAGGAAGTGGCCGATGTTGTAGAGCCGGGTCAGCCCGTCGGTGATCGCCAGTTGCTGGGTCTTGAGGTGCAGCGCACAGTTGCTCAGGGCGCTGGCCAGGTTCTCACCCACGTGGTTGAACAGGGAGAGAGAATCATCATTGAAATTCTGATCCTCGCGGCCCGAGAGGTTGAGGATGGCGATCAGGTTCCCGTCGATCATCAACGGCAGTGTGCAGCAGGAATCGCCGCGATACTTCGGCCGCACCCACCCCCGGTGGTAGTTGGAACGGCTGAAGCTCTCCAGCATGATCGGCTTGCGGGAATCGATCACGTCACGCATCAACCCCGGATTGACCTCATCAACCGGATGCTCCTTATCGTCGATTCCCATGGGATGGTTGTGAATCCGGCAGACGGTGATTCTCTGCTCCTCTTCCGTACCATACTTGGGCCGCCCCTGGATCTCGAAGAGCGAGAAGAGGTCGATGTCGAGGAGGGTGGGCAGTTCCTCGTGGAGCACGTCGAAAAGCCGGTTGAAGCTCAGCAGGTTGATCCGATGGCTGAACTGGGCCAGTCGTTCGGACTGCCGGAGGTGCGACTCCAGTTGGCGGTTCTTGTTCGCCAGTTGCAGGCTGCCATCCTCAAGCTTGCCCTCCAGTTGACGGTTGACCCGCATCAACTCGTCCGCCAGCAGGCTGTTCTCCATGGAGAGGCGCCGGTAGCGGATCGCCTGGTCGAGAATCTGGCGCAGTTCCACGTCCTTGAGCGGCTTGTGTAGAAACTGGTAGATGTGGCCCCGGTTAACCGCCTCGATCACATCCTCCACGTCACGGAAGGCGGTCATCAGCAGGCGCACTGTCTCGGGGAATCTCTCCTGGACGATGGAGAGCAGTTCAACACCGTTCATCCCGGCCATCCGCTGGTCAGTGATGATCACCGCCACCGGGTGCGTCTCGAGCACCCGCAGCGCCTCTTCACCGCTGCTGGCGCGGAGCACGTGGTAGTCGTGGGCAAAAGCGTCCATCAGAAAGTCGAGGATCAGGGCCTCGTCATCCACGAAAAGGACGGTGTTGGATCCAGACTCCTTGTTCAATTCCTTCTCCGCTCCATGCAGCAACGACATGGCTCTCCCAATACAGGGGTGTGCCCCTGCTGCCTGAGGAGATAATACTCAACCTGGCAGGCGGCGCTCCGATAACACCGCCTTGCATCGTATCGTCACAAATGTTGAGAAAGAGAAGCACTGATTCACGCCGTGGCCCCAAAAGAAGGCCCTGGATGGGGACACCGGATTCAGGGAACCTTCAAGGCATAATACCCTTTTCGGGCAATCACTGACAAACCGGATCGGCGGACCCGGACCTCGATGTCGCGCCAGCGGCCGTCGGCCACAAAGTCTTTGGGCTGGTAGGATAGGAGATACTGGTTGTGCGGTTCACGGCCGATCTCCCGGTAGACACCGGACAGTTCGCCCGGCTGCATTGAGAACCAGGCCTCGCCGCCGGTCTCGGCGGCCAGCCGCTCCAGCTCGCCGCGATCGACGCTGACCCCCAGGCCGATGGTAAAGACCCGGGTGTCCGTCTCGTGAGCCTGGCGCAGCACCTCTTCGAAGGATTTCTCGCTGCCGCCGTCGAAGCTGGCGTCCACCCCGTCGGAGAGCAGCACGACCACCCGCCCGTAATCCCGGCTGGCCAATTGCTCGATAGAGAAGGCCAGGGCGTCATAAAGCGCGGTGGAACCGTCCGGCCGCAGCGCATCCAGTGCCTTTTTCAGCTGGCCCTTGTCGTGGGTAAACTCGCTGAGGGTGCGGGTCTCGCTGTCGAACTCCACCAGCATCACCTGGTCGATGGGGCGCACGGAACCGATGAAGTCGGCCAGTCCACGACCGGCCTCGTCGATGCGGCCCATCATGCTCTCGCTGCTGTCCACCAGTAGAACGATGGAGAGGGGGGTCTCTTCGTGGGCGAAATGGACGATTTCCTGGGGTTTCCCGTCCTCGAAAAGCAGGAAGTCGCCCCGCACCATGTCGTCCACCGTCTTGTCCCGTGGCCCGGACACCGTGGCGTAGACCTGGACCAGCCGGGCCTCGATGGCCATCTTGAACGAATCGCCCACTACCCGGGGCTGCTCCTGGGCCACGGCGCACCAGGGGCCGATGGCGACGAAAACAGCCGCCAACAGCAGGTAAAAGCCCAGGGCGTGATGGGGTGATCCACTGCGTATCAAATCGTTACTCCATATGCTTTTTCGGGTGCCGGAATCACTGGGTCACCCCCATTATACAATGATGGGCGGACCGGAGTGACATCCCGGCCCGCCCAATATTGACAACAATCAAGACAAAGTGTTATATCTTTGCCTCCATTTGTGCCGAAGTGGCGGAATTGGCAGACGCGCTGGGTTCAGGGTCCAGTACTCGCAAGGGTGTGGGGGTTCGAGTCCCCCCTTCGGCACCAAAAGAAATGAGACGTAAACCTTTATATTCCCTTGAATTACCAGGATCACACTCACCACCCACCGCAGCGGCCAGCACACCCTCGGCACACTCTTCCTGCAAATTGATCGACTGTGAGAGGTCTGCAGCCACCTTGTTGAGACCGTCATCCGTTGATTGACAATAGATGTTCAAGGACAGGTCAGGCGTGGAGTGCCTAAGTTGGTCCTGGATCACCTTGACCGATGCACCAGTGTTGGCCAGCAGCGTGGCAAAGGTGGCGAACAGGTCGGTTTGGCTGATCACTTGCTCACAGACCGTTCCCGGGGGAACCACCGAGTGGGTTGATGTTCCATCGCCCCATCGAATGATGAAGGGGACGCGATGCCCTC
>JAQAZP010000142.1:0-48716 GCA_032127265.1 Acidobacteriota bacterium
TGAACCGGGACTGGCTCTTCTCCTGGCTGGACAATCCCCCGGCTCACGATCCCCAGACCCTGATGCCCCACTTCCGCTTCACCGTGGACGAGCGCCTCGACCTGATGGAATACATCACCCAGGAGTTCGTGGACTGGGACCGGCCCGACACCCCCGACCCGGTGGAGGGGGCCGCACCCCAGACGGCCAATGCCGCCAAGGGCGAGGCCCTGGTCCGGCGCTACGGATGTTCCGGCTGTCACGAGATGCCGGGCAGCGTCGACGGCCAGAAGGTGAGCACCGAACTGACCGACTACGGGACCAAGACCGTGGAGGTGCTGGACTTCGGCTGGGCCTGGGACATACCGCGAACCCGTCTGGACTGGACCATGACCAAGCTGCGCAAGCCGCGCCTCTTCCGCGACATCCTTTTGATGCCCGACTACCGGTTCAGCGAAGATGAAATCCTCGCCCTGACCACGGTGCTGCTGGCGCTGAAGGGGAACCGTCCCCCCGCCGAGTATATCTACCAGACCGAGGATCCGGCCCTGCCGCTTTCCGGCGGCCCCCGGATGGCCTCTCCCCCGCCGGTCAACGAGTTCGACCGGCTGGTGGACGACCTGCGCTGCCGCTCCTGTCACAAGCTGGGAACCTGGGGCGGCAACCTGGCCCCCGCGCTCGACCTCACCGGCAGCCGCTTCGAGGAGCAGTATCTGCGGTTCTTCCTCAAAACGCCGGAAGCCATCCGGCCGCTGCTCGTGGAACGGATGGTGCGCCTGAACCTGGAGGACACTGAAATCGACCTGCTGGTGCAGGGCCTCCGCTTCCTCGCCACCGATGACATCCGTGTGCCCCGGTCCGCTGAGATCGCCGCCGCTGGAGACCCGGAGACCGGCGAGCAGCTCTACCGCTCCCTGGGCTGTGATGCCTGCCACATGATCGGCTCGGCCGGCGGAACCTCGGGCCCCAACCTCACCGAAGTGGGACGCCGCCTGACCCTCGACTACCTCCACGCCTGGCTCCGTGCCCCCCATGCGCTGGTGCCCACGGCCATCGAACCGGACTACGGGCTGGGCGAGGAGCAGGCCGGGCACCTGGCCGCCTGGCTCAAGGGCCTGACCGGGGAGGACGGGCCATGATGCAGCGCATCAATATGGTCTGGCTGATCTGCGTGCTCCTCTGCTGGGCCGGCTGCGCCGATTCGGAGAAACCCAGAATCGAAGCACTCACCGGCTCCACCACGGTAGCCGCCGGCACCGCCGATAAGATCGAGGGCACCGAAACCCTGGAGGAAGGGGATTTCGAAATGGTGGCCGTTGAGCCGCAGTTGACCCGGGCCGAGGAGCGGGGGCTGATGATCTTCCGCCACTACTGCGCCCATTGCCATGGGGCATACGGGTACGGGGACGGGCCGAACTCATTCGGGCTGGAAACGCCGCCCCGCGACCTGCAGGCCGTGGAGATGGATTCCAGAACCGACGAAGAGCTGCTGCAGGTGATCACCGACGGCGGGGCGGCCCACGGATTCTCCCGGTTGATGCCGCCGTGGGGGCAGACGCTGGAACCCAACCGCATCGCCGACCTGGTGGCCATGATCCGTATCCTCCCCGACCTCGAAGAGCCGGAAGAGGAGTCCACGGCGCCCGCGCTTGACGAGGGCGGAGACGAGATAGACGACTTCAGTCTCTGACCTGGGCCACTCCCTGATCCACCACCGTCCCACCGGTGTGCCGCACCATGCCCGGCTCCGCCTCCCCGGTGAGCCGCTGCATCTCTTCCGTCCCAACCGACGCCGGGGCAAAGATGACGAAGAGAATCCGCCGGGTCTCGTCCCGCACCCGGGCGCGCCAGGAGTCCGATGAGGGGTTGCCGAAGGGGCCGGCCTCGTCGCGCAGCATCAGCCGGCGCTCCAGGTTGATCCAGCCCTTGCCTATCCCCTCGTATCCCTCGCCCTCCCCGCCGAGACTGGCCAGGATGCTTCCGTCGAGGTGATCGGCGTCGTAGAGCCCCACCGGCAGGGCCGCCCCCAGGGACCAGAAGTTGGCCGCGTCCACAACGGTGTTGACCCGGTAGAGCGGCTTGCCGCTGAGCACACGGCGGAGCAGGGCCTCCGATGACGGCCGGTGCTTTGTGGGATCGATGCCCACCGCCCGGTACAGGGTGCGCGCCGGACCGTTACGCGGCCCGGCCGAGGCCGGGTCAGGATATTCCCCGCGCAGCCGGTTAGAGAGCGATTCGAGGTCATGCTCGAATGCCGGCGACGGGGCGGCCGGGTCCACATCGTCCATCGTGAACCAGCCCAGCCGGATGATGCCGTCCAATGTCCAATCGATGGTGATATTCAGCGTCATGGTTCAACTCGCCTGACGTTAATTCTTGCGCCCCAGACTATATCATCGTATCCCGGTTGTCATTGCGAGGAGACGACAAAGTCGTCGATGAAGCAATCTCCTCTTCATCAATTCGTGTGCCGGAGAGATCGCCGCGTCGTCCGCTTTGCGGGCTCCTCGCGATGACAGGGGGGGGAGATCAGCGCTGCTTTGGCCGGTGGACGGTCTGTGCTACACTCACCCGATTCTTGTGAAGCTCTCCGTTTCGTGCACCGGCCGACGGTCGAGGAAAGGCCACCAAGGCATGTATCCCGTTGCCCCGAAATCCGCCGCCATGGTTTTGCGGCTGCTGCTCACGATCATCATCCTTTTGTCCGCCTGGATCCCGGCTCTGGCGGGGGATGAGGATCCGGCGGTTTCCCTCTTGCGCAGCCTCCAGGACCACCTCAGCGGTCTGACCGACTTTCGTGCGGCATTCACTCAGCGGCTGCAGGCCCCCCACTCCACGTCCGCCCGTGAGGAGAGCGGCGTCCTCTATGTCAGGATGCCGGGTAAAATGCGCTGGAATTACCTTGAACCGGAGCGGAAGGAATTCATCTGCGACGGGAAGACAATATGGTTCTACGAGCCTGAAGAGAATGCCGTTACCATTTACGGCGCCGGGTCGATGATCGAAAGCGGCACTCCGCTGCAGCTGCTGCTCGGTCAGGGCGACCTGCTCAAGGATTTCCTGGTCAGCGGCGACGACTCGCTCTTACCTCTCTCGCCGGAGAATGTGATGGCCCTGATCCGGCCCTTGGAAGAGGACGCGGCGTTCATCAGGGCGCACCTGGAAATGACCCCCTCCGCCATACCCCGGCTGATCCGGCTGCTAGTGGTTGATCCGCTGCAGAACATCACCGAGTACCGTTTTTCCGATTTCAAGGAGAACAGCGGCCTGGCGGATGATTACTTTCGGTTCGAGGCTCCTCCCGGGACAGAGGTCTGGGAGGAACGGGCCATACCGCCGGCTGCAGGGGAAAGCAGCTCTTCGACAATTAGCAATTGATATTCAGCGCCTTGGGTGTTAGAATTTTTGTTCACTGTTTCAGCGACCCGGGTGCTGGACGGATACGGTATGTAACTGAAAGGATAGATCTTGGAGCTCACTGAAATCTACGCGCTCATCGCGCCAAAGCTCACCCGGGTCGAGGAGCGGTTACGCGATAAGCTCGATTCGAACGTGCCGCTGGTTCCCAAGATCGCCAGTTATATTCAGCAGAGCGGCGGCAAGCGGATCCGGCCGGCGGTCTTTCTGCTGTTCAGCGGCCTCTGCGAGTACCAGGGCGACCGGGATATCCTCTATTCGGCCGTCTTCGAGAGCATCCACACCGCCACACTGATCCATGACGACATCATCGACAGCGCCGAGTTGCGCCGGGGCCGCAACAGCGTAAACACCATCTGGGGCAACAACCTCAGCGTGCTCTTCGGCGACTACCTCTATCTCAAGGCGCTGAACTGGTCCCTGGAAGACAAGAGCCTCCGCATCATCAATATCCTCTCCTCCCTGACCACGGCCATGGTGGAGGGTGAGCTGCTGCAGAGTTCGCTCAACGGCAGCCTGGAGATCTCGGAGAGCGAGTATCTCGACATCATCACCCGCAAAACGGCCAACCTCTTTGCCGCCTGCGGTGATGTGGCCGCGATCATCAGTGAGTGCCCGCCGGAACAGGTGCAGGCGCTGCACAACTACGGGCTCAATCTCGGCATGGTCTTCCAGATCACCGACGACCTGCTCGACCTGGAATCCGAGGCGGAGATCATCGGCAAGCCGGTAAACCACGACATGCTGGACGGCAAGCTGACCCTGCCGCTGATCCGGCTGCTCAAGGTCTGTTCACCTGATATCCGGGAGAGGGTGAGCCGCGTGGTGGAGACGAAGACTTTTGACGAGCTCTCGCGTGATGAGATGCGCAGCCTGCTCGAGGAGCACGGCGTGTTCGATTCGACGCGGGGCACCGTGTCGATGTTCTGCAAGCGGGCCACCGACCAACTGGCGGCATTCACCAACGACTCACCGCAACGGCAGGCCCTGCTCACCCTCCCCGCCATCATCGCCAGCCGGCGGAAGTGACGTTTCCGGTGTAGAACTCCCCTGCCGCCACCCGGGCTCCGTGGGTCATGTCCTCAAATGCGTCCAGCGAACACGCAAAAGCTTCCGTGCGATCAAGCCTCTCATGCCGGATGAGAGAGAGCGGATCGAATTTGGATGGGGTTTCCTGGGGAAATCAACCGGTTGACCGCAGGCTGGTACGCCCCCGGCTGATCAACGAGGGATATCGTGACACGATGACGAGAAATGCCCGGGTCAAATTGTGGTTCGAACAGAATCGTCCCCCAAGGGCCTCCCCCCCTCTTCCGGACCCCGGTTCTCATGCCGGCTCCCTTTCGTCCCAGCCAAGCGGAACCTGCGAGAAATCTTCCTCTTGCCGGTATGTCGCCTCCTGAACCGCTTGCTCGCTTTTCATTGCCCACTCGGGTGGCCCGTGGGATCGGGGAATAGCAGCCGGGGCCGCCAAAAGCATGAGCGTCGATGGCAGGGGTGAACCTGGTACGTAGAAACGCCCCTCACGGCTTTAACTGTGCGGGGCGTTTCGTAGAATTCCGGGCCGGTTCAGCCGTTCGCCGGCACCCGCATCCCGTCGCCGTGGACCAGGGCGCGGTAGGTCTTTTCGATGCGGTCCCAGTTCTCTTCGCGGTCCAGGGCCCAGTGGCGGCCGATCACCGTAGCCACCTTGCCCAGGCCCAGTTCCTTGGCCTTCTTTTCCATGTCGCCGACATAGCGGGCGCCGGCCTCGGGGCGCTCGCCCCGCCGGCCCAGCAGGCCGTGGATGTAGACCTCCTGCACACCGCGGTCTTTGGCCGTCTCCATCAGGGCGTAGAGGTGGTCCAGCGAGCCGTGGGAACTGAAGAAGGAGACAATGCCCAGCAGGTGCAGGGCGGTCCCGTCCTTCTTCGCCCCGTCCATCATGGCGCAGAAGGCCGGGTTGCGGCCGAAGTCGCCGGTTTCCAGGTCGGCCTCGATACGCAGGCGGTCGGAGTAGACCACCCGGCCGGCGCCGATGTGCAGGTGCCCCGACTCGGAGTTGCCCACCGTGCCCTTGGGCAGGCCCACCGCCCGCCCGTGCGCGGCCACCTGGACCCAGGGGTAGTCCTTCATCAGGCCGTCCATCACCGGGGTCCGGGCATCCTTGATCAGGTTCCAGCCCGGTTCGGCATTCTGGTCGCCGATGCCGAAGCCGTCGACGATCAGCACCAGCACCCGGCGGTCCCGGTCTCCCAGCATGGTGTCGGCAAATCCGTCGGGCAGCATGGTGGTGCCGGTCATCACTTCGGGGATCGGAAGACCCAGCAGGTCGAGGGCCGTGGGCGCGACGTTGACCAGACTGCCGCCCTCGGGCAGCTGCAGGCCGGCGGCATCGCAGCCCTCGGGGGGCACGAGGATAAAGGGCACCGGGCTGTCGGTGTGTCCGGTATCGATGGACCCCTCGGGGTATTTGCGCTTTTCCACGGTGCCGTGGTCGGCGATGACGATGGTGGCCACCCCGTTCGTACGCGCCGCCTCGATCACCCGGCCGGCACAGCGGTCAACGGTTTGCACCGCTTTCTTCACCGCCTCGTCGTTCTCGATGTGCCCCACCACGTCGACGTTGGCGAAGTTGCCCACCAGCAGCTTCATTTCGGGGTCGCCGAGGTGCTTGACCAGCCGGTCAGCCACTTCCTCGGCCTCCATCTGGGGCCGCTTGTCGAAAAAGTCGATGTCCTTGGGTGTGGGGACGAAATCGCGGGTCTCGGCGTCGTAGAACTCCTGGCGCTTGCCGTTGAAGAAGAATCCGAGGTGCACCGCCTTCTCGGTCTCCACCACCTTGACCTGCTTCAGCCCGGCGCGGCTCACCACGTCGCAGAGGGTGTGGGAGAGTTTTTCCAGGGTCGGGTAGGCCACCTGGACGTCGAGCTTCGGGTCGTATTCGATCATGGTGGCCCAGCGGGTCTTCATCCCTTTGGGGATTTCGAACTCGTGGAAATCCGGGTTGACGAAGGCCTCGGTCAGTTCCACTTCACGCTCGCCGCGGATGTCGTAGAAGATCACGTAGTCGCCGTCCTTGACCCGTCCAACCGGAGCGCCTTTCCCGTCATCGAGCACCATGGGCTCCATGGCTTCGTCGTCCTCGCCCAGGCGATACCTGTCGAGAACGGCCTGGCTCATCGGCGTCACGCGTTCGTTATTTTTCGTCTGGTCCATCCTTCGTACCTGCCCCCTGTTGTGTCTCCATACTGATTCCGGCAAAGATGTGGATTATAGGAACTTGAGGCCCGGGCGGTCAAGACGCCGATAATTGACTTCACCCAGAGCCTGGACTATGATTGACAGACCTCCCTAGGTCACCCAGAAATCAGAGTATTTCCCGGTTTGAAGCTGTCATCCGCCGCATGGTGCGTCGCTCGGGCGTGTGGCCGATGACTGTTGACCGGGACTGCCGTGGAGCCGGAAACAGGCCGTCCATGCCGGAACGTGACCCAATTCGTCCACCCGTCAACGCCATGCCGATCACGGCCGTGGGCATTATTCCCGCCAGATGGGGGGCAACCCGGTTCCCAGGGAAGCTGCTCGCCGACCTCGACGGGATGCCGGTTATCGGCCACACCTTGCGCCAGGCGTCGGCCTGCGTCCGCCTTGCCGAGTTGCTGGTGGCCACCGACGACCAGCGCATCGCCGCCGCGGTGACGATACGTGGCGGCCGGGCGGTGATGACCTCCCCGGACTGCGCCTCGGGCACCGACCGGGCGGCCGAGGCGGCCGAGGGCCTCGACCGCTTTGAGGTGGTGGTGAATATCCAGGGCGACGAGCCGCTGATCCGGCCCGGGACCATCGACAGCCTGGTGGCGGCCTTTGACGACCCGGCGGTGGAGATCGCCACCATGAAGACCCACCTGCGCTCGCTGGAGGAACTGGCCAGCCCCCACGTGGTGAAAGTGGTCTGCGACCGGCACGGCAACGCACTCTACTTCTCCCGCTTTCCCATCCCTTTCAGCCGGAACAGCAACGTTGACGTGGGTCATGGCCCCGGCCTGGGGTTCAAGCACGTGGGCCTCTACGCCTACCGCCGCCGCACCCTGCTCCGGCTGGCGCAGCTGCCCCCCTCACCGCTGGAGCGGGCCGAGGGGTTGGAACAGCTGCGGTTCCTCGAGGGTGGGTTCAGTATCAGGGTGCTCTACACCGCCGAGGAGTCGGTGGGCGTGGACACGCCGGAAGATCTCGAGCGAATCCGACAGCTGCCGGGGCGCATCCCCGGATCAGTGACAGATTGATTGTTTCGCCGGGCCCGGCCGGCCCATCGTCCAGTGGGTGAGGAAGTTTTAGCAAGGAGTAATGATGTCAGTTAAATACATATTCACCACCGGCGGGGTCATCTCGTCGCTGGGCAAGGGCCTGGCGTCCTCGTCCATCGGTTGCCTGCTTGAGCGGCGCGGGCTGCGGGTGACCCTGGCCAAACTCGACCCGTATCTCAACGTCGATCCCGGCACGATGAGCCCCTTCCAGCACGGTGAAGTCTTCGTCACCGACGACGGGGCGGAAACCGACCTCGACCTGGGCCACTACGAGCGGTTCACCAGCGCCTCCATGTCCCAGGACCACAACTGGACCACGGGCAAGATCTATGCCTCGGTAATCGACAAGGAGCGCCGCGGCGAGTATCTGGGCCGGACGGTGCAGGTCATCCCCCACGTCACCGACGAGATCAAGGATGCCCTGCACAAGCTGGCCAACGGCGTGGACGTGGTGATCGTCGAGATCGGCGGCACCGTGGGCGACATCGAAAGCCTGCCCTTTCTCGAAGCGGTGCGGCAGTTCAAGCACCAGGCAGGCCCTGGCAATGCCATCGTGGTCCACCTGACCCTGGTGCCCTTCATCCCCACCTCCGGCGAGCTGAAGACCAAACCGACACAGCACAGCGTCAAGGCCCTGCGGGAGATCGGCCTCTTCCCCGACATCCTGCTCTGCCGCTGCGACCGTCCCCTGGATGACGACATCAAGGCCAAGATCGCCCTCTTCTGCGACGTGGAGGAAGGCTGCGTCATCACGGCCAAGGACGTGGAGAGCACCTACGAGGTGCCGCTGGCCCTGCACGACGAGGGGCTGGACGAAATGGTGCTGCGCAAGCTCAACCTGCCGGCCCTGCGCAAGAACCTCGACGACTGGCGCGACCTGATCCACCGCATCAAGAACCCCGGCGGCGAGGTGGACATCGCCATCATCGGCAAGTATGTCTCGTACGAGGACTCTTACAAGAGCCTCGGCGAGGCGCTGAAGCACGGCGGCCTGGCCAACGACGTCAAGGTCAACCTGGAGTGGGTGGAAGCCGAAGGCTCCGGCGGCCGGGCCTGGAAGGCCCACCTGGACAAGGCCAATGGTATACTGATCCCCGGCGGCTTCGGCATCCGCGGGGTGCCTGGAATGGTGGAAGCGGTGCGCTACGCCCGGGAGAAGAAGATCCCCTATTTCGGCATCTGTCTCGGCATGCAGTGCGCGGTGATCGAGTTCGCCCGCAACGTCTGCGGCCTCGAGGGCGCCGACAGCTCGGAGTTCAATGATGAGACACCGCACCGCATCTTCTTCAAGCTGCGCGAGTTGGAAGGGGTCGACAAGATGGGCGGCACCATGCGGCTGGGGGCCTACCCCTGCCGGCTGGACAAGGACTCCACCGCCCGGTTGGAATACGGCGAGGAGGACATCTCCGAGCGGCACCGTCACCGCTACGAGTTCAACCCGGTATTTCGCGACCGGCTGGCCGAGAAAGGCATGGTTGTCACCGGTATTGCACCTGAGCAGAATTACGTCGAGATCGTCGAAGTGCAGGACCACCCCTGGTTCGTGGCCTGCCAGTTTCACCCGGAGTTCAAGTCGAGGCCGCTGAAGCCGCACCCGCTGTTTGCCGGTTTCATTCGGGCGTCCTGTGAGAACCGCAAGAAGAAACAGGGGTAAGATGGAACCCACCGAGACCAGCACCTGGGAAGCGGGCGGAGTCACACTCGGCCGCGGGGCGCCGTTCTTTCTCATCGCCGGGCCCTGCGTCATCGAGTCCGAGACCCACTGTCTCGACACCGCCGGCCAGTTGGTCGAGATTTGCCGCGCCGCCGGGGTCCCGCTGATCTTCAAGTCCTCCTACGACAAGGCCAACCGCACCTCGCTGGGCTCCTATCGCGGACCGGGGATGGATGAGGGCCTGCGCATCCTTTCCCTGGTCAGGGAGCGTTACGGCCTGCCGCTGCTCTCAGATATCCACGGTGTTGAGCAGGTGGACGCGGCGGCCGAGGTGCTGGACGTGATCCAGATCCCGGCCTTCCTCTGCCGCCAGACCGACCTGCTCCTGGCGGCCGGCGCCTGCGGGCGGACGGTGAACCTGAAGAAAGGCCAGTTCCTCGCCCCCTGGGATCTGCAGTCCGCGGTGGGCAAGCTGGAATCGGCCGGCTGCCGTCAGATCGTGCTCACCGAACGGGGCAGCTGCTTCGGTTACAACAACCTGGTGCTGGACATGCGCAGCCTGCCCCTGCTGCGCCGCAGCGGCTATCCGGTGGTGCTGGACGTGACCCACGGTCTGCAGCTGCCGGGGGGCATGGGCGGTTCCTCAGGCGGCCAGTCCGAATTCATCCCCCATCTTGCCCGGGCCGGCGTGGGGTGCGGCGTGGACGGCCTGTTCCTCGAAGTGCACCCGGCACCGCAAGCCGCCCTCTGCGACGGGCCCAATTCGCTCCGCCTCGACCGGCTGCCGGCGCTGCTGGCCCAGCTGAAGGCCATCGACACCGTGGTCCGGCAAGGGGCCGCCACTGGGGAGGATCACCCGCATGAGCCTTGAAATCGCCCGAAAAGTGCTGGAGATCGAAGCCGACGCGGTGCGGGGCTTGATCGACACCCTGGACGACCGGTTTCTGCAGGCCGTGGAACTGGTGCTCAACTGCCGGGGCCGGACCGTTCTCACCGGCATGGGCAAGTCGGGGATCATCTGCAAGAAGATTTCAGCCACCCTCGCCTCCACCGGCACCCCTTCCCTCTTCCTGCATCCGGCCGAGGCGGTGCACGGCGACCTGGGCATGATCGTGGAGGGAGACGTGGTGGTGGCGGTGTCCAACAGCGGCGAAACCGCGGAGATCTGCCGGATGCTGGAGCGGATCAAGCGGCTGCGTATCCCCCTGATCTCCCTCACCGGCTCCCTGGAATCGACCCTGGCTCGCTACAGCGACGTGGCCCTGCACATCCCGGTGCCCCGGGAAGCCGATCCACTGGGCCTGGCGCCCACCGCCAGCACCACCGCCGCCCTGGCCATGGGCGACGCCCTGGCCGTGGCCCTGACCCAGCGCCGCGGCTTCCGCCGGGAGGACTTCGCCGCCTTTCATCCCGGTGGTGAACTGGGGCGGCAGTTGCTCAAGGTGGGCGACCTGATGCACCGCGGTGACCGTTTGCCCCTGGTGCAGCCGGACACCGCGATGAAGGACTGCCTGATCGAGATGTCGGCCAAGGGGTTCGGCATGGCCACCGTGACGGACAATACAGGCACACTGCTGGGCGTGGTGACCGACGGCGACTTGCGGCGGACCCTGCAACGTGACGTCGACATCGGCACCCTGACCGCCGGAGAGTGCATGTCGTCGAGCCCGGCCACCATCCCCGCCGAGGCCCTGGCCACCCGGGCCCTGGCCGTGATGGAGGAACGGAAGATCACGTCCCTTTGCATAGTGGACTCCCGGGGCAAGCTGGAGGGGATCGTGCACCTCCACGACCTCTGGCGAACGGAAATGGTGTAAGTGATGGACCCTGATCTGAACCGGCGGGCCGCCGGCATCGAATGCGTGCTCACCGACGTGGACGGCGTGCTCACCGACGGTACCATCGCGCTGCTCGGCGACACCGAAGAGCTGAAGCAGTTCCACGTCTGGGACGGCAGCGGTATCAAGTATGCCCAGCGGGCCGGACTGCGGATCGGTTTCATCACCGGCCGGCGTTCCGCTGCCGTGGCGCGGCGGGCGGCGGAGCTTGGCGTGGAAGACCTGCACATGGGGGCGATCCGCAAGCTGCCGGTGCTGAAAGAGATCCAGGCCCGCCACGGGCTGGAACTGCCGCAGATCGCCTATATCGGAGACGACCTGATCGACCTGCCGATCCTCACCCGGGTGGGGCTGGCCGCGGCCGTGCCGGAGGCCCACGAAGAGGTGCTGTCCCGCGTTCATTACGTGACCGGGGCCGGAGCCGGGCGGGGCGCGCTGCGGGAACTGATCGAAATCGTACTCAAGGCCCGTGGAGACTGGGATTCGATTATGGAGCGTTACCTGATCTGAGAACCGGGAGGCGGCCATGAAATACCTGACCCTGTTACTGATACTTGTCTTTTCCTTCGCCCTGCTCTGCTTCCTCTATCTCAACCAGGGGCTGGTGACCATCAGCTATTTCCCCGGCGACGGCCACCAGACACCTCCCCTGCCGCTCTTTGCCGTGATCATGCTGGCGGTGATCGCCGGAGTGTTGATGGCCGGGGTCATCGGTATCGGCGAGCAGTTGCGCCTGCGCCTGCGGAACCGTCAGCTGACCCGCCAGACTGGACGGCTGGAACAGGAAGTGGCCGCGTTGAAGCCCGCAGCTGAAAGCGTTGAAAGTGCTGAAAGCGGACCAGGGGAATTGCCCGCCGACCTGGACAGGCCGCAACTGTCGCCGCCAGGGTTCGGTGATGACCGGGACGCGGCGATCTCCTGATTCGCCACTGTCATCGGGAAGAGCCGTCGAAGTCTGCGCCGGCATCTCTAAATACCAGGGGGCCGCTTCGATATGCTCGACTGATCAGTGGCCACCCGGGAGAAGCGGGCGGCCGAACCCGGCGTCTCTTCCACCTCCACCGCCTGCAGCCAGGCAGCGGAAGCATATCCGCCCACCAGGGGCGCCTTGTGGAGCAAGCGGTAGATTTCAGCGGCCAGGTTCTCCGCCGAGGGGTTTGACCCGCAAAAAAGCGGGTCGAGGTTCAGGTCGCAGCCCTCGAAGCGCTGGAGCAGGCTTTCCAGCAGGGCGCGCAAACGCCGCACATCGACCAGCATGCCCCACGGGCCGGCGCTGACGCCGCGCACGATGGCCCGTACCTTCCAGCGATGACCGTGGACCCTGGCGCAGCGGCCGGCATAGCCCTCGAGGTGGTGCGCCGCGGAGAAGGGAACTTCCACCTGCACTTCGAACATCAGATGATCTCCCGCATCTCGTCGGCATAGACGGGGGTGGTGCCCACCTTGCCCACGGCCACGCCGGCCGCCATGTTGGAGAGCACCGCCGCTTCGCGCATGGTGGCGCCGGCAGCCATGGCCGCGGTGAGCCAGGCGATCACCGTGTCTCCGGCACCGGTGACATCATAGACTTCCCGGTTGGCCGCCGGGATGGTGACCAGCCGTTTGCCCCGTTCGATGAGGCTCATCCCGTCCGGCCCGCGGGTGATCAGCACCGCCTGGCAGTGCAGGCGGCGCAGGATCTTGCGGCCCACGGTCTGGAAGTCCTCGTCAGCCACCGGCGAGAAGTTGCCGAAGAAGCGGCTCACTTCGTGGCGGTTGGGCGTGATCACCGTGGCCCCGCTGCGGTAATGCAGGAAGTGGGGCGGTTTCGGGTCGGAATTGAGCGGGATGCCGGCCTTCCCGGCCTGCTCGATGCAGAAGGCCACCAGCTCCTCGGTGAGGGTGCCCTTGTCGTAGTCGGAGAGCAGGATCGCATCCACTTCTCCGGCCAGCCGGCGGATGCTCTCCTTCAGTTCGCTCTCCACCGCCGGGGAAAGCTGGAGCTGTCCAGCTTCCCTGTCAGCGCGCAGCAGTTGCTGGCCCCGGGCGATGATCCTGGTCTTCACCGTGGTGGGGTGCCCGGGGATCTTGAGCAGCGAGCCGCAGTGGGCGCCGTCCACGCTGAGCAGGCTCAGCAGTTCCTCGCCGGCCAGGTCGTCGCCCACAACCCCCACCACCTCCACGCCGGCTCCCATGGCCGCCAGGTTCTGCACCACGTTGCCTGCCCCGCCGGGCACGGCATTCTCCCCGGTGACCCGCACCACCGGCACGGGGGCTTCCGGCGAGATGCGGGTCACGTCGCCCATCAGGAACCGGTCGAGCATCAGGTCGCCCACCACCAGGACACGCACGCCGGACAGGCGCTGGAGAATGTCCTGACCTCTCTTGCGGGACAAGAGCTTCACTGTTCGAGGCCTCCCTTGGGATCCATTTCATCCTGCCTGTTCCAGGCGGAATACGCGGTGGAAATGATGAAAACGAAGAGGATCAGCACCTCCGTATCGCCGAAATTATACTCGAAAATACCGGCGGTGAAAAAGGCGGCGGCCGCGGCCAGCGGCCCCAGCTGGAAGAACAGCCGGGGATCGGGCCGCTTCCCGGCAGGCACCGGCCGCACCGGGAACCCGCCCAACCGGCGGAGCCGTCCCACCAGGTCGCTGAGCAGCAGGAGGACGAACCAGAGCCAGAACCCCAGGCCCACCAGCCCGGTTTCAGCGCAGATCTGCATCGGCGTGTTGTGCAGGTGGCTGGTGTGGTCCTTCACCGCCCTG
The DNA here is from genome assembly GCA_032127265.1 of Acidobacteriota bacterium. Lineage (GTDB taxonomy): Bacteria > Acidobacteriota > JAQAZP01 > JAQAZP01 > JAQAZP01 > JAQAZP01. Next base: position 13,925 of record JAQAZP010000142.1, read on the forward strand.
GTGGTGCGGTATGCCGGGTAGAGTTCCTCCACCATCCCCGGCCCCACACCCTGCAGCGGGTGGTCGACGATCATCCGCAAGCCGCTTTTCAGCTGGTTCAGGCGGTCCACGTTGGAGACGTCGGTGCGGGTGTCGAACATATGCTGGATCCTGGCGGCCAGGGTCCCCTGGGTCAGGGCCAGGGCGGCCACCAGCACCAGCGGCACGGTGACCAGCTTCCACGACCGGAGGCAGGCGGCAATGACGGCGATCCCGGCCAGCAGCCCCAGCCAGGCGTGGCGCGAGTAGGTCATCACCAGGGCCAGGGTGACCAGGACGAGACAGGCCCAGACCCACCAGCGTCCCCGTGCCTCGCCCCGTTTCCCGGCCGGTGTGCTGGCCAGCAGGGCAATGATCAGTACGTCGATCAGCATCAGGATGCCGGAATAGGTCATGTAGTGGCTCATCGGACCGGAGATGCGGTGCCGGACGCCGCCCACGTCGTCGATCACATACTGCCCCAGGCCAACCAGCGCCACCATCCCCCCCATGAGCACCAGCACGTGGATCAGCGGCAGCACGTCCTCCTCCCCCTCGAGGATGTTGTAGAACAGCAGGAGGGCCAGCAGGTTGAACATCCCCCACAGCTGGTCGAAGCTCAAGCCGGGATTGAGGGAAAGGGAGGCGGATACGATGCTCTGGAGGAAAAAGAAGAACAGCGGCACCATCAGCGGCAGGTTGCGGAACCCTCTCCCCCCCCAGCGTACCGGGAAAAGACGGATCCAGAGGATGGTGATCAGCGTCAAACAGATCTGGGCCAGGGCGATCCTGGTCACCGAAAAGAGAAACAAAACCAGCAGCAGGTAGAGCAACTGTTCGGCCGTCCCGGACCGTCTGGCCAGCGGGGCGGCAAAGGCATCACCTCCCCGGAGTGTCATCAGCGCCTCCCTTCAGCGTCCCGGAAGCGTCAGCATTGCCCAGGCGGTGGAGATCCCGCAGTTTCGTCTTCTTGACGTAGATGGTCATCGCCCGCAGCAGGCAGATGGTGAGACCGGCTATGCCGTCGAGGAACCCCAGACGGATGATGTAGTTTTTCAAAAACTCGGCCGGCGGTTCGAGAAGCAGCGCCGGGAGACCGGCCGTCCGGCCCTGCCGGAAGCGGTCCCGGGCGTAAAGATCGGTGTAGTGGTTTATTTTCTCGATGTGCTGGCCCAGGCTCTCGAAGGAATAGTGGTTGAGGTTCGAGCGCAGACGCTTCACCTTGCCGGGCACAGTGCACTTCTCGTGCACCGACCCACCTACCCAGCGGGCGCCCTGCAGCCGGTAGAGCCTGAGTTTTGCGTCGGGATACCAGCCGCTGTGCCGGATCCACTTCCCCAGGTAGTACATGCGACGCGGGATCATGAACCCGTCCACCCCCCGGGTGGCGTCCCCGGAAAGCAGGTGCCGGATCTCCTGCTGCAGCTCCGGGGTGACCCGCTCATCGGCATCGACGGAGAGGATCCAGGGATGACCGGCCAGCTCCAGGGCCCGGTTTCGACCGTTGACATACCCGTCCCAGGGTTCCTGGAACACCTTGTCGGTGTATTCGCGGCAGATCTCGGCCGTGCGGTCGGTGCTCTGGAAATCGAGCACCACGATTTCGTCAACCCAGCGAAGACTCTCCAGGGTGGGGCGGATGCGCTTCTCCTCGTTGAGCGTGATCAGGACCGCCGATACCTTTTCCACCTGCTGCCTCCTCGCCGCCTCGGTGATTCCCGGAATTCGATTCTCAACTATAGACAGCTGTTCGGGGGGTGTCAACGAATCCATTTTTCATCCCTTTGCAAGGCGGGGCGCGACTCAATATAATCCCATCCATGATCAACATTCCCCCTGGTTACACGCTTCTGGAACCGCAGTCCGGCCTGCGCCTGCTGGTGCGGCAGGACCTCGAGCAGCTGGTGCAGCGGCTGGGCCTGGCCAGTTTCCCTGCCGCGCCACGGCCCGCCGCTGACGGTCCCGGCCCGGCGGGCGGCCGCAGCTCCACCCGGCGGGTGGAGCTGGGCGATGATCGGAGGCTGGTGGTCAAGATCTACCGCCGGGGCGGTCTCCTGGGCCGGATTCGAGGCGACAGCTACTCCGGGATTTCACGACAGCTGCAGGAGATCCGGGTCTGCGAGGCGGCGCGGTCCGCCGGTATTCGGGTGCCGCTGATCCAGTGCCTCTGGATGCAACAGAGCGGCCCGCTGCGCCACCGGCTGGCCGCGGCCACCATGGAGATCCCCGGTGCCCGCGACCTGTTCAGCGCGTACAAGGGTTGCCGCCATGATCCGGAGCAGTGCCTTCTTCTGCTGGCCGCCACGGCCGACGAGGTCAGGAAACTGCACGACGCCGGGATCCGCCACCCGGACCTCAACCTGGGCAACATCCTGGTCACCTGCACCAACGGCACTCCGGAGATCCACCTCATCGATTTTGACCGGGCCACCCTCATCGGCCGCCCACTGAACACTGGTGAACGCTACAGCGCCCTGTCCAGGATGTATCGCTCTCTGGCCAAGCTCAGCCGGCCCAAACCGCCGCCGCTCTCTAACGAGGAGCAGGAGCACTTTCTCTCACGATACTGGAACGACGCCAGCGGTTCACACACGGCGCTGCGCCGGCGCTGCCGCCGTGAACTGGCCCTGCACCGGCTCTGGTGGCGACTCAATCCGCCCCGGGCCAGAGGTTGACCCCATGACCACCACTCCCCTCCCGGACCTCGATTCGCTGCACCGGATCCTGATCATCCGTCTGGGCGCCCTGGGCGACGTGGTGCGCACCCTGCCCGCCCTCAGGGCCATCAGGCACCGCCTGCCCCGGGCCCACATCAGCTGGCTGGTGGAGGAAGGCAGCCGGGACCTGCTTGAGGGACACCCCGACCTGGACCAGCTGATCCTGCTCCCCCGTCGCGAGCTTTCCCGCGAGCTGCGCCGCCCCTGGCTGCTGCACCGCGGTCTGGGCCGCCTGGCCGGTATGGCCCGCCGGCTGCGCGATGAACACTTTGATGCCGTGTTCGATCTCCACGGCCTGCTGAAAAGCGGCCTGCTGGCCCGGGCCAGCGGCGCCCCCGTCCGCTTCGGCTTCCCCAGGGAGCTGGGCCGTGAGGGCAACCACCGTTTTCTGACCCACCCCCTGCCGGTGTCTCCGGGGGTGCTGAACCGGGTGGAACGGCTGTTGGAGATGCTCAGGGCCGCGGGGATCGAGCCCCGGCCCGAAGCCGGCGCCGGTATCTTCCCCCCGGCCGAAGCCAAAAACAGCGCGGACAACTTTCTCGAACAGGCGGTGCCCGCGGTCCACGACGGTTCCCGGGGACTGGCCATCTTTGCCGTGGGCTCCAGCAGACAACAGTCCTGGAAGCGGTGGCCGGTGGACCACTTCGCCATGCTGGCCCTCAACCTCACCTCGCGCCTGCCGCTGGAGGTGGTGCTGGTCTGGGGCCCTGGTGAGCAGCAGATGGCCGAGGCTGTGCTGGAGGTGGCCGGCCCGGCCCCCCACATCCACCTGGCCCCGCCGCTGAAGCTGATGGAACTGGCCGCCCTGCTGGAACGGTGCCGGCTCTTCGTGGGCGGTGACAGCGGCCCGATGCACCTGGCCGCGGCCATGGGGGCTGCGGTGCTGGGCATTTTCGGACCCACCGATCCCGAGCTGAACCGGCCCCTGGCCCCCGGCGGATTCCGTGCGGTGCACCCCGTCCGGGACTATGGCTCGCTGAGCAAGCAGGAGCTTCGCCAGGCGGGGGGGATGGGTGAAGTGGATGTGGATCAGGTGGAGCAGGTTGCGGAAGCCATGTTCAGCCGGGCCTGGGCCCGGTCAAAGGGCCTCGAACCCGGCCCCGGCAGCCCCGATCCGCCGGCCAACCGCCGGCCCATGGAACGCGCCGCCATTCTCAGCGACCCGGTGGAGGCCCAGGTGATCACCCACCTGCTGGAGGAGGACCGCATCCCCCACCTGGTCCACCCCTTTCGTGAGATCGCCTTTGACGGGGTTTTCGAGCCCCAGAAGGGGTGGGGGGAACTGCTGGTTCCGGCGGAATGCAAAGAAGAGGTCCGCACACTGCTGGAAAGGGTGAGAGCCGGTGAGGGATCAGGGGAGGTCCCGGATGCGTGAGACCAGGTTGGTGGTGGCGTGGTCGGTGCTATCGCCGACGATCCGCACTTCCCCGCCCACCGATTCCACCACCGTCCGTTCCGGGACGCTCTCCACGGTGTAGTCGGTGCCCTTGCAGTGCACGTCCGGCTTCAGGGCCAGGATGACCCGTTCCACCGTCGGCTCGTCAAAGATGGTCACATAGTCCACCGGCTCCAGGGCGGCCAGCAGCTCGGCCCGCTCCTCTTCCGGCTGGATCGGCCGTCCTTCGCCTTTCAACCGCCGCACGCCGGCGTCGCTGTTCACCGCCACCACCAGCAGGTCGCCCTCAGCCGCGGCGCTGTACAGATAGCGCACGTGACCCACGTGCAGCAGGTCGAAGCAGCCGTTGGTCAGCACCACGCGCAGCCCCACGGCCTTGGCCGCCCGCACCTTTTCCGCCAGTACGGCCAGGGGGATGATTCTGTCTCTGGGATCAGAGGCCTGTTTCAAGCCGCACCGCGCCTTCCAACTCGTCGAGGCCCACCGTCGCGGTGCCCCACTTCTTGACCACCAGCCCCCCGGCCAGGTTGGAGAGCAGCGCCGCCTCGTAATAGGAGCCGCCGGCGGCCAGGGCCAGGGTGAAGGTGCTGATCACGGTGTCCCCGGCGCCGGTGACATCGGCCACTTCGCCGTCACCGTAGCTGTCGATCTGGCGATAGCGGTCCTGCTCCACCAGCACCATGCCGTCCCCGCCGCGGGTCACCAGCACCGCCTCGGCATCCAGCTTCCTGCGCAGGTCCCCGCCCAGCTCAACCACCCGGTCCAGGTCGCCGTTGACCCGTTCCTTAAAGATCGCCTCCAGTTCAGGCTCGTTGGGCGTGGCGGCGGATACGCCGGGGAAGGAGAGCAGGTGCCAGCGGGAATCGAGGGTCACCGGCAAACCGGCGCAACGGGCGGCGGCGATCAAGTGGCCGGCCAGATCATGGTCCACAGCCCCCTGCCCGTAGTCGGAGATCAGCACCGCGTCCACCTGCCCCAACCGTCTGTCGATGATCTCGCGGGCCCGCCCGCGCTGGGCCTCATCGTAGTGAAACGGCTCTTCGCGGTCCACCCGTACCACCTGCTGCCGTTTGACGTGGCGGCTGCCGGCGCTGACCCTGGTTTTCGAAGTGGTGTTGTGACCCTCCACGGAAAGGATGCCGTCGGCGGGCACGCCCTTTTCGTCAAAGATGCCGATCAGGGCCCGGCCGTATTCGTCAGCGCCCAGAACCCCCACCGGCAGAGCCATGCCGCCGAGGGCGTTGAGGTTGTTCACCGAGTTGGCGCAGCCTCCGGGCACCACCCGGGTCTGCTGGTGGTTGAGGATCAGGATCGGCGCTTCCCGGGAGATCCGGGAAATCTCGCCGTGGATAAAGACGTCGGCGATCAGGTCGCCGAACAGCAGCACCTTCTTCCCGGGGAATCCCCCCAGCAGCTCCAGCAGCCGTGTGCCCTCAACCCCCTGGGTCATCGGTTCGCTCATCGGGTCAACTCTCCAGCTCGAGGATCAGGTCAACCGCTGCCGCCAGGTCCTCGGTAACATGGTGTGGCCGGGTGGTCCACTTGTGGGCATGGTATTCCAGCAGCCCCGCACCGTAGCCGGTGCGGACCATCACCCCGGTGAGGCCGGCCTCCATGGCCATACTCACATCCTTGATGTGATCGCTCACCAGGTAGGAAATTGCGAGGTCGATATCGAGGTCTTCTCCGGCCCGGAGCAGCATCCCCGGCCGCGGCTTGCGGCAGTCGCAGTCCAGCCTCCAGGGCGGCTGCCCCACGTCCGGGTGGTGCGGGCAGAAGTAGATCCCGTCCAGCCGGGCGCCGGCCTCTTCGTCCAGCAGCGTTTCCAGCCGCTTGTGCACCACGTGGACCAGCGATTCCTGGAAGTATCCCCGGGCCACTCCGGCCTGGTTGGTCACCAGCACCGCAAGGAGACCGGCATCGTTCAGCTTCCGGATGGCCGCTGCAGAACCGGGAAGCAGACGTAGACGCCGCTCGTGGTTCACATAGCCCACCTCGCGGCTCACCGTCCCGTCGCGATCGAGAAATACGGCTTTCCTTGTTCCCACGATTCTGTTTCCTGTCAGCTAAAAGAGAGCGTCCCAATTGGCCCCCGGCCATCCATGACAAGGGACGGAAAATGGTAAACGTATCTGCCTGATTTTTCAAGCGGATTGGAAATGCGGACCAAGTCAGGCCTCGGGCAAACTGTCCAGCCGCTCCCCGACCCAGAACTTGATCAGCGACTGCCGGGACACCCCCAGACGTTTGGCTTCATGGTCAAGCCGCTCCACCATCCAGTCCGGGAAATCCACATTGACCCGCTTGTGATCACTGTCCGGTTTGCGTACCGGCGTCGGGTCGACCCGACCTGGAGCACCAGTCCCCTTGCCCGGCTTCACCACCTTTACTGCTGTCATGACATGCCCTCCTGAATCTCCTATGGTATAGTTATGGTATATTTATCATACCATTTCTATACTATTATTATACCTTTGCCTCTATTGAATGACAAGGTCCCCACAGAGCCCCATGGACCACGAGCAACCCTCACAGAGTTCCCCGGTTGAAATCTCGGGTGGTGCCGGGGATCAGCCAGCCGGCGTGGAGCCTTCTGCCGGACGAACCTCCGGCGGGCCAACCTCGTCGTCATCACTGTCATCCGACTCATCATCCTCATCCTCCTCTTCCTCGGCCGGCTTGCGCTTCTGGAAGACCATGCAGACAAGGATGCTGAACATGTAGAGCACCAGCATCGGTCCGGCAAAGAGGCACTGGGTGGGGATATCCGGAGTGGGGGTGATGACGGCGGCGACGATGAAGATGATCAGCACGGCGTAGCGCAGGTTCTTGGTCATGAATTTCGGGGTGATCAGCCCCAGGCGGGCGAGGAAGAAAACCAGGATCGGCATCTCGAAGACCAGGCCCAGACCGAGCAGGATCTTGTTCAGGGTGCCCAGGTATTCGCGGATGGTGATGATGGCCCGGAACTGTTCACCCACGCCGAGGAGGAAGCCGCAGACCCGGGGGAAGGCCAGGTAGTAGCCGAAAGCGGCGCCCCCGATAAAAAAGAGCGTGGAGAAGAAAATGAAGGGTATGCCGTAGCGTCTTTCGCTCTTGTAGAGGCCCGGAGAGATGAAGAGCCAGACCTGGGTGATGACAAAGGGGCTGGTGATAAAGATGCTGGCCAGGAACGCCACCTTCATGTAGAGCAGGAAGGGGTCGGCCAGCTTGGTGAAGGCCAGCCCCTCCCCTTCCTTGAGAAAGGGCAGTATGGGCTGGGAAAGGAAGAGAAACAGCTGCTCGGAGAAGATCCAGCAGACCATAAAGCCGACGAAGATGGCAACAGCCGAGTAGATCAGGCGGCGGCGCAGCTCATCGAGATGATCGAGGAATCCCATCGCCCCGTCCGCGGACTGTTCGCTGCCCTTTTTTCTCATTCCTGATCCGCGTCCCGGCGGGCGGGTTCTTCAAAGGGCAGCTCGGCTTCCGCGGCCGTGTCCGCCGGGGCCGGTTCGGCGGCCGCAGTGACGTCCGGATGAGATTCTGTTTCGGGGGGCTGACGGCGGCTGTACGCATCCTCCGCCTTTTTCCGCTGGGGGGCGTTCTGCTTCTCCTCTTCCTTGTGCACTTCGAGTTCGAGGGTATTCTTCAGGTCGTTGGTCGCCCGGCGGAACTCCCCCAGGGCCTTGCCCAGGGTCCGGCCCAGCTGGGGCAGTTTTCGCGGGCCAAAAATGACCAGCGCGATCACCAGGATCACCATGATTTCAGGCCAGCCCAGGGAACCCATCCGTCCAGCGCCTCCTCGTTTGCCCACCGTCAAATGGAAAAACCAATGGTACGGTCACTACCCGGGCATGTCAACTGCAAGTGATCCTTTCTCACCAGCCGGTGTTTACGCTATACTTTAGGGGATTAATGACCGATCTGCCGAATGATCCCCGGCCCGTGGCCGCGGACGTTCTGAAACCGAACCAGGTCCGCCGCACCGGGCGGCTGCGCAACATTCGAGGCACCATGAAAAAGTATCGCATCACACTCATGGCCCTGGCGATAATCCTCATCTCGGCCCTGGCCGGCGGTCTCTTCGGCGGGCGGGTGCTGGCCCAAGCCGGAAGCCAGGGCGACTACCTGAAACTCTTCTCGGAGATTATCGAGAAGACCGAAGAGCACTATGCCGTGGATGTGGACCAGCGGACCCTGATCTACGGCGCCATCGCCGGCATGCTGGACACCCTGGACCGCCACTCCAACTTCCTGCCCGCGGAGAACTTCACCGCCATCCGCGAAGAGCAACAGGGCAAGTTCTTCGGTCTGGGCATCGTGGTCTCCATGCGCGAGGACCGCATCACCGTGATCTCTCCCATCGAGGGCACACCGGCCTTCCGGCTGGGGATCACCGCCGGCGACGTGATCGACCGTATCGAGGGTGAATCCACCGAGGGGATGAGCGTCAACGACGCCGTATCCCTGCTGCGCGGGCCCAAGGGGACCACGGTGAACATCTCCATCGCCCGTCCGGGGTTCAAGGAACTGCTGGAGTTCGCCATTGTCCGCGATGAAGTGCCGACGCACAGCGTGATCTATTCCTTCATGCTCGAGAACGGCGTGGGCTACATCCGCCTCAAAAATTTCACCCAGACCACCGCCGACGAGCTGCACGAGACCCTGGCCCGGTTGCGCGGTGAGGGGATGAACAAGCTGCTCTTCGACCTGCGCAACAACAGCGGCGGCCTCTTGGACCAGGCAGTGCTGGTCTCCGACATCTTCCTCCCCGCCGACCAGAAGATCGTCTACACCCGCGGCCGGATCCTCAGTTCGAACCAGGAGTATTTCACATCCGGCGAGTCCAATGACGAGTTTTACGAGAACATGCCGCTGGTGATCCTGACCAACCGCGGCAGCGCATCGGCATCGGAGATCGTGGCCGGGGCGATCCAGGACCACGACCGGGGCCTGATCGTCGGCGAGGCCACCTGGGGCAAGGGCCTGGTGCAGTCGGTCTATCCCCTCAGCTTCGACAGCGGTCTGGCCCTGACCACGGCCCGCTATTACACGCCAAGCGGCCGCTCGATCCAGCGGGACTACGACCTGCTGGACGAATACTACTTCCCCGCCGCCAACGGTAAGGATGATGCCGAGGAGGTCCCGGCGGAGGAGAGCGAAGTGAGCTACACGGCCACCGGCCGCAAGGTCACCGGCGGCGGGGGTATCAGCCCCGACGTTGAGGTCAAGCAGGCCCGCCGGTCGGAGTTCGTCCAGCGCCTCTTCGCCTACGCCATCTTCTTCAATTTTGCGGTGAATCAGATCACCGACCACGGCGACGTGGCGGGAAGGGATTTCGTATTGAACGACGCCGCCCTGGTGGAGTTCCGCCGCTACCTGGAAAGCCGGGAGATCGATTTCACTGAAAACGACCTGCTGGAGCACCGTGAGGAAATCCAGCGGGAGATCCGCCAGGAGCTGCTCTCCACCCAGGAAAGCCTGGATGCCGGCTACCGCTTCTTCCTCGAGGATGACCAGCAGGTGCTGCGGGCGCTGGGTCTGTTCAGCCAGGCCGAAGAGCTGTTCACCAGTTCGATGAAGCTGCGCCGGCTCAGACATGAGGCCGAGGCCACCGAGCTGCTTTCGCAGGCGGAACTGCCGGCCGACGGAACGGCACTGGCCTCAGATCAGCAGTAAGCGAACTTGAGATTGCTTCGCTACGCTCGCAATGACAATTGTGAGGTTTTAGTCCTTAACACCCTCGCCAAAAATGTTGACAGCGGAGTACCCCTCCACGTCCTTGCCGAACGATTCCTTCCTCTGGGGCATGATGAGGAAGGTGGCCTGCTCACCGATCACTTTCGAAATGATCACCCGGCCCTGATCCTCGCCCTGCGCGAAGGACAGTTCGGCAAACCGCTCGCTGCGCGGCGAGGTGAGATCGAAGCTGCAGACCGGGCAGTTGAACTCGATCTCATCACCGGAGCGGACGGTGAAATCCGAGGGGTGTATCAACTCTTCAGTCCCCGAGGCGGGGACTGAGGAGAAAAGGGCCCTTGAGACTTGAATGGTTGGCCTTGAGAATGATCTTGGTGCCCGGATTCAGCTCGGCGCGGTGCTTGGGGCAGATATAGCGTCTTTTCAGCATGATTTCCTGCGGCTCTCCTGCTAGCGATACTCCAGTGCCTTGGTCGGGCAGAACATGGCGCAGGCCGGCCTGCCGACGCAGACATCGCACTTGACCACTACCCCGGCCTGCTCGTCAAAGAGCATGTTGCCGAAGGGACAGGCCACCACGCAGGCCATGCAGCGGACGCAGCGTTCTTCGTCCACGTCGATGGCCCCGGTCAGTTCGTTGCGCACCAGGGCTTCCACCGGGCAGGCCCGGACACAGGCCGCCGTTTCGCACTGCAGACAGAGCACGGGAACGAAGGTCTCGCCGCCGGTGTCGTGGACCTGAACCCGCGTCCGGCGCAGACGCCCCCCTCCCTCGGTGTGGACAAAGGTGCAGGCCAGTTCGCAGGTCCGGCAGCCGATGCACTTGCCCGGGGTCACGTATAGTCGCTTCAACTGCACTGCCAGTTCCTTGTCTACCATTGCACCATCCTGGAAAAAGTTCGAGCCGTGTCCCTGCTCCGGCACTTGTCGCACTTCTCGAAGTAGTCGATGGTCATGCCTTCACGCTCACAGACATACTCGGCCTGGGCGCGGGTGATATAGGAGGTGCCGCACTCCTCGCAGCACATCATCTCGAATGTCCGGCCCCAGATCTTGCGCTGACGGCCATCCTCGCGGAAAGTGATGGCGTCGGTGGGACAGATCCGGGCACACACCGCACAGCCCACGCAGCTTTCCGACGGCTTGTCCAGCGGAAGCCCCACCTTCTTCTTCACCCCGCGGCCCACGGTGGAGATGGCGTGATGCCCCATCTGGGCGCAGATCCGGGTGCAGAGGCCGCAGAGCATGCAGTTGTCGGGATCGGCGTCCACGGTCAGGGTGGTTTCCCTCAGTCCGTAAGCAGCAGCCAGGTCCCGAATCACCGGTGAGGTGGGACAGCGGGCCAGCAGCAGGTCGAGGACATTGCGGCGGCACTCCAGCACCGCCTCCGCATCTGTGGACACCTCGAGGCCCGGCTCGATGGGATAGAGGCAGGCGGTGACCAGCCCCTTCCAGCCCTTCCAGTCCGGATGGCTGATCTCCACCATGCACAGACGGCAGGCACCGGAGGCCTCCACCGCTTCGTGGTGGCAGAGGGTGGGGATCCGGATGCCCGCCCGCCCCGCCACCTTGAGCACGGTCTCCCCTTCGGCCCCGCTCACCGCCGTGCCGTTGATCGAAAAACTGATGAGGCCCATAACAGTCATCCCTCTTTGTCGCCCGGTGCATCCGGGTCAATGTACCTCGATGGCTTCGTCCGGACACACGGTGATGCAGGCGCCGCAGCGCGTGCATTTGTCATCGTGAATCTCGTGCCGGGCTTTCTTCTTGCCGCTGATGGCATCGAACGCGCAGACCTTGACGCAGGCCGTGCAGCCGGTGCAGGCGTCGTTGATCGAGTAGGTGATCAGCTCCTTGCAGACGCCGCCGGGGCAGGTGTGGTCCGTGATGTGCGCTTCGTATTCGTTCTTGAAATAGGCCAGGGTGCTGTTTACCGGGTTGGCCGCCGATTTGCCGAGGGCGCAGAGCGAGCCCTGGGCCAGCACCGAGGAGAGGTTCCCGATGCGATCGAGATCTTCCAGACGGCCCTTGCCCTCGCAGATTCGCTGGAGGATGATCAGCAGCTGCTTCAGGCCCTCGCGGCAGGGCACGCACTTGCCGCAGGATTCCTCGACGAGGAAGTTGACGAAGTAGCGGGCCACGTCCACCATGCAGGTGCGGTCGTCCAGCACGATCATGCCGCCGGAGCCCATCATCGACCCGGCCTCGGTGAGGGTGTCGAAATCAACCTTGAGGTCGAGGGCCGACTGGGGCAGGCAGCCGCCGGAGGGGCCGCCGGTCTGCACCGCCTTGAACGGGCGGTCATTGATGATCCCCCCGCCCACGCCGAAGATGATGTCGCGCAGGCTCACCCCCATGGGCACTTCCACCAGGCCGGTGTTCTTGACCTTGCCCACCAGCGAGAAGGCCTTGGTGCCGCTGCTGCCCCTGGTCCCCACCGCGGCGAAGGCCTTGGCCCCCTGGTCGATGATGTAGGGCACGCAGGCAAAGGTCTCGACATTGTTCAGCACCGTGGGTTTGTCATAGAGCCCCTTGACCACCGAGTGGACATACTTGGCCCGCGGTTCGCCCACCTCCCCGGCCACCGACCTCATCAGCGCCGAAGACTCGCCGCAGACGAAGGCGCCGCCGCCGCGGTTGATCTCGATGGTGAAGTCGAAACCGCTGCCCAGGATGTCCTGGCCCAGCAGACCGCCCTCCCCGGCCTGTTCGATGGCGATGCCCAGCCGCTTGCGGGCCAGCGGGTATTCCTCGCGGACGTAGATATAGCCCTTGTTCGCGCCCACCGCATGGGCCCCGATGATCATGCCCTCGAGAACCGCGTGGGGATCGCCCTCGCAGATCGAGCGGTCCATGAACGCCCCGGGATCGCCCTCGTCGGCGTTGCAGATCACGTAGCGCGGTTGGTCGTCCACCTTGCGGCAGGTGGCCCACTTGCGGCCGGTGGGGAACCCGCCGCCGCCACGCCCGCGCAGGCCGGACTTCTTGACCGCGTCGATGACCTGCTCCGGCTTCATGGCCAGCGCCTTGGGCAGCGCCCGGTAACCGCCCACCGCCAGGTAGTCGTCCAGCTGTTCAGGATCGATGCGCCCGATGTTGCGCAGCACCAGCCGGTGCTGTTTGGCGTAGAAGTCGATCAGGTCGTAGGTTTCAACGCGCTCCCCGGTGACGGGGTTCTTGTAGAGCAGCTTCTGCAGCACTTCGCCGTTCTTCAGCGTCGATTCAACGATCTTCTTCACGTGGCTCGGCTTGACCTGCTGGTAGAAGATCTTCTCCGGCATCAGGATCACCAGCGGGCCCTGCTCGCAGAAGCCGTGACAGCCGGTCTCCTTGATCACCATCCGCACGCCGACCTTCATCCCGGCGGCCCTGGTCTCGGTGCGGAAGGCCTGGGCCACGTCGGCGCTGCCCCCGGCCAGGCACCCGGTGCCGGCGCAGATCAGGATCTCCCGCTTGACCTTGCCGGCCCGGTCCTGCAGTTTCGTTCTCTGTGTCTCCAGTACCCCCGGGCTACTGAACCTCATATCCTCACCTGCCTAGGTTTTAACAATGCGTTTGATCTTGCTGATCCGCATCTTGCCGTAATACTGTTCGTTGATCATCACCACCGGGGCCATGGCGCAAGTGCCCACGCAGTTGACCGACTCCAGGGTGTACTCTCCGCATTCCGTAGTTTCGCCGGGCTTGACCTTCAGCTGCCGCACCAGTTCGTCCAGCAGCAGCCCGGCGCCGCGAACGTGGCAGGCCGTGCCCATGCAGACGCGGATCACGTTCTTGCCCTTCGGCACGAGGCTGAAGGAGGAGTAGAAAGTCGCCACGCTGAAGACCTTGCTCAACGGCAGCGACAGCGCCTCGGCGGTCTGCTGCAGCGCCTCGGGGGGAAGGTATTTGTAGTGCAGCTGAATATCCTGGAGAATCGAGATCAGCGCGGTCGATTCAACCGGATGTTTGTCCAGGATGCCCTGCAACGGTTTCAGATCCAGTTCCATCCTCGGCGGCCCTCCCCTTCTACCGCTTGCAGCCCAGGCGGTGCCCCGCCATCATGGCATTGACATTGACCTCGGCCACTGTGCCGGAGAATTTCTTCTGCACAAAGGACTTGAGGTTCTTGATCTGCACGATCCCGGTGCGGCCGACAAAGGCGCCCAGCATCACCATGTTCGTGGAACGGGGCGAGCCGCATTCGATGGCGATGTCGTTGGCCGGCACCAGCAGTTCGTCAACGTCGCCCCGCTCCGAGGTGACCTCGATCAGCGAGGAATTGACGATGATCGTCCCGCCGGACTTGACCCGCGGGGCAAACTTGTCCATCGAGGGGCGGTTGAGCACCACCAGCGCCTTGGGCGAGGAGATGATCGGCGAACCGATGGGCTCGTCGGAGACCACCACCGTGCAGTAGGCCGTGCCGCCGCGCATCTCCGGCCCGTAGGAGGGCAGCCAGACCACCTGCTGCCCTTCCTGCATGGCGGTCTTGGCCAGGAACTGGCCGATGGACATGATGCCCTGCCCGCCGAACCCCGCGAAAAAGGTTTCCAGCTGCATGGTCGTTAACCCTCCTCGACCGGGGGCTCTTTGAAGACGCCGAGCGGATAGTATGGAATCATGTTGTCCTCAACCCACTTGGTGGCCTCCAGCGGCGTGAGGCCCCAGTTGGTGGGACAGGTGGAGAGCACCTCCACCATGCTGAAGCAGTCGTTGTTCAGCTGGTGCTGGAAGGCGCGGCGCACCGCCTTCTTGGCCTTGATGGTGTGCCGGGCATCATGGGTCGAGACGCGCTCGATATACGCCGGGGTGACCAGGGCCGAGAGCAGCTCGGACATCCGTATGGGCATCCCGGTGTGGTCGGTGTCCCGCCCGAAGGGAGAGGTGCTGGTGACCTGGTTGGCCAGCGTGGTGGGGGCCATCTGGCCGCCGGTCATGCCGTAGATCGCGTTGTTGACGAAGATGGTGGTGAACTTCTCGCCGCGGTTGGCGGCGTGGATGATCTCCGACATGCCGATGGAGCAGAGGTCGCCGTCGCCCTGGTAGGTGAAGACCACCAGGTCGGGCCGCACCCGCTTGATCCCCGTGGCAAAGGCCGGAGCGCGGCCGTGGGCCGCTTCCTGGAAATCGCACTCGAAGTAGTGGTAGATCAGCACCGAACACCCCACCGGCGCCACGCCCACCGTGCGGTCCATCACGCCCAGTTCGTCGAGCACCTCGGCCACCATGCGGTGGATCACGCCGTGGGTGCACCCGGGGCAGTAGTGAGTGATCTTGGGCGCCAGGGATTCGGGTTTCCTGAAGACGGTCCTGTCCAGTGTACTGGCCATGGTCTCAACCCTTTCGGCTCTTGGCGGTCTTTTTCGCTCCGGTTTTCTTTCGTGCCGGCTTCTTTTGCGCCGGCGGTCCGCTGTCGGCCACCAGGCGTTTCACTTCCGCCACCACTTCTTCGGGCGAAGGAACGATCCCGCCGCAGCGGCCGAAGAAACTGACCGGCTTTTCCCGGCCCACGACGCGTTCCACGTCCTCCACCATCTGGCCCATGCTCATCTCCACGCTGACCAGCCGGCCCACCGGTTCGGCGGCCGTGCGCAGCTCTTTCTCGGGAAACGGGAAAAGCGTGATCGGCCGGAACAGGCCCACCGATATTTTCAGCCGCTTCAGCTCGGCGATGGCCGTCTTGCAGATCCGGGCCATGGTGCCGTAGGCCACCAGCAGCACCTTGTTGTGGCGGGAACAGTTGTAGCGCTCGAAAAGCACCTCGTGCTTTTTCATCTCTTCGTATTTTGCGTAGAGCACCCGGTTGTTCGCTTCCAGGGCCACCGGGTCGAGAAAGAGCGAGTGGATCTGGTTGCGCTTGCGGCCTTTGGCGCCGGTGGTGGCCCAGTCCTTTGGCGGCAGGTCACCCTCTTGCGGCGGGTTGAACTCCACCGGCTCCATCATCTGGCCGATCATGCCGTCACCCATGATCATCACCGGGTTGCGGTATTTGTCGGCGAGGTAAAAGGCCTTCATCGTCAGGTCCACCGCTTCCTGGACACTGGCCGGGGCCAGCACCAGCAGGCGGTAGTCACCGTGACCGCCGCCCTTGGTGGCCTGGAAATAATCGGACTGGGCGGGCAGGATACCGCCCAGGCCCGGCCCGCCGCGCACGATGTTGACGACCACCACCGGCAGCTGGGCCCCGGCGATGTAGGAGAGGGCCTCCTGCATCAGGCTGATCCCGGGGCTGGAAGAGGAGGTGAAGACCCGCACGCCGGCACCGGCCGCGCCGAAGAGCATGTTGCTCACCGCCAGCTCGCTCTCCCCCTGGAGGAAGACACCGCCAACTTCGGGCATCCGCTTGGCCAGGTATTCGGCCAGCTCGGTCTGGGGAGTTATGGGATAACAGAAATAGTTCAAGGCCCCGGCCCGGATGGCCGCCTCCCCGATGGCCTCGTTTCCCTTCATCAGCGTTTTTGCCATGACGATCGGTCCTCGTTGAGGGTCAGGTCCCCCCGGTAGTCAACCCCTCAGTAATCAACAAGAATGTATTGCACGGCGTTGATGTCCACCTCGATGGCCACGTCGGGACAGACGATGGCGCAGAGGCGGCAACCGATACAGCGTGACGGCTGATCCACCCTGGCGTAGAAATAGCCCTTGACGTTGAGTTCCTTGGACATGGCGATGATCTGCTGGGGACAGGCGGCATTGCACAGTTCGCAACCCTTGCAGCGGTCCTTGTCCACGCGTATCTGGGGCATGGTGACTCCTCGGTCTGATGCCTCCGCCGCCGTCACACCGGCAGGCTGGTCAGATCAGTTTTCAGCGGCCCGCCCCAGGGCGGCAGCAGGGAGCGCCGCAGGGGGAGCAGGGGACAATCAAAGAGGTCGGGATCAACAAGACCGGCCAGCCTGGTTTCCACGGTGACCAGGCGAACCGGTATGCCGGTCTTCCGGCTCACCTCGCATGTCAGTTCGTATCCCTGGTGGATCAGTTCCGGGGTGGTCTCGTCCATCAGGTGCGTATTGGAGACCAGCCCGCCCACCGATAGCCGTGATGCGGACTCTATCTCCTTGAGGATCTTTATACAGCCTTCCGCGGTGTTGGTGAACGGGCGTTTGCCGTTGATCAAGAAGAGCAGCAGGGTGGCCACGGGATCGACCACATCGGCCAGGCTGCCCAGCACCCGGGCGCCCACATCGTCACCGCCCACGTCCCCCACCACCGCCATCTGATCATCGCCGAATGACCCCCTGATCTCCGGCAAAATGATCGGCAGATCGGCAAAGAACTGCGCACCCCGAGGCGCCACCACGGTGGCCCCTCTCTTTTCCAGCTCGGCGGCAGCCTCGCGGCAGCGAAAATAGGGGTTGACCACATCCAGGTCGAGGATTTTCACGGAGTAGCCCAGGTCGAGCAGGTGATGGCAGTAACTTACTGCAGCTTCAGACTTTCCGCTGCCATATGTGCCTGTAAACAGCGTGATTCGATGGTCCTGATCCATGGCGGCGGTTACCCGTTTTGAGACTGTTTCAGTTAAGCGATCGGAACGGGGCTACTGTAACAGATCGACCGGCCGACTTCAAGAATGCGCACCCCTTGGCCAGCCGCGTGAAGGGCTGGCACGGTAGGGCTCTAGCCTTTCACTGACAATCAGTTACGTCTGATGAAGATCTTGCCGGCCATCCGCCGGCGGGTCCCGGAAGGGGCATTTTGGACTTACGGTCACCGCTCATTAAGCGGCTCATCTGGAAGGTGTGAATCCGAGCTTCGGGTCTCCCCCGGCAGCCACCAGGACCAGGTTGTCCGGGTCGAGATGGGCCGCCGCCGCCTCGAGAATACGGGCGGAGTCCACCTGCTCCACTTTTTCCACGTAGTGCTGGACATGATCCAGGGGCAGGCCGTTCAACTCGGCGTCCAGTAAATAGCCACCGATGTCCTGGTTCGTTTCCAGGCTGAAGATGTAGTTTCCCGTGAGGTAGCGCCGGGCCGCGTCCACTTCCTCGGGGGGAACCGGTTCCTCCCGGATTCGCCGGATCTCGGTCAAAATCCCCTCCACCGCCTCGGCCTCGTGCTCCGGGGAGGTGCCGATGTAGCAGAGAAAGGCGCCGGGATCCACTCCGGCGGAGGAGGTGATGGAGCCGAAGGTGCTGTAGGCCAGCCCCATATCGTCCCTCAAACGGCTGTTTAAACGGGAGGTGAATCCCTGGCCCAGGATCTTGTCCATCACCTTCAGCGGGTAAAAATCGGGATCGTTCCTCCGGATACCCGGGTGCCCGAGATAGATATTCACCTGCTCCTTGCGCATGGGAATCCGCTCGGCCACCAGTCCCCGGCCGGCCAGGCTCGCGGGATCGGGGGGCGACGGCGGGTCCAGGGCATTCCCCCGCTCCCAGTGCCCGAACAGCGAGGTCACCCTGGCCAGCACAGCCGAGGTGTCCACGTCCCCGGACACGACCAGGCAGGTGGCCTGGGGGGAGTAGCGATCGCAATAGAACCGGCGCACGTGGTCCGGGGTCAGAGCGCGCAGGGTCTCCTCGTAGCCTTCCACGGGCCGGTGGCGGGGGTGCCCGGCAAAGGTCAGCTCGTGGAACCGCTTCAAGGCCACCGAGCGGGGGTCGTCCCTGTCGGCTACGATGTCGGCCAGCACGCGCTGCCGTCTTTTCTCGAATTCCCCGGGGTCATTGTCCGGCTCGATGAGCATCCGCGCCGGGAGATCCAGGGCCGTCTCCAGGTCGTCGGAGCTCATGCTGAGCGAGATCCCGCTGAGCAGGTAGCCGCCGTGGGTCATCATCATTCCGCCCAGGGACTCCACTTCCCAGCTGATCTGTTCGGCGGTGAGGCCGCCGGCGCCGGAATCGAGCAGCCGGCCGCTGAGGGCGGCCAGCCCGGCGGTCCCTTCCTCGTCGAGATACGAGCCGGCGCGAACCACTGCCTCCACCGACACCAGCGGATGAGAGTGGTTTTCCCGGACGATCAGGCAGAGGCCGTTGGGCAGCACATGCCGCGCCACCGGCCCGGGATCGAATTTGGGCCGTGCCGGTGTGCCGTCTCCCGGATCGCGGTCAACCATCATGCTCCTCCCCGTCCTCTTCCGCGGACGTGTCGGGCTCCAGCAAGGCCACGGTTTGCCCCCGGGGATCGAATAGCCGGCGGGCCGTCTCGATGATCCGCTCCCCGTCCACTTCGTCCAGACGGGTGAAGAAGTGGTCGAGAAAACCCAGGCCCCCCACCATCACCGTGCGGCCCAGCAGGTAGGACTGGTCCTCCAGGGACTGGCCGGCCAGCAGCATATTCATCCAGATCTGCCAGCGGGCCCGCTGGATCTCCTCGTCCTCCACCTTCTCCCGGCGCAGACGGTTGATTTCGTCCAGCAGGGCAGACTCCAGCTGTTGCGGATCCACACCGGGACGGGCCTGGCCGCAAACTTCCATGAGGAAGGGCAACCGGCAGGGCAGATAGCTGAACCAGGCTTCAGTGGCCAGCTGGTCGCGCTGGATCACCTGGCGGTAAATCCGTGAACTCTTGCCGTAGCTCAGCAGATTGTTGAGCACCAGCAGCACGTAGGAGTCGGGATGGCCCATGGCCGGCGCCTGAAAGTTGATCTTGACTTCCGGCAGTTGGGCCGGCAGACGGAGCCGGATCCGGCCGCCTCCTGTTCCCGCGGGCACGAAGGGCTCCGCCTCCGCTGAAGGCAGCTCGTCGGCGATGGTGGACGCGGCCGGCGGGCCGCCCGGGAAGTGGCGTTCCACCGCCTCCAGCGCACGCTCCGTGTCCACATCGCCGGTGATCACCAGCAGGGCATTTTCCGGGCGGTAGTAGCGCCGGTAAAAACTGGTCAGCTCCTCCCGGCTCATCCCCTGCAGGTCCTCCAGCGTGCCGATGACACCACGGCTGTAGGGGCTTTGGGGCAGTGCCGCCTGGAGCGCCGCCTCCTCCAGCAGAAAGCTCGGGTCGTCCTCGCTGAGCATCCGCTCCTGGATCACCACCTGCCGTTCGGCCTCGAACTCCTCCGGGGGAAAGAGACTGCCGCTCATCTGGCTGGCCAGGATTTCCAGGGCGATCTCCCAGCGGTCACGGGCAAAGTTGAACACATAGTAGGTGTGATCGAGATCGGTGTAGGCATTGTTGGAGCCGCCGTTGCGGTCGCAGATCAGGTCCACGTCCCCCTTGGCGAAGCGGTCGGTTCCCTTGAACACCATGTGCTCGAGGAAGTGGGCCAGGCCCGAGCGGCCCCGGGGGCGGTGGGCGCCGCCGACCTGGTACCAGAGGGTCACGTTTACCCCGGGGATCGAGCCCACCTCCTTGACCAGCACGCGCAGGCCCGCGGTTGTGGTGTGGCTGGTGAAGCTCCGCGTGTTGACCAGGACCAGGTCGTGGAAAGGGTTTCGATCCCTCTTGCCGGCCCTCACCGGTTGCTCCCGCCGAGGGCGGCCGTTCTGGCCGCGGCCGTGCCGTTGACTTTCATGATGAACAGCGTCAGGTCGTCGTGGAGCCGCTCTTTTTCCTTGAAGTTGTTCACCGCATTGAGCAGGGCCAGCTTGATCGCATCGGCCGAACGCAGCCGGTTCTCCACGATCACCTGGTCCAACCGCGACTCGCCGAACTCCTCGCCGTCTCCGGCCTGCGCCTCCACCAGCCCATCGCTGAAGAAGAGGAAGATATCTCCCTCCCGGTAGGTCACTGTCTCGTCACGGATAACCCGGTCAAAGATCGTCCCCGCCTCCAGGCCCAGGCCGATCCCGTCCGGGGTGATGAACCGGCCGCGCTCGGCCGTGCCGGGCAGGTGGTAGAGCGGGCAGTGGCCGGCCCGGGCCAGCAGCAGCGTGTCGTCCGCCGGTGAGATCACGGCGTAGAGCAGGGTGATGAAGGTGCGCCGGTCCAGGTCCTTGTGCAGGATCTGGTTCACCCGGGAGAGCAGCAACGACGGCCGGTCGTAGATCGGCCCCAGTCCCTGGAGGATGCCCTTGATCTCCGCCATGTAGAACGCGGCTGAGGTGCCCTTCCCGGAAACGTCGCCGATGGCCACGCCCAGCCGTTCCCGGTCCAGCTCAACAAAGTCGTAATAATCGCCCCCCACCTCGTAGGCCGGCAGGGAGAGCGCATCCATGTCCAACCCCGGGATCCGGGGGATGGTCATCGGCAGCAGGCGCATCTGGACTTCGCGGGCGATTTTCAATTCCTGCTCCATGCGCTCCTTTTCCAGCGACGCCCTGACCAGCCTGGCGTTCTCGATGGAAACCACCGCCTGGTCGGCGAACGCAGTGAGGGCCAGCAGGTCCTCCCGCTCGAAGGAGTAGGTGTGGTCCTTCAGCGCGTAGAGGATGCCGATGACCCGGCCCTGGGAGAGCAGCGGCGCGCAGACCAGGGAACCGGCCTTGCGCCGCCAGTTGCGCAGATCGGCCGAGCGCCGGTCCGCGGCGATATCCTTGATCAGCACCGGCTTTTCCTGCCGGACGACCCACTGGCTCAGACTGCTCACGGGATGGTCCCGCTGTTGCCGAGCCGCTTCCTCGTCACCCATGCCGCTCCAGGCCACCAGCTCGAACCGCTCCTCCGTCTCGTTGCGCAATTCCAGCCAGCAGGCGTGGGACTCCAGCACCCGGGAGGTATGGGCGGTGATCATCTCCACCAGCTGGTCCAGGTCGAGGGTGGATTTCACCGCCCGGCCCAGATCGTGCAGCGAGGTGATCTCTTCCAGCTGCCGGTCATAGGTCCTGGCCGTGGGCAGGTGCAGGAGCAGGCTGGCCACGGTAAAGCCGGAGTAGATGGCGAGGAAGAGACCCACCAGGCTGAAGAAGGTGCCGCAGACATAGCTGCAGCTTTCGGTATAACTGAACAGCGTGGAGGAGGAGATCATGAAGACCGAGCCGGTGAGGCAGAGCACCGACAGCCCGAGGCAGCTCCACTTCTCTTTCTTGCTCGTGGATTTGACCCAGGAGAGCCGGAAGGAATTGGCGATGATGAAGAGTATGGCCAGGGCCCTGATCCCGTCCCTGACGTTCCCCAGGTAGCGGCGAATGTTGGAGCTTTCGGCGGAGAAGAAGCCGAGGCTGTCGGCCAGCACCAGGTCCAGCAGGAAGACCAGGGCGAAGAACCCGAGGGTCAGGTGAAAGATCCGGGCGGTGTGTTTCTTGCGGTTGTGGTAGATCAGTTGCCGGAGGCCGATAATCACGATGATGCAGCAGATGAGAGCCACAAGGGCGGAGAGGTCGAACAACACCTGCTGGAACAGCGCTTTCAGCCCTTCGCCGGCCGGTTCCCAGAGGGTGTAGGAGGGATAGATCTTGTCCAGGTCGCGGCTCCGGCCGCCGGAGAGGTGGTAGACGGCCAGGGTGGCGAAGAGCACGGCCAGCACGGCAAAGGTGAAGTTGCGGAACTGGTAGGCGGGCCGCTGGTCGATCACCCACTGGCGGCGCAGCAGCACCGGCACCAGGGCGCCGACGCCGAGCAGGAGCAGCGCCTCGCGGGGCAGCACCGCCACCTTTTCCATCACCGCCATGTCGGTGGCGGCAAAAAGGCAGTCCACGAAAACGACCATGGCCAGCAGGCATCCGGCGGCCAGCGGAGAAAAAAGCGTCTGCAACCGGAGCTTCGCTGGAGCTGGACTATCGGTCATCGAATCCTCATCTGCCAGAGGGATTGGGCCCTGCGAGTATACGAAGTGGCGGCAGACCCTGTCAAGACACCCTCTCCCGGCACCATCGCTTCAAGTGCTTTATTATCCATAGTTTAATCCGATGTCGAGGTCGCCCCGGCGGTCCGCGGCTCACTGACCTGTCGCACTTCTCCGCCGGCGCCGATACGCAGGGCCGCCCGCCGGGTGAGCCAGTCGGGGAGGACAAAGACCTCCCCCCCGCGCCCCTGGTCAGCATCGTAGCGAAAATGGAACCGCTGGTGAAAATGGCCCATCAGCACCACGTCGGCCCCGCGCTTGAACTGCTCCCTGGCATATCGTTCGCACTGGGCGTGGGGGAAATAGGTGCGGAATCGCCGGTTGGTGTTTCGCAATTTCCGCTCCAGCCCGGCCGCCGCCCGGAGGGTCAGGCGCGGGGGAAGAAGATGGAGCAGCAGCCGAACCGGCACGCTGCGCACCAGCTTGTTCCAGATGCGGTAGTTGTAATCGATGCGGTTCAACCGGTCGCCGTGGACCAGGACAAAGCGCCGGCCGCCGCGGTTGATGACAATGGACCCGCCGGTGGCCAGCCGGAACGGATGCCTGCCGAAATGGTGGGCCACGAACAGGTCGCGGTTCCCTTCGGCGTAGGCCAGGCACATTCCGCGGCCGGCGAAATCAGCGAGGGCCTCGAGCAGGCGGCGGTGGTGCGGCTCCTGGAGGACCGGCGGCCCGAGCCAGAGGTCGAACAGGTCACCGAGAAAGACAATGGCGCCGCAGCCCTCGGACTGGCGGTGCAGAAAACCGAGGAAGGCATCCAGCGCCTCGGGATCATCGCTGTTCAGATGGACGTCGGCCACCACAAGAATATCCGGCGGCGGGACGGGTTGTGAACCTGGACTCAATCGCTGGCGCTCCCCGGGGAATTGATAGCTATATCCTCCAACGTCATTGCGACGAATCCCATTGTCATGCGAGGAGCAGGCAAAGCCTGCGACGCGACGATCTCCCTGTTTGGGATCCTGCCACTGTTGAGATGGCTTCGTCGCCCGCGGCTCGCAATGACAGGCTTGCGCCTTGTCGCATGGACAGAGAGTAATGACATGAAATTATAGGTATTGCAGCAGCCATGGGCAAGAAGCCTGCATTGAGCTGCATTGAGCACCCGCGGTCTGTTTCGCTATACTGCTGCCGAACCAGGAAACAGGGGAAAGTCAATGACCGTACAGACCAGAAGAGGGTCGGCCCGGAGATGGCCACGACTGCTGCCGCTGTTTCTGCTCCTCTGCGCGGCCTGCGGCCCGGGGCGGGCACCGGCACCGGACAGTGCCGCTCCCCCGGTGGTCATCGTGGCCCTGGACGGTCTGAGCTGGCAGGTGGCCGGTCCGCTGGTGCGCAACGGAGAGATGCCCGAACTGGCCGGCCTGATCCGTAACGGCGCCGCCGGTCCGCTGGAGACCGATCGCCCCACCTGGACCCCGGTAATCTTCACCACCATGGCCACCGGGAAAGAGCCCGGCGAACACGGGATCAACGCCTTTGTCAGTTCCGAAGGTATCCCGCTGACCAGCAACATCCGCCGGGTGCCCGCGCTGTGGAACATCCTGTCCAGCCTCGACCAGCCCACTCTCTTCTTCGGCTGGCCGGTGACCTGGCCGGCCGAGGAGGTGCTGGGCGAGATGATCTCCGACCGCTGGCACAAGTCCCGGCAGCGGCATGTCTATCCCGAAACCTCGGACGATTGGCTTGCCCCGGCCCTCCAGACCTTCCGCGACGCTGCTGCGGACCCGCCCCCGGAGTTGCAGCGGCTCGGTCAACTGGCCACCTCCGACAGGGTCTCGCCCTTCCTCCACGGGACCTTCGAGGGCGAAGGAACAGCCGGCGAAAACGGACCCGGTGAACCCGACCGCCTGGTGCTGCTGACCAGGGAGAAGGTGGATACCGGGTTCCTCTGGAATGCGACCCTGGACAGCGAGGTCAAGCTGCCGCTCTTCCTCCAGCGGTTCCCGGTGGTGCGGCCGCGGCTTTCCGCGGTGTATTTCAACGCCACCGACATGTCCCAGCATTTTTTCGGCGGTGCCGACCGACCCGCCGAGGGCTGCCTGCCGGAGCGCAACGATGCCGGCCGGGAGGTGATCGATGAGACCTACCGGGTATACGACCGCTTGCTGGGCCGTCTGGTCCAGGGGGTTCGTGAAGTGGAGGGATACCAGGAGTGCGTCTTCGTGGTCCTCTCCGACCACGGTATCGACCTGGCCTCCGGGCTGGCGGTTCGCTGGCGGCCGCCCGCAGGCGAGCCGGCGGGTGGTGAGGCCCCGGTTCAGAGCCTGCTCGCCGGGGAACTGGACGGGCTGGCCCGGCTGGAACCCCCGGCCGACTCCGGGTGGCACCGTCTACGCTTCCCTCCCGGCGGAACCATGGCCCAGCGCAGCCGGGTGCTCAACCGGCTGAAGTCCGCCGGGTGCGAGTTCCACCCCGACGACGTCTATATCTACTTCGTCCACGATGAAGCGCCTGCGGGGGTGGTGGTGATCTCCGGGGGCCGGGTGGCCGGCGGCCAGACGATCAGCTCCATGTCGGTGGCCGACGTGGCCCCCACGGTCCTCGCCCTGCTGGGACTTCCGGCGGCCAGGGACATGGCCGGCCGCCCGGCCGCCCTGCGGCTGATGCCCGATCAGCAGGGTGAACCGCGGGTGCTGCAGACAACGCTCTTACCAACCTATGGAGCAACACCGCCGGCGACTGAAGGTGGCGAGGCGATCAGCTCCCCGGAAGACGAGACCATACGCGACGAACTCAAAGCCATGGGCTACATCGAGTAGTCGACCACATCCCTTTATATTTCTATCTTTTACATCGATCACCACCCGCCGCCGCCACCCCCGTCCCGCTTTACAGTCACCGGCCTGTTGTGCTAATGTTCTCCCGCTTCAGATCCTGGGTTCACACTGGACGCCGTCCAGGCGCTGGGGCTGTTTCCAAGTCGACAGAGCCGTCCCCCTGGCCTCGCACCAGGGTCTATTGCGGCCGCACTGATTCTCATTGTTTCTCAATCGTGAGGTGAATCATGAAACACTCTTTTGCCACCTGCCTCGTCCTCTGTCTGCTGCTCCTTTTCGCTGGCGGTTGCTCACAGCAGTCCTCGGAAGAGGTCGCGGCGGACAGCGGCGCTCAACTCCTGGAGATCATGAGCATTCGGGACAAGGCCGAGGAAGCCTACGCGTCGGCAACGGCCGCGCTGGAGCCGGCGGAGGGGGAACCGGTGGAAGGGGAGCCGGTGGAAGAGCTCGATCCCCAGCAGATCGCCGAGGAAATGAAGCGTATCGAGATGGACCGCGAAGGCCAGTACGAGGTGTTCACCGACCAGCTGGTGCCCTACATCAACGACAACCCGGACAGCCATGAAGCCAAGGCCGCCTATGCCGACTACCTGGCCAAGTTCGTGGCCCCGGGGTTCATCACCGAGATGGGCAACTACAGGAAGGCCGTGGAAGTCTATGATGAAGCGTTGTCCCTCGACCCGGAGAACGCCGAGATCCAGGCCCTGCGGGACGAGGCCGAATCGCTGAAGTTCATGACCCAGGAACGCTTCGACACGGTCAGCAAGGGCATGTACACCGACGAGGTCGAAGCGATCTGCGGCGTGGCCAACCCCAAGCACATCAGGGAAGAGATCCAGAACGGCAAAACGCTGGTGGGCTGGTACTACCCCACGAAAGACCGCGGCGCGGCCGGGGTTTACTTCCAGGACGACAAGGTCTACAACATGAAGTTCGACGCGATCAAGGCCCCGGTGGTAAAGAAACTGGGCGAGGGTGACGACGAAGCGGCGGACGAGGAATAACGTCGAACCGTTGCCGATCGGCCGACAACCGGAATGAAAACAGAAAGGGGATTGCCGGCAACGGCGATCCCCTTTTTTCGTGCGGCGGGTCAGCCGAGAAGCCCCTGGACCAGCCATTCGGTGGACAGGGCTACCGCCCGCTCCCGGGCAGCGGGATCCGAGAAGCGGTGGTCGCCACCGGGGAAGATCTCGATCCGTTTCGGTTCGCCGGCCAGCCGGTAGAGGCGCAGGGCGTGGGACAGCGGCACGGTCTCGTCATCCTCACCGTGGAGAAAGAAAACATTTGTCAGCGAGGAGGCCAGGCCCACCAGGTCCGGCGTGTGCCGCGTGCGGTAGAATTCGGGGCCCAGCACCGGCGGGGTCCACCCTTCAGGCTCAGCGTCCAGTTCCGCTGCCTCGGCATCCGGAGCCGCCCCGCGCTCCCGGTCCTCGTCGTGCAGGTCTTCGAATGTCGCCGGGGCGGCCCAGACGGCCGTGGCGGCGATCCCCGGGTCCGCGGCGGCCAGGCAGAGGGAGGCGAAACCGCCCATGGAACTGCCCATCAAACCGATCCGTCCCGCGTCCAGGTCCTCCTGCCGCCGGACCCAGGCCAGAACCTCGGTGAGGTCGGCAACCCGGCTGGCCAGGGTGGTCTCGGCAAAGGCGCCTCCCGAGTCCCCGCACCCCATGCAGTCGTAGCGCAGAAAGGCCACTCCGCGCCGGGTCAGGGACCGGCCGAGGTCGGCCAGCTTCTGGCTCTCACGGTCGCTGTACAGCCCGTGAGAGGCCACCACACAAGGCGGCCGGGTTGCGGCAGCCGGGGCCGGACGGTGCAGGATAGCGGTCAGAGCACCCACCCGACTCACGATCCGTACCAGCTGCTCTGAATGCGATTCCTCGCTCATCACTATCCCCACAGTAAAAAGGCCGTATGGTCATGGAAAGTAGGGACGGGAACTACTTTCTGAACTCCCTCATGCGCTTCATGTGTGTGGAGAAAGTAGTACCCGTCCCTACTTTCCCCGTGGCCCCAGCGTGTCGGGGCTCGCAATGACAAGCAGCCCCACTACCAATCACCCGGCCATGGTAGTTGAAGCGGAGCGCAACTGTCGAGAGAAGCGGCTTTCCCGGCGCGGGGTACCGGGATATACTTTCCCTGCGGCAGCAGGGGCTATTGACTATCCATCCACAGCTAAGCGAGGAGCAGCAGTGAGCAGCGAGCAAAAATCGATTCTCGAAGCCGTGCCCAACCCCAGGCCCGGCCGGGAATACGAAGTGCGGTCGGTGAGCCCCGAGTTCACCTGTCTCTGCCCCCGGACGGGCCAACCGGATTTCGCCTCCATCACCATCACCTACGTGCCCGGCCAGTTGATCGTCGAACTGAAATCACTGAAACTCTACTTCCACTCCTTTCGCGATCAGGGCACGTTCCACGAGGCGGCGGCGAACCAGATTCTCGATGACCTGGTGGATGTACTCGCCCCGAAGCGCATGACGGTCATCGCTGATTTCAACGTGCGGGGGGGAATCCACACCGTGGTCCAGGCCTCCCACCCATGACCACGCGTCCGCCAGCGGCCTGAGGGGGTTCGTGGCATGAGTCATGCCGACGACAGCGGAACGCTCTTCTTCGTGGGTATCCACGGCACGCGTCTCTCCGCCGAAGAATCGGACTTCCTGCACCAGGTCCGCCCCGGCGGGGTAATCCTCTTCAGCCGCAACGTGGAATCCCCCGGTCAGCTGCAGGAGTTGAACACGGCGCTCCACGCCCTGCCCGCCGGCCCGATGAGCAGCGGGCCGCTGCTGGGCATCGACCAGGAGTGGGGCCCGGTAAACCGGCTGGGCGGCCTCTTCCCCGCCCTGCCCGCCGCCGCTGTCCTGGGCCGCGGCGACGGGGGCCGGCGGGTCCGCGAAGCCGCCGCGCTCACCGGCCGTCTGCTCCGTGGTCTCGGTTTCCAGATCAACTTCGCGCCGGTGGTGGACCTCAGCAAGGAGGATGCGGCCAACGGCATCGGTGTGCGGTCCTTCGGCACCGACCCCGAACTGGTCACCGAGCTGGCCGGCCACTACCTGGACGGCCTGGCCTCGGCCGGCATCAGCGGCACGATCAAGCACTTCCCCGGTCTGGGCCGCACCGTGGTGGACTCGCACCAGTTGCTGCCCGAGGTCCTGGAGCAGCGCCAGGCCCTGTGGCGCCACGACCTGCTGCCCTTCCGCCGGCTGGTCTCCCGTCGCCCGGGGGTGCCGGTGATGGTGGGACACGGCTGGTACCCTGGCCTCGAGCCGGCCGGCGCCGCAGGTGACGGCCGTCCGGTGCCGGCCTCGCTCTCGCCGGCGGTGATCAACGGGCTGTTGCGTGGCGAGCTGGGCCACCGGGGGGTGGTGATCACCGACGACCTGGAGATGGGGGCGGTGACCGGAGACGGTGACGATAAAGCAGACCCCTTCGATGACTCGGTGGGCATCCGGGCGCTGCTGGCCGGAGCGGACTGGATTCTGATCTGCCACAGCAAGGAGCGGATTCTTGCCGCCAGGGCGGAACTGGACCGCGAACTGCGGGGCTCGGCGGTACTGCGCCGCATGGCTGCCGCCGCCATCGACCGGATCCGTGCCCTGGCCGGCGGTCTGGAGAGCCAGCGGATGATCAGCAACCCGCTCTCCCCCGAATTGACCGACCTGGACCGGCTCACGGGGGAGATGCAGACCTGGCTCAACCGTTGGCAGCGGCCCGCCGATGGCGAAGGTTAGGCGGCCGGGTCCGGCCGGCCGGTGAGGCTGCGGAACGCCTCGAGGTATTTCCCGGTGGTCCCGGCCACGATCTCGTCCGGCAGTTCCGGCACCGGAGGCTCCTTGCTCCAGTTGATCGACTCCAGGTAATCCCGTACATACTGCTTGTCGAAACTGGGCTGGTTGCGGCCCGGCTGATATTTGTCCCGGGGCCAAAAGCGCGACGAGTCCGGGGTGAGCACCTCGTCCACCAGGATCAGCCGCCCGTCCAGCAGACCGATCTCGAACTTGGTGTCGGCGATGATGATGCCCCGGGACGCGGCGTGCTCCGCTCCCCGGCGGTAGATCTCGAGGCTTATCGCCCTGGCCTGGTCGGCGTTATCCCGGCCCACCAGCTCCACCATATCGCTGAAGGGGATATTGATGTCATGCCCCGTGTCGGCCTTCGTGGACGGTGTGAAAATCGGCTCAGGGAGCTGTGACGAATTCTGCAGCCCCGCGGGCAGCGCGATGCCGCACACCGTGCCTTCCCGCTGGTATTCCTTCCACCCCGACCCGGCCAGGTAGCCGCGAACGATGCACTCCACCGGCAGGACCTCGGCCTTCTTTACCAGCATGGAGCGCCCGGTCAACTGGCCCAGGTGCGGCTGTAGCGCCTCGGGAAAAAGGGCCGGGTCGGTGGTGATCACGTGGTGCTCAACCGTGTCGCCGAGGAAGTCGAACCAGAAGCGGGAGATCTGTGTCAGCACTTCGCCCTTGCGCGGGATTCCGGTGGGCAGGATGTGGTCAAAGGCCGAGATGCGGTCGGTGGCCACGATGAGCAGGGTGTCGCCGAGATCGTAAATATCCCGCACCTTGCCGCGGCTCAGCAGGGTCACGCCCTCCATCTCGGTTTTGAGCAGCACGGGTCTGTTTTCGCCAGGCTGTGCCATGCCAGCGTCCTCCTGATCTTTTGGTCGCCTCTCCAAGGGAGTATGTGTGTTTGTGTCGGAAGGACATTAAATCATATATCCAGTTCTGGTGGTAGTCCCCGAAACATCAAAAACAGCGGATAGAAGCGTCCGGTGATTGACCTGTCACGAAGAATTCTTTATCATTGGCATTACTCTTGAAGTTGTACCAAACCCTGATGACGGCCCTTCCTTGCGGTTGGCGATTCCCGGGGAGATCAAGTTCCAGGCGCAGCGGCGCACCGGTGAACAGCCATTTCCGGAAGGTTGGCACAAATAGAGGGAGGCGGCCCGCGGCGGCGGCCTCCACGCTCCTGACAATGAAAAGCACACCCGACGCCGGAATGGGTCAACAGCTCCGGCAGCCAGAGACCGGCGAAGATTCGCTGGACGGCCTGCTGGACGAAATGGACGACACCCTGGGCGACTTTCTCGACCAGGCAGCGGCCCAACCGGGGGCCGGCACTGGCGGCGCCACTCCCCTGCCCGACCAGGGCCGGTGGGGTATGGACGAGATGGAGGGGACCTTCCTCGCCATCCTGCGCAGCAGTCTCAAGCCGGTGACCAGATACATCAAGGCCCTGGGTTCGATCCGCTACAATCCCTCGCTCTACGAGATCATCGATCTCACCGTCGGCCCGATGGCCGAGTTGGCCAGACGGGCCGAGCTCCACGAACTGGCCGGAATTCTCCGCAGCCTCTCGGAGAGCTGCCGGGAGGCGTCCCTGACCAACGGTGACCGGGCCCGCCGTTCGGGCCTGCAAAAAGATGTTCTGGAGAGCTACCAGGCGCTCAGCGAACGGGTGGACATCGGCTACCGCGGCCACCGGCCGGCGGTGCTCAACCTCCTCCTCTTCTACCAGCGGGTGCGCAGGGAATCGGCCTTCACCCCTGACGACATCCGGCGCTTCTTTGCCGTGGGGATACCCTCGGTGAGCTGGGTCAGCCGGACTCCGGCCACGGAAATCGTCAGCCTCTCCGGCATCTCGCACGAGGAGATCAGGCGTATGAAAACCATCTCCCGCCAGAACGGGCGCAAGATCGGCTTCAAGAACTCCGGCCTCGACCTCTCCAGGCTCTCCAAACTCACCACCAGGCTGTAGACCAGGGAATCGGAATCAGGCGGGAATACCGGAAATGGTGCCGAGGGACGGAATTGAACCGCCGACGCAGGGATTTTCAGTCCCTCGCTCTACCGACTGAGCTACCTCGGCCCGGTTTGCCAAAAGCTCGGACTTTATATACCAACAGACTGCCGGGCGTCAACAACTCCGGCGACCCGCGTCCGTTCAGATGTCGTTCTCCAGCATGTCCCCCCAGGTGCTGAGCATGCCGTCCAGCCGCTTGATCCGTTCCGCACCAAGGCCATAGGTCAGTTTTTTCACGCTCTCCGCGTAACTGGGCAGAATCCTGGTCAGCAGATCGTCACCTTTGGGGGTCAGCCGGATGATCCACTTCCGGCGGTCGTCCGCGTGCTTAGTGCGGACCACCAGTTTTTTCTTTTCCAGCTTGTCCACCATGCCGGTGACGTTGGCCCCGGAAACCAGGAGTTTTCGCCCCAGGTCTTTTTGCGAAAGCTCGCCGGCATCACGGCTGTATTTGACAAAGGCCATGACATTGAACAGGGCCACGGTCAGGCCGTTGGCCCGCAGGGTCTGGCCCAGCAGCGGCGAGCTGCCCATCAGCCGGCTCACCCGGGTGTAGACATAGCCAAGGTTGAGCAGCAACTCCTGTGCCGGGTCATGAACCGGCAGGGATATGGCCAAGCGGTCCTGGATTTTCGAAGCGACTTTTCGTTCCGCCATTACGCACCTCTGTTGCGGTTGGTAAGTGCAGCCATCCCCCGCCGAATCCGCCGCCCGAGGCCGGCCGGCCCAGTGTTCGATGAAGGCCATATTATTAACTTCTTGATAATATACAGATTCAGCGTCCTCCGGTCAAATGACCGGCCGGACACTGAAAACCCCGCGACGGGAGCCGCGGGGCCATGAGGTTCGATGATTTTTTGCGTGGCCTGTTTTCCGGCAGCTCAGTTGTCGGAGACCCAGAACAGCCCCAGACTACCAAAGGTTTCCGCCTGGTCCAACCTGTACGGCCGGTGGCCGTCGTCGGTCTCCTGCTCCTCTTCCTCCTCTGCCTGGTCAGACTCGAAATCAGTTCCCTGTTCGAGAAACCGTTTCAGTTCCATTTCTGTTTCGCTGTCTTCGAGATCATGCAGCTTCCGTCCCCTGGTGATACGGCTCAGTCCTTCCATCTGGTCCCTGCTCTTCCGTGCCATCACATCCTCCGCTGGCAACCGACCTCAATCCGGTGCACCGATCTTCACGCTCTTGCCGATGAGACCGCGGACAATCCTTGCTGTCCGGCTGACCCGTGGTTCCGGCGAAGAGTCCCCTCGTCCACTGATCACCGAAGGCCCGGTGATACAAAATGGATCGGCAGAAAAGCCGAAATACTTGAGGGAACAGAAGGCCCCGGAAGGTGAATGGTCACTCCACCCGCCGGCCCACAAGCCTGAGCAGCAGGGCGAGGACCGCTATGCCGGCGATGAGTGAAACCAGCGGCGGCAGGCCGAAAGCGGACGGGATGTCACCAACGACCAGGGCCGTGGCGCCCACCACCAGCGCGTAAGGCAGCTGGGTGCGGACATGATCGATATGGTCGGAAGACGCGGCCATGGAGGAGAGAATGGTGGTGTCGGAAATCGGTGAGCAGTGATCGCCGAAGACCGAACCGGCCAGCACCGAGGAAATCGCCCCCAGCAACAC
Source organism: Acidobacteriota bacterium (assembly GCA_032127265.1). Taxonomy (GTDB): domain Bacteria; phylum Acidobacteriota; class JAQAZP01; order JAQAZP01; family JAQAZP01; genus JAQAZP01. Next base: position 46,589 of record JAQAZP010000142.1, read on the forward strand.
GGTTTCGGACACCTCGGGTGAGAGCCCCGCAGCGAGGCTCATTTTGATCGCCAGCGGGATGGCCAGCGGGATAAGGATCGACATCGTGCCCCATGAAGTGCCGGTGGCAAAGCTGACCGCTCCGGCGATGATAAATATCAGTGCCGGGAGAAGCCGGGGATCGATGGCCTCGCCAGCCAGGGAGAGGATGTAGTCGGCCGTGCCCAACTCGGTGCAGACCTGGCCCAGCGACCAGGCCAGCAGCAATACCACCAGGGCGTTGAGCATGGCTCGGACCCCGCTCATCATCGATTCCATGGTTTCAACGAGGTTGAGTATCCGTTGGCCGACTGCCATAAGTGCGGCCGAGAGACAACCGACCAGTGAGGCCCAGAGCAGGACACGGTAACTGTCCGCGGCCCCGATGGCTGCGCCGAACGAATGGGCGGTGACACCCTCCCGGAGCAGCGATCGGCTGCCATCCAGGTAGAGGCCGGCAAAGGCGGTGAACAGGACGGCCAGCACCGGCACAACGGCCGTAACCCACCGTTGGGGACGGTTCTCCAGCGGGCTCAACTCGTCGGAGCCCATGTCCCACAGGGGCGTGGCGCCTGGACGGACCAGTCCGCCGCCGGAGCGGGCCCGCCGCTCGGCCAGCCGCATCGAGGAGAAATCGCGTCCGCTCACCGCCACCATGAATCCGAAGGCCAGGGTCAGCAGCGGGTAAAAACGGTAGGGGATCGACTTGAGCAGCGCAATGTAGGCATCCTCCTGGTGTCCGGCGGCAACAAAGGCGTCACGGATCAGCCCCACCTCGGCGCCGATCCAGGTGGAGAAAACCGCCACACTTGCTACCGGGGCCGAGGTGCTGTCAACAATGTAGGCCAGTTTTTCCCGCGAGACCTTGAGCCGATCGCTGAGCGGCCGCATCGAACTGCCCACCAGCAGGGAGTTGGCGTAGTCGTCGAAGAAAATCACCAGTCCCATGGCCCAGACGGCCAGCTGGCAGGATCGGGCCGTGCGGGCCAGGGGGCCCAGCAGCTTGACCACACCGCCGGCTCCGCCGGCCCGGGAGATGATCCCGGTCATGCCCCCGAGGAGCAGGGTGAAGATGATGATCGAGGCATGATCGCGGCTGGCCAGAGCTCCCACCAGGTAGTGGTCCGCGGTGCGGAACAGTGCAGCCAGAGGGTTCCAGCCCCCGATGATCAGGGCGCCGAGAAAGACACCGGCAAACAGGGAGACGATGACCTGCCGCAACATCAGGGCCAGGACGATGGCGATCAGCGGGGGCAGAAGCGATGTGAAGGAGAGGCCGGGGCCCGCGGTGGGCAGCACGACCGGCGGCGGGCCAAAACCCGCCGCCGCGGGTATCCAGCAGCAAGCGATCAGCGCAAACAGCACCAGGGCTGTGAAGGAGTTCCAGTTGCGCAGCCGGTTCTTAATCCGCAACCTCCTCGGGGGTTTCTTCCGCCACCACATCGCCCCCGATCAGTCCGAGGATGGTGCGGAGTTCCTTATCCAGCCGGGCCTCGATTTCCGGGTTCTCCACGATGAATTTGCGGGCGTTCTCCCGGCCCTGGCCCATCCGCACATCACCGATTGAATACCAGGCCCCGGTCTTGTTCAGAATCCGGTGTTCCACACCAAGGTCCAGCAGGTCGCCCTGGGACGAAATGCCCTCGCCGTAGAGGATATCGAACTCGGCCTTCTTGAACGGCGCGGCCAGCTTGTTCTTCACTATCTTGACCCGGGTCCGGTTGCCGATCACGTCGTCGCCCGATTTCAGTGCGGCGATACGGCGGATATCCACCCGTATGGACGTGTAGAACTTCAGGGCCCGGCCGCCGGTGGTGGTCTCGGGGTTGCCGAACATCACGCCGATCTTCTCGCGGATCTGGTTGATGAATATCAGGCAGGTGCGGCTCCGGGCGACGATGGCGGTGAGTTTGCGCAGCGCCTGGGACATCAGCCGCGCATGGAGACCGACGTGGGAATCGCCCATGTCGCCTTCCAGTTCGGCCCGCGGCACCAGCGCCGCCACCGAGTCGATGACCACGACGTCGACAGCATTGGAGCGCACGAGCATCTCGGCGATTTCGAGCGCCTGCTCGCCATGGTCGGGCTGCGAAACCAGCAGGTTCTCGAT
>JAQAZP010000143.1:0-10247 GCA_032127265.1 Acidobacteriota bacterium
CTGGGAATCTCATGATAAACCAGCTCTTCAGGGAGCCGAAATACCTCCATCTCCGCCGCTTTCACCGCTTCGCGTGTCTCACGCTCGATATAGCCCTCTTAATTGATCTCGTAATAGAGACGGCGTCTTTCCCCGCGGTCCAGCGAGGCCAGCGGCTCCATGTCCAGCGGCGAGACCTCTCCGTCCAGAAATGCCCCCGGCCGGCGGAGCAATTCCTCGAGATTGGCCGGCCGCGAGGGCCGGAACCCGAAGGCTGCGGCCAACTTACCGGCAATTTCGCTGTCCGGCTTTACCACCAGCGAACGCAGGCTTTGCCGGGCCGCCTCAACCCGCGACTCACTCTCTTCAAACCGCTGCAGGCGCTCGCCGGGTACCAGCCCCAGCCGGACCCCATGGCGCAGCAGCCGTTGTTCGGCGGTGTCGATCCCCAACAGCAGCCGGTGCTCGGCCCGGGAGGTGAACATACGGTACGGCTCGGCGGTGCCCAGGGTCACCAGGTCGTCCACCAGCACACCGGCGTAAGCCTCGGCGCGGCCCAGCACCAGCGGTTCCTTACCTTCCCCCAGACCCAGCACGGCATTGACCCCCGCGATCAGCCCCTGGGCCGCCGCCTCCTCGTATCCCGACGTGCCGTTGACCTGTCCGGCATGGTAGAGGCCACGCACGGCGCGGGTTTCCAGCGAGGGGCGCAACTGCTCGGGAGGAACATAGTCATACTCGATGGCGTAGCCCGGCCGGAGCATCTCGGCCCGTTCCAGCCCGGGAATGGCGCGGACCATCTCCAGTTGGACCTCCTCGGGCATGGAGTTGGAAAGACCATTGAGATAGATGCTGCGACCCTCCGGACCCTCGGGCTCCAGCACCAGTTGGTGCTGGTCCTTGTGCGAGAAGCGAACCACCTTGTCCTCGATGGAGGGGCAGTAGCGCGGACCGATGCCGGTGATCATCCCGCCATAGAGCGCCGATCGGTCGAGGTTGTCCTCGACGATTTTCTTCAGCCGCGGGCCGGTGAATCCCAGGTGGCAGGTGATGCGGTTCGGCCCGCTGTGCACGGTTTCAAAAGAAAAAGGGACTGCGTCATCCTCACCGTGCTGCTCGTCAAAGGAGGAAAAATCGATGGTGTCGGCATCCAGGCGCGGGGGCGTTCCTGTCTTCAGACGGCCCAGACGGAAGCCCAGCAACCGGAGAGAGGCGGAGAGCGCGGTGGCCGGAGGCTCACCGTCCCGGCCGGCGGGCAGGGTCCGGCGGCCCATGTGGATCAGCCCCCCAAGGAATGTCCCCGCGGCCAGAACCACGGCACCGGCGGGGAAGCGGCGGCCGTCAGCGGTGAGGACTGAATCAACGCGCCCTTCCCGCGAACCGATCTCAACCACTTCGCCCCGCACAAGGTCCAGGCCCTCCCGGGAGCGAAGCCGCTCCAGCATCAGGCTGGCATAGAGGGCCTTGTCCTCCTGGGCGCGGGTGGCCTGAACCGCCGGCCCCTTGGAGCGGTTCAGTGTCCGGAAGTGGATACCGGCCTTGTCAGCCAGCACGGCCATCGCACCGCCAAGAGCGTCGATCTCGCGTACCAGGTGGCCCTTGGCCAGGCCGCCCACCGAAGGATTGCAGGGCATGGCGGCGACCTTGTCCGGACTCATGCTGAGCAGCAGGGTCCGGGCACCCATGGCACCGGCGGCCAGCGCCGCCTCGCAACCGGCGTGGCCGCCGCCCACGACCACCACGTCATATCGGTCCCTGGCCATTTTTTCCACTCACTTCCCGATACAGAACCGATCAAAGATCCGCCGCAGCAACCGGTCGGGCAGCGTGCGGCCGGAAAAACCGTCCAGGGTTTCCAGGGCCCGCCTCAGGTGATGGGCGGCCAGCTCCTCGCCCTCACCGCCCTCCAGGCCCTGCCTGGCCGCGGTCAGTTCCCGGCGCGCCGCATCCATCAGCTTCCGCTGCCGCAGGCTGATCATGAACCCGCCGCCCTGGCCGGCGGTCTGTTGCCAGACCTGGTCCACCCGGGCCGCCAGCCGGCGCTCCAGTTCACGGAACCCCCGCCCGGTTCGCGCCGAGACCTCGACGATGTTCTCCATACCCAGCAGTTCCAGGCGCTCCCGGTGCGGCCTGGCCGGCGACAGGTCCACCTTGTTCAGCAGCACCAGGCCGTCCCGAGCCCGAGGTCCGGTGCAGAGCGCCCGATCCCTGGCGGAGAATGGACGCGAGGCATCCACGACCAGCAGCAACACCTCGGCCCGGGCCAGCGCCTGGCGGCTCTTGCGCATCCCGGCCCGGTCCGCTTCGCTGCGCGGCGTGGTCAGCCCGGCGGTGTCAAAGAGCCGCACCCGCACCAAACCGGCATGGTATTCCGCTTCCAGAAGATCCCTGGTGGTCCCGGGGACCGCAGTGACAATGGCGCGTTTCTTTCTTAGTAACCTGTTGAATACACTGGACTTACCGGCGTTGGCCCGTCCGATCAGCGTCACCCTGACCCCTTCCCGGAGCAGCCGGCCGCGGCGGAACTCCCGGCTCATCCCGGCCAGTTGCCTTTCCAGGCCGCCCACCTGCCCGGCCGTGGGCATCCCGCTCTCCTCCGGGCCCGGGTCTTCGGGAAACTCGATGGCCGCCTCGAGGCCGGCCAGCCGCTCTTCCAGTTGCTCACAGATCTTCGCCATGATCCGCGACGATTTGCCGCCCAGGGCGGCCATGGCATTGAGCGCCTCGCCAAGGCTGTCGGCGCGGATCAGGGCGTCCACCGCCTCGGCCTGGACCAGGTCGAGCTTGCCGTTGAGGTAGGCGCGAAGCGAGAACTCGCCGGGGTCGGCAGGCCGTGCGCCCAGGGCACTGGCCTCCTCCACCAGCCGGGCCAGAACCGCCGGGCTGCCATGGCAGGTCAACTCCGCCATCTCCTGACCGGTGTAGCTTTTTGGCGGCGCAAAGAACAGCGCCACCACCTGGTCCAGCTCCAGCGCCCCGCCGTCGAGCACCGCCCGGCCAAAGTAGGCGCGCCACGGCTGCGGGCGAAAACGTGGTCCGGCAGGAAAGCGAACCAGCCGACGGCAGATGTTCCACGCCTCGCCGCCGCTCAAACGCACCACGCCAAGCGCGCCATGCCCCGCCGGCGTGGCCACCGCCACGATGGTATCCTGTTCGTCCAGCTGTTTCATGGCGTTAATCTGAACGAAATGGCGTTCATGGTCAAGCAGGAGGAAGAGAGATCGCTTCGTCGCAGGCTTCGCCTGCTCCTCGCGATGACGGTTGTGCAGATGCCGACGTGCCGGGATCTCCTCCCGAGCTCACGGGTCTCGAGTTCACGCGAGGTTTGCTGATAAGGCGACTCTCGCAATCAGCGCAAAAAGCCTCTCGACATTTCGCTCGGATCAGAGATCCAGGCACGCCGGCGACCGTTCACGCCTGCTCCCGGCGATGGATGTTGATCCGCAGCAGCCGGCGGTCCGGGATCCCCCTGCTGAGCGAAGAGGGGGATCCCGGACTGCCGGCCATGAGTGCGGCGTACACAAAAGAGCCGACCCTCGCGGACCGGCTCTTTTGATGCTGCGAGACAACAGGCACTCAGATCCTGGTCACGCGGATCTTCTTCATGTATCCGTCGCCCAGGCTGTCGGTGGTCACCTGCTGGTCATCCACCAGGGCCAGGTGAACGATGCGCCGCTCGTAGGGATTCATCGGGTTGAGGAAGGCATCCTCGCCATTCTTCTTCACCCGGTCGGCCGTGCGGTTGGCGATCTCCCGGAGCTCATTCTCCCGGCGCTGCCGGTATCCCTGGCAATCCACCTGGAGTTTCCGGCGGATCAGTCCCCGCTTGTAGAGCATCTTGCCCAGGATCAGCTGGAGCGAGAGCAGGCCCGCACCCTTCTTCTCCAGAAGATACTGCTGGTCCTCTCCAAAGAAATTGATCTCCAGCCGATCTTCCGTGGTATCGACATCCATCTCCAGGTCCATGCCCCAGCTGTCGATGAAGTCATCCACCAGGTCCAGGATCCGGTCGAGCTCCTCGTCATCACCGGCCCTGGCTCCGGCCTCTTCCCGGTGAACGGGCTTCTCCGGGCTCGTCTCCCGGGCCGGCGGGGCGGGTCTCTCCTGCCGGGCCGGCGGGGCCGGTCTCTCCTGCCGGGGCGGCGGGGACGGTCGCTCCTGCCGGGCCGGCGGGGACGGTCTCTCCTGCCGGGCCGGCGGGGACGGTCTCTCCTGCCGGACCGGCGGGGACGGTCTCTCCTGCCGGGTTGTCTGCGGCGCCCGCGGCGGCGGTGTCTTCACCGGCGCCGAGCCGGCGGCAGCCGGTGTGTATTTGAGGACCCGGATGCGGTATTCCTTGGAGCCGCCCATGAAGAAGAAGCGCTTCGGGGTTTCGAGCAACTTGTATTCGATACTCTCCGCATTGGCTGCCAGTTCTTCTGCAGCAAGCTCCAGCGCCTCCTCGATGGTCTTTCCGGCAAACTCGTGCTGGTCGGTCATTTTTTCGTCCTCGGCTTAGATGCGTCTGCCTTCGCCGGCTTCTCCTTCTTCCCCGCAACGGCCAGTGCCGGCGTGTCTTTCTTCTTGTTGATGAATATCTGCTGAAAAATGGACAGCACATTGTTCACCAGCCAATAGAGCACGAGACCGCTGGGAAGATTGATGAAGAAAACGGTGAAGATCAGGGGCATCAAGGTAAACATCCGTCTCTGGGTAGGATCGACGGATGCCATCGGAGTCAGTTTTTGCTGGAGGAACATGGTGGCCCCCATGACGATGGGGGTTACGTAGAAAGGATCCTTGAGCGACAGGTCCTGGACCCAGAGGATGAACGGGGCCTGGCGCAATTCGATGGCCACCGGCAGGAAGCTGTAGAACGCATACAGTACCGGCAGCTGCAAAAGAAGCGGGAAGCAGCCGCCCAGCGGGTTGACCCCCTCTTTCTTGTAGAGGGCCATCACCTCCTCGTTCATCTTCTGCTTGGCCTTCATGTCCCCCTTGGGCTTTTTGTACTTGGCCTGGATCGCCTTCATCTGCGGCTGCACCGACTGCATTTTTTTCATCGATGTGAGCTGCTTGTGGGTCAGGGGCAGAAAGAGGATCTTGATCATGATGGTCAGGATGATGATGGCGAAACCGTAGTTGCCCAGAACACCGTAAATGGCGTTGAGCATCCAGAGCAGCGGCCGGCCGATGATTCCGAAGAAACCGAAATCGATGACCTCGTTCGGATTCAGTCCGCCGGCACGGAGGGCGACCTCCTCCTTGGGTCCCACGTACATATCGAACCGCGGGCTCTCCGGATTGACCGTGGTGGAAACGGCAAGGTGCACTTCGGGCAGGGTCGCCTTCTGCTCCTCGGTTTCGTCCGCCGCCGACACACTGAAGAGTTGGATGCGGGCCGGGCCCGGCTCGGCTTCGGGGACCATGGTGAAGACAAAGTAGTTGTCCTCGATGCCGATCCAGCGCACCCGGCTCTCAATGAGCAGGGAGTCGCCCTGCCGAAGGTAGGGCAGCCGTTTGCGGATAAACCCGAGAAGATACCCCGACTCCTTCTTGCTCTTCGACACGTCACGGTCGGCCACCCGCTCGATTTTTGTCGAGCCGCCGGGGGGGGCGGTTTCCAGCAGGATCCGCCCGAAGAAGAAGTAGCGGTTCTTGGCCTCTTCCTTCGAGGGGTTGCCCATGCCGGGGCCAAGCAGGATCTCGTATTCCCGGGGGACACCCTTGTCCTTCACCTGGCAACTGAACCCGAGATGGTAGTTGTCACGGTAAAAGACGAACTCCTTGACCACCTCGAGACCCAGGCCATCGGCGTAGACCAGCCGCAGCGTATCGGCCACCTCGCCGGTGAACTTGCCCACCAGGTCCGGGTCCACCGAGGCCGAGCGCTCCACCTGCCACAGGGCGGAATTGATCCGGGCGGAATTTTCCGGTCCGCCGTACGCCAACTCCAGGGGCAGGTGGCCCAGGGTCTGGGCGCTCCCGGACACCAGTTCCAGGGGATTCCCGTCACCACCGGTGAACGACTTGAGGATCCAGCTCTTGACCCGGCCGCCGGCATTGGTCAGCTCCACACGATAGAGGTTGTCTTCGATCACCACCGTCTCCTCGGCCGCGGCGGCAACAGCCGGCCAGGCCAGGGACTCAGTGGGCTCTTCCGGCCTGGCCAGGGTATCCAGCGGGTCTGCCGCCGGCTCAACCGGGCTCACCACCGGCGGCGGAGCGGCGGCCAGCGCCGCGGCGGCGGCCGCCTCCTGAAAGGCCCGTTCAGCGGCCGCCTGTTCCCGAAGCTGCTCCTGCTTCGGCGCCACAAAGAAGTAGTTCCAGACAACGAGGAACAGGATCGAGAGGACGATGACGACGATCGTTCGTTTTTCCATGGGATGAGTACCGTACAACCTTCACGCGGGCGGGGGATCAAAACCCCCGGGATGGAAAGGGTGACATTTGAGCAGCCGCTTCAGGGCCAGGAAGCCGCCGGCCAGCACGCCCTTCCGTTCTATTGCTGCCCGGGCATACTCCGAGCAGGTCGGATGAAATCTACAGGCAGGTGGAAGAAGGGGTGAGATCGTCAGCTTGTACAGCTTGAGAATGGCGCAGATGCAGATCCTCGGAAAAAGAATCGGCTTGAATCTCGTGTTCCCCTGCACTGTTATCGGATGTTGCGAGCCGAAGGTTGGTCCGGCCTCTCCTGCCCCTGCTTTCGGTAATATTTGTTCAGCCGCCTGATGACGTTACGAAATTCAGCCTCCAGTGTTCTGGAGTCCGTGTCCCGAATGCTCTTCTTGGCGTTGACCACCAGGTCCATGGGCCGGTCCAGTTCGAGCCGGTTTTTCCTGAATATCTCGCGCAGCCGCCGCTTGGTTCGGTTGCGAACCACGGCATTGCCGATTTTCCTGGAAACGGTCAGACCGATCCGGGAACGATCCCCCTCCGCCACTGTATGATAGATCACCATCGTGTGGGAAAAAAGTGCGTTCTTTTCCCCATAGATCTGCTTGAAGCGGCTGCTCCTGGTGATCCTATCTTCCGGCCGGAACGACTGGATGCCTCTAATACTCAAGGAGTTCCTGACCCGGTGTATGGCGGCCGGCGTGGCCTCCGTCCGGGGAGCCGATGCGCAGCGAGCGGGCCGGGGTCGCGGGCGCCCTACACGGCCAGCCGTTTGCGTTTTTTGGCCCGGCGCCGGTTGATGATCGCCCGTCCGCCCTTGGTCTTCATCCGCACCAGGAATCCGTGGGTCTTCTGCCGTTTCCGGTTGTTTGGTTGAAACGTTCTCTTCATAATCCTTACCTTTCTATCAAATCAAAAATCGAACTTCGTATTGTAGGTACGGCATCAGACCTTGTCAAGAAAATCAAACCGCTCATTTCCGGATTCGGTTTCGCTTTTTTTTCGTCCCGGGCTGTGGAAAAAGAACCCGGGGCGGAGTCGGCCCGATTGAAAAAAGGCTTGCCCTGTGCTAGAATGCGATACTCTTACGGGATCAAAAGTTGTAAATTTCACCCACTTCACCTAAGCACTAATTATAAGAATAATTGTCTCATTATATTGGTTTTATGGATTTTTTCCACACGTTATGAACACTTGTTGAGGACTTGTGGAAAAAGAATTCAAGTGGCAATCAACCGAACGCGAACCGCGACAGTCTCGGGTTACCCGCCGGAGGGGCCGGAAGATCGCGGTAAAAAGGCCGGACCCCCACCATGAACCTCTGGGAAAATGTTCTCACGGCCCTCGAAAAGAGGGTCAACCGGCACAGTCTCGACATGTGGTTCCGAAAAATCGAGGCCGTTCCCGGTGACGACCAGACACTGACCCTCCGGGTCCCGAACAACTTCTGGCGGGACATTATTTCGTCGCAATACCGCCGCAGCCTCGACGAAGCCCTGGAAGAGATGAACCTCGGACACCTGAAAATCCTCTTCGAGGTCACCAACGGCGATGCCGATAAAACGGTCGACCCGAGTATGGACCAGAGAAGCAGTGAATACTTCACCGCCGCCACCCGGCTCTCCGGCTCGATCAACCCGCGTTACACTTTTGACAGCTTCGTGGTGGGCCCCAGCAACCAGTTCGCCAACGCCGCCTGCCGGGCGGTGGCCGAGACGCCGTCACGCTGCTACAACCCGCTGTTTATTTACGGCGGTGTGGGGCTGGGCAAGACACACCTGATCCACTCCATCGGCAACCTGATCCTGGCCAAGTTTCCGGAGCAACGGCTGATCTACATCTCCGCCGAAAAATTCATGAATGAGATGATCAATGCCATCCGTTTCAAAAAGACCGGTGACTTTCAGCGCAAGTATCGCACCATCGATGTGCTGCTGATCGATGACATCCAGTTCCTGGCCGGCAAGGAGATGACCCAGGTGGAGTTCTTTCACACCTTCAACGACCTCTACAACTCGCAAAAGCAGATCGTGATGACCAGCGACTCGGCACCCAAGGAGATTCCAAAACTGGAAGAGCGGCTCCGCTCGCGGTTCGAGTGGGGGCTGATCGCCGACATCCAGCCGCCCGACCTCGAAACCAAGGTGGCTATCCTGCGCAAGAAAGCCGAGTTGGAGGGCATCGACCTGCCGATGGACGTGGCCCTGTTCATCGCCAGCAAGATCCGTTCGAACATCCGTGAACTTGAAGGATCCCTGATCCGGGTCATCGCCTTTGCCTCACTCACCGGCAGCCGGATCGATCTCGACCTGGCCCAGGAGACGTTGAAGAATCTGTTCCGCGAAAACCGCAAGATCATCTCCATCGAAGTGATCATGGAGATGGTGGCCGAGTTCTACAACCTGAAGCCCGCGGTGCTGAAAACAAAAAACAACTCACGCTGCGTGGCTTTCCCGCGGCAGATCGCGATGTATCTCAGCAAGCAGCTGACCAACGCCTCCTTCCCCGAGATCGGGCGCAACTTCGGCGGCAAGCACCACTCCACGGTGATGCACTCGATAAAAAAAATAGAGAAGATGCGCAAGGAAGACCCTGATTTCAACAAGCAGATCAACAGCTTTATTAGCGCGCTCAATTGAACTTGCTCCATTTATCGACAGCAGCCCTTTTTATAACCTGCGGAAAACAACTATTTGTCGTTTTCTGACGGATTTTCCGTTGGTTTTCAACTGGACGGCCAAACTATTCAACAGGGTGTTGCGGGTTGCCAACTAATTGAAAAATTATCGTTCTTTTGATATTTTACACAGTATCAACAGCTTCTACGAAAGCTACTGTTAGAGATTTAGTCATTTATTGCCTCTTTAGTCGAAGAAGACTGCGGGATCACGGGAAGGTCCTCCGTCGCCAAGGAGTGGTTTCATGGAGTTTTCAGTAAAAAGGGATGATCTGCAGTTCGAGCTCTCGCTGGTCCAGGGAATCGTCGAGAAGAAACACGCCATGGCGATTCTTTCCAACATTCACCTCACCGCCGGCGACGACGGACTGACCATCGTTTCCACCGACATGGAGGTGAGCCTGGTCACGACCTGTCCGCTGACCAGCGTGAAGAAGCCCGGTGCGCTCACCGTCTCCTCTCGCAAGCTGTTCGAGATCGTCCGGGCTCTGCCCTCCGGCGCCGAGCTCAACTGCCGGCAAATGGAAAACAACTGGCTCGAGATCGATGCCGGGTCTTCGCACTTCGAGATCGTCGGTCTGGCGGTTGACGATTTTCCCCGGCAACCCGAGTGCGACATGGCCCATGCGTTTCCGCTCCCGGCCTGGATCTTCAAGTCGTCCCTGCCCAAGATAATTTTTGCCGTCACCCATGACGATGCCCGGTACTCGGTGAGCGGTGCGCAGTTCATGGCCGACGGAGAGTTCATCCGTCTGGTGGCCACCGACGGACACCGGCTGTCCATGGTGGAAGTGCCGTTCAAGATTGAAGGTCTCTCCGACCCGGTGGAGTTTCTCATCCCGCGCAAGTCACTGGTTGAACTGCGCAAGATGGTGGCCGAGGTGGAGGACGACACCGGGGTTATGGTGGGCCAGGAGGGAAATCACATCTTCTTCCGCATCGAACAGCGAACGCTGATCACCCGCAAGGTGGAAGGGACCTTCCCCAAATACGAACGGGTGATGCCCCGCGAGAATAACATCTCCACCCTGTTCAACCGCGAGGAGATCACCGCGGTGGTCAAGCGGGTGTCCTTGATGTCCAGCGAACGGGCCCGGGCTGTCCGTCTCGCTTTCAGTTCCAACGGTCTGCTGGTCAGTTCCAGCAACCCCGACCTGGGGGAGGGGCGCGATCTTCTCGAAGTGGACTTCCCGTCCGATGACGACCTGAGCATCGG
>JAQAZP010000144.1:0-10904 GCA_032127265.1 Acidobacteriota bacterium
ATTTCACCGGCATGGGGATACCGTCGAAATCGCCCCACTCCTTCACCACTTCGGTGAGTTCGCCGGGGCCGGTCATGGTCTCGCCCATGTAACGGCGGCCGACGATCCGGCCATGCTCGGTGGAGATGAAGTACGTGGTGTTACGCTCGAACTTGTCGCCCACCACCACCCGGTAGACCGTGCCGCCCTCGAACTCCACCTCGTCCACGAACTGGAAGGTGAAATCCCCGCTGTCCAGATTGCGCAGGACGTGGTCCGGGTCGCGGGCGAATTCCTTGTGGAACTCGTCGGCCGTCAGCGGTTGCTTCTGGCCGGCCATTTCCATCCAACCTTCGGTGCCATTGAAAACACGCGTCATCGTACCCATGGGGAGCGTCATTTTGGTCCAGCTCTTGTCGGGGAAGACGTTCCAGGACTCGGCCGTGATACCCATCTCACCCATCGGTGTGGTGGCGGCGATGTCGTTCTTGCTGTAGACATTCTTCGCGGCCAGCATCTTCTCTCCGCCGTGGGCTTCCACCGCCGCCTTCATCAGCTCGGCGCCCCGGGCCAGCGACTCGGGTGTCGCCTCGGGAATCTCCTCGGAAGCCGGCGGGTCGGGGATGGTGATGTCCACCACGTTGACCTCGCCGTATCCGGAGAGCGGTTTGTCGAATTTCGCCGGGTCGCCCAGCACCATCAGCACCATGCTTTCCGGATGCCAGTACTGCCGGGCCACGCGGTTCACGTCGGCCACGGTAACCCCTTCGATGCTGGTCTTGTACTTCATCAGGAAGTCGGCCGGGTAGCCGTAGTAGTCGTAGGTCAGCAGGCGGTTGATCACCTCACCGGTGGAGTCGAAGTTGAAGACAAAGGAATTGAGGATTCCCTGCCGGGCCTGGTCCACCTCTTGCTGGGTCACGCCGCCCTCGATCAGTTTGGCCAGTTCGCTTTTCAGCAGGTCGATGGTGTAGCCGGTGTTTTCGAGGCTGGTGAAGGTGTAGATCTGCGCATCGGCGGGATAGCCGTAATTGGCGTTGACACCGCCGCTCACACCGTAAGTCAGTCCTTCGGCGGTGCGCACGGCGCGCATCAGGCGGCTGGTGAAACCGGAGGTGCCGAAGATCTCGTTCATCACCTGCAGGGCGAAGTAGTCGGGGTTGTCCCGGGTGGTGCCCAGGTGGCCCATGGCGATGTAGCTCTGGTTGAGGTCCGTCTTCTCGATCAGGTTCACCGAAGCCTTCACTTCGGGGATCTCGGGATAGGCCGGGAACTCGGGCGCGCCGGCATCCCAGCCCGCAAAAGCCTTCTCCACCTGGGCGGTGATGGTTTCTGCATCGATGTCGCCCCAGACGGCGAGGATGCAGTTTTCGGGATGGAACCAGGTGCCGTGGAACGCCACCAGGTCGTCCCGGGTGATGTTGGCCAGGTGCTCGTAGTCCATGTTCCGGGCATAGACGCTGTCCGGCCCGTAGATCTTGCGGTAGAACTCCCGGTTGAGGGTGCCGCTGGGATCGTCGTTGCGCCGTGAAATACCGCTTTTGGTTTCGATCATCGCCAGGTCGATCTTGTCCTGGGGAAAGGCCGGGTTGCGGATGACGTCAGCAAAGATCTCCAGCACCTGATCGAAGTTTTCGGTGAGGCAATTGAGGGTGGCGAAGGCCGACTCGTCGCCGATGCCGATTTCCACCCGGGCGGCGATTCCCTCCAGCAGGTCGTCAAGATCGTCACCGGGGTGGTTTTCGGTGCCGCCGGTGCGCATCACATTGCCGGTGAGGCCGGCCAGACCCACCTTGTCCGCCGGATCGAGAAAACCGCCGGTGCGGATGATCATCCGCGCGTTGACCAGCGGCAGGTCACTGTCCGGGAGGTAGTAAAGCTTCATCCCGTTGGCCAGGTCGACCTTCAGGACCTCGGGGACCGTCAGTTCGCGCAGCTCGGGATAGGTCAGTTTTTCATGCGTTCGTTTCTTGTCGCAGAACGCCGGTCCGGCAAGCACGGCGGAGATGATGAATGCCGATGCCAGAACGAGCGTCAGAAAGCTCGTGGCGTGATTTCTTCTCATCTGGAGTTCCTCTCTTATCTTCTTCATGGCCATGCTGTTTCCGTATCGTCACCAGCGCCTACTGCTCGAGGTCGGCCAGCGATTCCTGCTGTCCCACCGAAAGGTTGGTGCGGGTGAAGACTTCGTTGGCCACCCGCTGGATGTCCTCGGCGGTCACCGCCTCGATCTTCTCCACCTCCTGGAACATGGTGCGCCAGTCGCCGGTCATGGTGTAGTAAAACGCCAGCTGATTGGCCATGCCGGTGTTGGAGTCCAGGCCGCGGATGAAGTCGGCCTTGGCCCGGGTCTTCAGCTTGGTCAGTTCCGCCTCGGAGACCGGTTCGCTCTTCAGCTTGTCGATCTCCTCCCAGATGGCCTCCTCCACCTCGGCGTTGGTGTTGCCCTTGGCCGGAACACCGATGAAGAGGAAGAGCCCGGGATACTTGGACCCCGGGAGGCCGGTGAGGGTCATCGCGGCGATGGCGATCTGTTTCTCCTTGACCAGGCTTTTGTGCAGCCGGGAACTGCGGCCGGAGCCCATGACGTCGGAGATGGCGTCGTAGACCGCCCGCTCAGGATGGTTGAACCCCGGTTTGTGGAATCCCATGATCAGAAGCGGCTGGGCCTCTTCGTAGGTCACCACCCGCCGCTCGGCATTCTGCTGCGGCTCAACCGTGGTCACCGGAGAGGGTTTCTCCCCGCGGGGGATGGCGCCGAAATACTTCTCGATCACCGGGAATGCCTCGTCGGGGTAGACGTCACCGGCCACCACAGCCACCATGTTGCTCGGGTTGTAATATTTGCGGAAGAATTTCATACACTTTTCCCGGCTCATGTTCTGGATGTCGGACATGTGTCCCACAACCGGCACGCCGTAGGGATGGGCCTTGTAGGCCACGGCCAGATACTCCTCGAGCAGCCGGCCGATGGGGTTGGAGTCGGTGCGCATCCGCCGCTCTTCGGCCACCACCTGCTTCTCGGCGTAAAACTCGCGAAGCACCGGGTTGATGAACCGGTCGGATTCCAGTACGGCCCAGAGTTCGAGACGGTTGGAGGGCAGGCTGTAGTAGTAAGTGGTGGTGTCGTAGCCGGTCCCGGCGTTGAGCCCCTTGACCCCTTCGCGGTTCAGGATCTCGTCCATCTCGTTGCTGATCACGTACTGCCGGGCTTCGTCCATCGCCTCTTCCAGCACTTTCTCCAGTTCGGCCAGCTTCTCCGGGGAGGCGAGGTCGCCCTTTTCCCGCTCGGCCATGATTGCGGCAAAGGCGCGGTCCTCGGCGGTCATGGCCCCGGCCTCGTTTTTCGTGTCCTTGCCGCCCACGGTGCTGGTGCCCTTGAAGGCCATGTGCTCGAGGATGTGGGCCAGGCCGGTAATCCCGTGGACCTCGTCCGACGCGCCCACGTTGGCCTGGGTCACGAACGAGACCACCGGCGCGTCATGGTTCTCGAAGATGATCACCTTCAAACCGTTGGACAGTGTTTTCTCGTGGACCCGGTTCTGCACATCCTCGAAGTTCTCGCCGGCGAGGGCTGCCGGCGCGGCGAGGATGATCACAACTGCCAGCAGCGGCAGCAGTTTTCCTGTTCTTCTCATCTGACTCCTCCATTTGATGGCTGTTGCGCGAACCGGTTTCCCTGGTCCGCAAAGATAAACGGCTTCACACCTCCATAGATATTTCATCAGACAGTTCGTTGACGTCGTCCTCCTGCCAGGGGAAGAAGGCCGCCAGCTTTGCGCCGGCGCTGGTGATCCCGGCGACGATGCCGCCGGCAAAGTCACCCCGGCGAAAGTGCCCGGCCATCACCCGGGAGGTTTCCTCCCAGAAGTCGTCCGGCACATTTTTATCGATGCCCTGGTCGCCGATGATGGCGAACCGTTTCTCTTTGAGGCCGAGGAAGATCAGCACCCCGTTGCGCGCCGCGGTCCGGTGCATTCCCAGACGTTCGAATACCGACACCGCCGCTTCGTACGGGTTGCTGCCGGCTCTCCGCGCCAGGTGGACCCGGATCTCGCCCGAGGTGACCTTTTCCGCCGCGGCCACGGCTCCGGTGATCCGGCGCTGTTCGTCAGCAGTGAAGAAGTTTTTTGGTTCGCTTCCCCGCTTCGTCTGTTCTTCGCCCATCATTCCTGCCCCTGTGTGTATTCACGTCGCTTCCTTACCAGCTTCCCGTTGCTCCACCACCGCCAAAACTTCCTCCACCCGGCGAGAATCCGCCTCCGCCGCCCCCGCCGCCGCCGGTGAACCCCCCGCCGCCGCCGGTGAACCCCCCGCGGCCGCCGCCGAGAATCAGATACCACATCAGGGCCGAACGGCCCCGCCGGCCTCCGAAGATGAAGATGAGGATAAAGATCAGCGGGATGATCAACCCGCCGATGTTCTTCCTCGTGCTTCGATCCCGGGAGCGGTTGTCGGCCGGAGCGGTGTACTCCGCCTCGATGGCCAGCATCGCCGCCGATATTCCGGCGGCGATACCTCCGGCATAATCACCCTTGCGGAAATGCGGGGTGACCTCGTTGTTGATGATCCGGATGGCCAGGGCATCGGGCAGCACGCCTTCCAGGCCGTAGCCCACCTCGAAGCGGACCTTGTGCTCCTTGACGAAGACCACCAGGATCAGCCCATTGTCGTTGTCCCGAGTGCCCACCTTCCACTGTTCGGCCAGGCGGATGGTGATGTCCTCCGGCACACCACCGTCGGTGCTTTCGAAGGTCGCCACCAGCAACTGGTTGGTGGTGCGACGCTCGAAGTCGGCCAGGGTTTGCTCCAGATCGGTCCGCTGGGCCGGGCTGAGCAGACCGGCGAAGTCATTGACCCGGGCTGCCGGGCGGGCGGGCCATGTGGGGTCGGCCGCCAGGGGTGCGGCCAGGACCGCAACAATCAGCAGAACCAGGACCGCGGCCCGGGTGTACAGCCCACGGCGCGCACCGCTGTGTGCGGGGCGGCCGTCAATGTAAGACAGGACCGGAATCATTCGAAATTGACCTCTGGGGCCTTGTCAGCGCCGGCCGCCGCCTCGAAGTAGGGGATCTGGCTGAAGCCGGACATGGATGCCACCACCGACGCCGGGAACTTGCGGATCGTGGTGTTGTAGGACTGGGCCTGCTCATTGAAACGGCGGCGCTCCTGGGTGATGCGGTTCTCGGTGCCCTCCAGCTGCACCTGGAGGTCGAGGAAATTCTGGTTGGCCTTCAGGTCGGGGTACTTCTCCACCACCACCATCAGCCGGCCCAGCGCGGCGCCGAGACCGTCCTGCGCCGACTGGAACTGGGCCAGGGCGGCGGGGTTGCCCATCAGCTTTGACGGGTCCACCTGGATCGACGAGGCCTTGGACCGCGCTTCGGTGACCTCGGTGAAGGTTTCCTGCTCATGTTCAGCGTAACCTTTCACCGTCGCCACCAGGTTGGGGATCAGGTCAAGACGGCGCTGGTAGACGTTTTCCACCTGGGACCACTGGGCCTTCACCGATTCTTCGGATTCCACCAGCCCGTTGCGCACGCCGACGAACCACATGAAGGCGGCGCCGAGAATTACAAGCAGGACCAGAAGTGCGACACCGCATCCGATCATTCCCTTGCTCATCGATAGTATTCCTTTCTACTTGCGCCGCCGCGCCGGGCGGTGGCGGGACACTCGTTCACCGGTGCGGGGCGGCCGGAGGTTGATCACGATCCCGCCATCTGGTATGGATGCCGGGTGATGCTCCGTTTCGCCGGCGATGCGGCCGGTGGAGAAAATAGCCGATGAAATGTGGGCCCGGTGGTTGCCGGGGGCCTGACATTGTAGTATTACGAAGCATTGAGGGGCAATTGTTTCAAAGGTACAGATCAGCCGGAGGAAATCATGGAATTGAATATTCCGGGCGTTGACCGGAAAGAGAGCGCTCCCCGGGTCCTTACCGGCCTGGAAAGCCTGTTCGGTGATGCGGGGCTTTTATCATCCCTGGAAAACAAGGCCCTCGGCCTGCTGTCCAACCAGGCGTCGGTGAATCGCCGGTTGAACAGTGCCGCCTCGCTGTTTATTGCCGACCGCGGCCTGGACCTCCGTGCCCTGTTCGGCCCCCAGCACGGGGCGCGGGGCGAGAAACAGGACAACATGGTGGAGTCGGGCGACTATATCGACACGACCTGCGGGCTCACCGTGCACAGCCTCTATGGGGCGCACCGCAAACCGACACCGGAAATGATTGCCGGCCTCGATGTCCTGGTGGTGGACCTCCAGGACGTGGGCACCCGGGTGTATACCTTCCAGAGCACCCTGGCCCTGGCCATGCAGGCCTGCCGGGAGGTCGGTGTCCGGGTGGTGGTGCTGGACCGCCCGAACCCGGTGGGCGGCGAAGCGGTGGAGGGGCCGCAGCTCGACCCGCAGTATGCCTCGTTCGTGGGCCTCTACCCGGTGCCTCTTCGTCACGGCCTGACCATCGGTGAACTGGCCCGGCTCTACAACGACCACTTCGGCATCGGCTGCGCCCTTGACGTGATCGCCGCCGAGGGCTGGCGGCGGGAGATGCTTTTCCCCCACACCGGTTTGCCCTGGGTGATGCCCTCGCCGAACATGCCCGCCTGGGATACCGCCCTGGTCTACCCCGGAATGGTGCTGCTGGAGGGGACCACCATTTCCGAGGGCCGGGGCACCACCAGGCCGTTCCACCTGGCGGGAGCACCGCTGTTGGACCCGGTGAAGCTTGCCGGGAAGCTGGAAGGGGAGGGGCTGGAAGGTGTGATCTTCAGGCCGGCCAGCTTTGAACCCACCTTCCAGAAGTGGGCCGGCGAGGTCTGCGGCGGGGTGGAACTGCACGTCACCGATCCCCGGTTATTCCGGCCGGTGGCTTCGGCGGTGGCTCTGCTGGCCGCCATCCGGGACCAGCGTGCCGACCGGCTGGGCTGGCGGGAGCCGCCCTACGAATACGAAACGACGAAGATGCCCATCGACATCCTCTACGGTTCGCCGGAGTTGCGCCGGCACCTGGGGGAGGGGGGCGGCTGGCGCCGGCTGGCCGAGGGCTGGCGAGAGGGCGAGGAGTCGTTCCTCGAGCTCCGCCAGTCCTATCTCCTCTACCACTGACGAGGTGAGACCGTGGCCGATCAATTGACCCAGCGGGCCGTGGACGCCGCCCGCAGCGCCTGTAACGGCGCCCGGCCTTCCATCTGGTTTTCCGACGGAGAGGACCCGGCTTTGCTGGACGCCCTGCACGGGATGGTATCGGAATTGCCCGTCCGGCCGGTACTGGTGGGCCGGGCGGAACGGATCCGGGGGTTGGCCGGCGAGCTGGGTGTGGATCTTGGCAGAGTGGAGATATACGATCCGGATTCCGCCGAGGACATTCAAGTCTTTGCCACCCGCCTGCTTGAGATGAGGCGCCGCAAGGGTCTCACCCCTCCCGCGGCGGCGCGCCTGGTGGCTGACCCGCTGGGCTTTTCGCTGATGGCTTTACGGACCGGCAGGGCCGACGGAGTGGTCTGCGGTGCAGGGCTCGATCCGCGGTCCACCCTGCGCGCCATCCTCCAGGTCATCGGCACCAGGGGGGTGGCCGAGCGCGCCTGCGGGCTGACCCTGATCTCCGGCAGCGGCCGTTTGCTGCTGGCCGCCGATACGGTGCTGCACCCCGAGCCTGACGCCGAGCAACTGGTCCGGATAGCGCTGCTGGCCGCCGGGGCCGCGCCGGCCCTGGGTGTGGAACCGCGGGTGGCGCTGCTTTCGGTCTCGGATTACGGCAGTTTCCCCGGGCCGGGGGCGGCGCGGGTCAGGCAGGCGGCGGAGATGCTGAAGGCCCGGCGGCCCGACCTGGAGACCGATGGTGAGATGCTGCCGGCCAGTGCCCTCGACCCTGCCCGGGTTGAGGCCCTCCACCCCCACTCCAGGATCCGGGGGACGGCAGCGGTACTGGTCTTCCCCGACCTGCAGTCGGCCCGCCTTTCCGTCCAGTTGGCTCGCCATGCCGGTGGCGCGGAAATCTCGGCGCCCTTCCTTGCCGGGCTGGAGAAGCCGGTGAACGTGCTTCCGGCACGCCCCGCCGCCGGTGACGTGATGTTCCTCACCGCGGTCACCGCCATGGCGGCGGTTTGAAATGGTGACAGTCGGTCACCTATTAAAGCTCAATAAACACCGTTGTTTGACAGGTGTTTTTCGTATTGACTGCCACCTATTCCTTCTCTTGCTTTTTCTCGTACCCGGCGAGGAGGGGGCCGAAGCGCTGGTGGCTCGATTTGCGGTCCCGCCGCGCCTTGTAGGCCCAGTAGGGGCGGTTGCCCAGGGCGAAGAGGCGGCGGAAGGGGGGGGACTCCATCAGCATCACCAGCGGCTTCCAGGCCAGGGCGGCGATTATCGGCCGCGGTAGGCCCTGGTTGACCATCAGGAAGAGCATGTTGAGCCAGCTCAGGCCGCGGTGGTGGTCCTCCTTGTGGTAGGAGTCCTCGCCGCCGCCGATGACCCCCTCGGACAGGGCCTTGCGGTAGAGTTCGGTGCCGGGGAAGAAGGTCAGGGAGAAGAGCTGGAGCACGAAGGGCCGCGGCATGCGCAGCACGGCCCGGAGGGTTTCCAGCACCGCCGGCGCTTCCTCGTAGGGGTTCTCCAGAATGACATCGTAGGCCGGGATCACGTCGTCAGGGAGGTGTTTGCGGAGCAGGCTCGCGCAGTGCACCAGCTTGTCGGCGGAAAAGTAATTCCGCCGGTAGAGTTCGTTGGTCGATCCGGCGGCCGACTGGATGCCCACTTCCACCCGCCGCAGCCCGGCCTCCACCAGCAGCTTCAGTTTCTCCTCCTTTACCGACTGCACGCTGAGCAGGCAGAAGAAGGGGAAATCCACGGCGGATTTGTAGCGCCGGCTGAACTCGCTCAGCTCGTCCAGGGAGCCGTAGATGAAGCAGTCGTCGGCGAAATTGATGCGGTTGAACCGCGGGAATTGCTCGCGCATCCACTCCAGCTCGGATATCAGGTGGTCCACGCTGCGGCGGCGCACCGACTTCTGCTTGGAGTAAAGCTCCAGCAGCGCGTTGTTGATGCAGAAGGAGCAGTGGTAGGGGCAGCCGCGGGTCCACATGGTCTCGTAGACCACATGGTCCGGGCCGATGAAGTTGACCCGGCCGCGGGACATCTCGGTCAGCAGGTCCTCGCTCAGCGGTATCACGCTGTCGCCCACCAGCACATACTGGTCGGGCAGGTGGTAGTCTGGGAAGGGCAGTGTGTCCAGGTCCTGGATCAGCGGCCGGGGCGGAGTGTTGACCAGGCTTCCGTTGCGGGTAAAGGCGATATTCGCCATCCCCGCGGGCTCCCCCCCGGCGTCCAGGGTGTCGGCCAGCTCGAGAATCGCCCCTTCGCCTTCCCCCACACAGACATAGTCGGCCACCGCGGCGCACTCCCCAGGGGCGATGGTGGGGTGCACACCGCCCCAGACCGCGGGCCGGCCGGTCTTTTTTCGCACGTCGCGGGTCAGCGCTGAAATCTTGGGGAAGTAGTTGGTCATCAGCGAGTAGCCCACCAGCCGACTGTCGCCGCACAGCTCGGCCACTTGGTCCACCACCCGTTCGCTGTAATTCCCGGTGAAATCCACACCATGCTCCATCACCGCGGCCAGGTCGGGGAGGAAGATCAGCCGGACCTGGTGGCCCCCCTCCCGCAGGAAGGCGGAGATACTGCGAATGGAGAGGGCAGTGATGTCGAGATACGGTGCAATGAGGGTGATCTTCATCAGGGACGTCCCGGGGAGCTTCGTTGCAACAGGGTGCCGCCGTATTGCGGCACACGATTATAGAGGGAGGTGGGAAAGGGGATCAACCGGCCACTGCGGGCAAAAAAGTGGGGTTCATCCGGGATGAAGAATCGGTCGAGCCGTGAGGATCAACATCAAATATTACCCTTGACTCCGATAAGGGAAAAAGTTAGTTGACAGGAAACAAGAAAAATTGCTGGCGGGGTGCGGATCAGGCACTGTGCTGTTCAGGGCTGGGTCAGATCGTTATCTGGTGTCCAAACGTTCTTCCATTGTTATTCAAAGGGGAGGAGACATCTCATGCGGCGAATCATTGTAAAGGCGCTGTTCTGCAATATTGTCGTCCTGATTGTCCTTCTGTCGGGCGGCTTTCTGTTCATTGCCAACCCGGTCATGGCTGCTGACAGGGTTGTCCTGGGCGAACTGTTCAATCGTGATGGGTGACCTTACTGTCCCTCCGCGGTACGCGGATTTGAAGACCTGGTGGCCGCTTACAGCACCGACCAGTTTCTCCCCATTACCTGGTTTTTGCCTGGTTACCCCGACAACATTCCCGAAGGGACCGCACGGGTCAGCGCCACCTTCTACAACATTACCGGCGCACCCGATGCCTGGTTTGATGGTTGGACCGAATCACTTGGCGGTTTGCCCTCCGGCACCATGTTCCCCTACTACAATCCGATTGTCAGCAGTCATCTTGGCTACCCCAGTCCGCTGGAGATCACGGCATCCCATGTTCAGGCCGGCCTCGAGGTGACGCTTTTCGTCCACATCGACGTCACCGGCCCTATTTCCACCTCCGACAACCAGGTCCATTTCATCGTTTGCGAGGACGGGGCTCATGTCGGCAACGTGAACCTGGCCCGCCTGGCCATCCCTTTCGAGCCATTTACTCTCACCGACCCCGGCCAGTCGGTGGATATCCAGCGCACGGCGACGCTTTCCGCCTCCTGGACAGGCCCGATCAACATTATCGTTTTTGTCCAGGACCACGGTTCGACCCTGGACGTTCTGCAGGCGACCCTTTCCGCTGAAGAGTGGGTGGGAGACACGGTGGGCGTCACCTTCGGCTGCACCCCCACTACCGGAACCCTGCCCTTCTCATCCAGCATGTGGGTCAGCCTTGAAAACCTCTCGCCTTTCAACCGGCTGGTTGCGGGCAAAATCAATGCCC
>JAQAZP010000145.1:0-6332 GCA_032127265.1 Acidobacteriota bacterium
CCGGTCGCTCCGTGAGAGCGGCGACAGCATCCGGAAGTTCGACGTGGCCTACTTTGCCGCCAGCATCGACAAGGCCGAGACCAACAAAAAATTTGCCGAATCTCTCGAGCTGGACTACCCGATCCTCAGCGACCCGGGCAAGGACACGGCCCGGGCCTACGGCGTGCTGCGGGGCATGGGGCTTTACGCCGCCCGGCAGACCATCTACATCGGCGTGGACGGCAAGGTGCTCTTCATCGACGACAAGGTGAAGACCGACACCGCCGGCGCGGACCTGGCCGCGCGGCTGGAGGAGCTGGGGGTGGCGAAGAAGGGGGCATGACCGCCCCCTTACTTCTTTTCCTTCTTGCGCCGCTCGGGCATGGTGCGCATTTCCATCTCGCCGCCGATGACCTTCTGCGAGACGAACAGGCCGCAGAAGCAGGCGCCGAACTCGGCGGCGTCGGCCTCCCAGTAGTGGCAGGGGCAGATGATGTCCCGGTCTTCCTCGCGTTTGCCCGTGGCCAGCATGCAGGGGCAGGCCCAGTAGCCGTAGCGGTCCTGGTTCTCCAGCAGTCCGTTGACCAGCTTCACCGTCACGTTGCGTTCCGGGTTGAGCGAAGCTTCCTTCTTCTCCGCATATCGCTGGAGCCGCTCCATGATCATCTCGACCTTTTCGCTGGCCGGTTCCACCGGTGTTTCCACCGGCTCTCCACCGGATTCCGGCAGCCCCAGTGCTTCGCGGATCTCTTTTTCCTGGTAGCCGACGATGAGGACCCTGGAGTCGAAGAGCATGCAGGGGAATCCCCAATCGGCGTATATCGAGTCGAGGTAGCCGGTGATGTCGTCCCGTTCCTCCTCCTCCAGACGGTCGAGGTCGACATAGTGGTACTTGACCTTGTGGTTGTCCAGCAGACCCTTCATCTTGTCGCACCAGGCGCAGGTGGACATGGTAAAGACCCGCACCTCCCCGCGGTCCTCTCCTTCAACGGTGGTAAAGGCCATGATTATTATCCTTGTATCTGTAACCTATCATCTACCTGATTAATCTATTATACTGAACAGGAGATCACCTGTGGAGCGACGCTCCATTATCAAGGTCTTATAACACCCCACAAGGAGATTGAAAAATGTCAGAAGTCGAAACCTTCACCGGCAGAAAAGAGAGCTTCATCGTGGTCAAGAACGCCAACGGGGACGAGTTCATCTGCCCCCAGAGCGCGCTGAAGAAGAAATCCGAGGCCACCGAGGAAGAGCTGAAGAACTGTGTCTCCGAGAGCGAGACCGGCGGCGGCGCGGCCATCGGCGGCTGATCGCTCATCGACCAGGGCTACGGAAGCCACCCCGAAAGGGGTGGTTTTTGTTTGTGTGGAGGTTTTCCGATGAATCGCCTGTTTATTCCGATGCTGCTTTTGGGAATCATCATCTGTGCCTGTCCGGCGGCCGCCGGGGAGCGGACCATCGTCTACCTCGGCGAGGCCCGCAACGATGACGGAGAACTGGTCTACCGCGAGCGGCACACCACCACCTACGATGGTGACCGGATTTTCGGGTCGGTGACCAGCTACCTCGACCCCGAGGGCCGGGAGATCGCCACCATGGCTTCCGATTACGGCCGCAGCCTGGCCCTGCCCACCTACCTGTTCAAGGATGCCCGACGGAACTGCAGCGAGGGCCTGCGCTTCAACAACGGCACCTACATCATCTTTCACGAAGAGGAGGGGCGGGACGAGAAGACCAAACCGCTCGGTGACAGGGACAACGTCTTTTCCTGCCAGGGCTGGCATTACCATCTGGTTGAAAACCTCGACAGGGTGCTGGCCGACGAATCGCTCGAGGTGCGGCTGATCTTCCCCAACGAACTCGACACCTACACCTTCCGCATCCAGAAGATGAGCGCCGACGGCGAGGTGGTACGGGTCAAGCTGCGCCTGGCCAACTGGCTGTTCAGCCTCTTTGCCCCGCACCTGGAGCTGGTCTACGACCGGGCCACGAAGCGGCTGGTGGAGTATCACGGGATCTCGAACATCCTGGCCCCGGACGGTGAGTACCAGGACGTCCACATCACTTACACCTACCCGTCCGACAGCTGATCCCCGCCCCACTGCTGCGGCACCCGCTCGATCAGCGACCGGTCGTACCCCTGTGCCTCGACAAATGAAAGCAACTGGCCGTACTCGGTCTCGTCGATCTGCGGGGTGCGGGCCATGATCCAGACGTAATCCCGTTTCAGCCGGCCGATCACCGTTACCCGGTAGCCCTCGTCGAGGTAGATGATGCGGTAGTCGGCTTTGATCGGCCAGATGAAGCGCATGCCCCAGATGGCATTGGAGGGGTCGTCGCGGACGAACCCTTTCGGGGTGTAGGTCTTCAGCGGGCCGTCAAACCCGTCCTTGCGAAAGGTGAAGGTGGTCTGCACGGTGCGGTCGCCGGTGAGCCGGTAGGACTCGATGGCGTTGTGCGCGCCCTTTTCCAGCGAGGTGGGGATCGAGGCAATCACGTACCAGTCGCCCATGAACCGATCCAGATCGACATGAGGCACGGTTTCCATCGGTTTGTTCGCCATATCGTCGCACCCTCCGGCCGTCATCATGCCGATCACCAGCAGGATCAGGGCCAGGCGGCTTCCTTTTTTCATTGTGGTCCTCATCAGAACATTCGGTTTTTCTCAATCCACTCCATATTCTATTGCCTAGACTAAGCTTTGTCAAACAATAGACATAGTGTGTGTTTAGCGGCTGAAGCTGTCCGGTTGATATCGGTTAATTGTATTGTAATCAATGTTTATTTTTGATTTAGCACATTTCTGGTGGAGAAATAATTTGTGCTATATTTTAGACAGAAAGTTGAACGAAATTGATGACCACTCGTGGCCGGATTGATGATCCTTCCCGCGAGGGGATGGAATGAGGGAAATCCGAACGATGAGCCCCCCGTTGCCGGCTCCCAGTCACCGGGCGTTCAGGAGCGGGATCCTCGGTGATGCTTCAGACCTGCTGCAGGTCACCCCGCCCGGCGAATCCGGGAACACGAATTGAGAACCCGGTTCCGTCCACCGAGGTCAGCAGTTCGATGCTGCCGCGGTGGGCCTCCAGCAGGGACCTGACGATGGAGAGGCCCAGGCCGCTGCCGCCCTTTTCCCGGGCCGTGGTGTAGAAGGCGTCGAAGATCCTGCCCGCAGCCTGCTCCGCAATCCCTGGACCGTCATCCGAATAGCCGATTTCCAGCTGACCACCGATTCCGGTGGCGGGGGAGAGGGCAATGGAAACGGAGCGGCCGGCGCCCGCGTGCTGCAGCGTGTTGTCCAGCAGGATGGAAAAGACCGACTCGAAGGCGGCGGCGGACAAGGCGGCGGTCAGCGCGCCGGCTGGCGCCTGCAGCTCCACCTGGAGCCCGGCGTCCCGGTAACGGCCGGCCAGCGTCCGGAGGATCGGGACGGGGTCGCACTGCTCGTCCCCCGGGGCGGCCATGTCGGCCCGGGCCAGCTGGAGCAGCCGGTTCACCAGCCGGTCCAGCCGTTCAACGTCCGCCTCCATGATCCTCAGGAAACGGTCCAGCTCCTCCCGGCTCATCTCCTCCAGGTGGTCGCGGAACAGCTCGCCGGCGCCTTTCAGCGATGTCAGCGGCGCCTTGAACTCGTGGGAGACGTTTCCGGCAAAGGTGCGGATGTAATCCCCCCGCTCCTGGAGTGCCACGGCCATGTCGGAGATGGCCTCGGAGAGCCGGGCCACCTCCCGGGTGCCGGGGGAGGCCAGCGGCTGGACGGCGTCCCGCCGGCCGCGGGTCATGGCTTCGGCCTGGCGCACCAGCTGTTTCATCGGCCGGGTGACGGCAAAGGTGGTGAGCAGGGTGATGAGGAGGACGGCGAGCAGCAATGCCGCGCCACCCTGCAGCAGGGTGCGGCGGTGGTTGTAGAGCGCCTTTTGCATGTCCAGGGGAGTGCGGGAGAGGACCACCGCGCCCCAGACCCGGTCCCCGTCCAGCACCGGCAGGGCCACGTAGACCCGGACCCGGGTCCGGCGGCTCAGCGAGTCGATGGCCGGCGGCGGCTCGTCGGAGATACGCTGGCGCAGCAGGCTTACCGGTTCGCCGGCCAGCGCCCGGGGCACTTCCTCCCGCACGGTGAGCGAGAAGCCCAGCTCGGTGCCGCTGCTGGCCACCACCGTTCCCCGGTGGTCCACGATGCGGATGCCGGAGAGCGAGACCGTCTTTGCCTGGCTGATCATCGGGGTCAGCGCCCGGCCGGCAGCCGAGGCGAAACGGTCCGGCGGGTCGGTGGGAGACACCGCCTCCTCGGCCGGGCCCCGGATCGCTGACGAGGCCATGTCCAGGTGCGGCTGGATGGGGGTGAAGGGGAGGTCGTGGTCCGCCCGCCACTCCGGGGCCAGCGGGTTGCCATAGCCCGCGTGGTTTACGGGGTCGTCCGCCGCCGCCCCGGCCAGACGTCGTAAAAGCTCCTCGTGGTACGCGGCGGCCACCAGTGCCCCCTGGCTGATCAGCGCCGACTCGGTGCGCTGCACCAGCGAGGTTTCATAGAGCCGGAGGGCGGCGATGCCGCCCAGGGGCAGCAGGAGCACAATCAGGCTCACCGCCAGAAAGAGTGTGCGCAGGCTGGGCTGGTAGCGTCTGCTCATGTGCATGCGCCGAGCTTGTAGCCGAACCCGTGCACGGTGTCGATGGGATCGCCGCCCACCGCCCTGAACTTCTCCCGCACCCGCCGCACGTGGCTGTCCAGGGTCCGCTCGCTCACCACGCTGGCGCCGTCGTAGGCCCGTTCCATCAGTTCGCTGCGGCTGTAGACTTTCCCCGGCCGGCCCAGCAGGGCGCGGAGGATGCCGAACTCGGTGGCGGTGAGGATCACCTCCCGGCCGTCCCAGACCGCCTGGCAGCGGTCCAGGTCCAGCTGCAGAAGGTTGTGCCGCAGCGGTTCAGGATCGGCCGCGGCGCCCGCGGCATCCGCCCGGCGGAGAATGGCCTTGATCCGGGCCACCAGCTCCCGGGGGCTGAACGGCTTGGTCACGTAGTCGTCACCGCCCAGTTCCAGCCCCAGGACGCGGTCGATCTCCTCGTTCTTCGAGGAGAGGAACAGGATGGGGACCTGGGACGAGGAACGGATCCGCCGGCAGACCTCGGTCCCCTCCATGTCGGGAAGCATGATGTCGAGCACCACCAGGTCCGGGGGAGCCTGGTCCACCAGCGCCATGGCCTGTTCGCCGTCAGCGGCTTCGAGGGTCCGGTAGCCGGCTTTCTGCAGGGCGAAGCCCACCACCTCCCTGATGTGCGGCTCGTCGTCCACGATCAGTATGGTGCGCTGGTTCGGCATCAGGTTTTCTCCGCTGAGTTTCCCTTGATTCGATGTCTCCAATATATCGCATGCCGCCGGCACGGGCCACACCCGGGACCCCTTTCCTCCAAATCGCCTTCCCGCCTGCACAGGATCTGCACAACGAACCTGTATAAAATGGAGACAGCTGGATTGTTCAAAGTGGTAATGCGGGGTGATCATCCTCGCTCAGCGGGAGAGCCGACCATGACGAGAGCAATAATCGCCGGTGGTGTGTTCGCCGCCGTGCTCCTCCTCTTCGTCCTCGCCGTCTATTGGGCTCTGGAGGAGTTCGTCGACCCCGCCACGGCGACCTCGCCCACGACTACCTCCTCGACCGCAGCGGCGGCACACCCGGACTTCCTTTACGGCCGCATCACCACCGATGACGGCACCACCTACGAGGGGCGGCTGCGCTGGGGTGGCGACCAGGAGGCGTTCTGGGGCGACTATTTCAACGGCTTCAGGGACGAGAACCCCTGGGCCGCCCACGTGCCGCTAGAGCGGCTGCCCAGGCAGCGCCGCCCGGTGGAGCTTTTCGGGGTGCAGATCGCCGAACGGGAGCGCCAAATCGACCTCGACCGCCCGTTCATGGCGCGCTTCGGCGACATCGCGAGCGTCGAGGCCCGCGGCGTCGACGTGCTGGTGACCCTCAAGAGCGGGACTGTGTTCACCCTCGACCGCCTCTCCGCAAACGACCACGACGACGGCGTGCGAGTGTGGGACGGCAGGCGCGGCGTCGTGGACCTCGGGGAATGGCACATCCGCACCATCGAGCTCCTCGCCACCGCCCGGCTTGGCGCCGCCCCCTCCCCGCTGTACGGTACGGTCCGCACGCGGCAGGGCGACTTCACCGGCTTCGTCCAGTGGGACCGGGAAGAGTGCGTCGGCCCCGACGAGCTCGACGGCCACAGCGCCGACGGTGAGCTCAGCGTGCGTTTCGACACCATCCGCTCCATCGCGCGCCAGACGCGCGACAGCTCCCTGGTGACGCTGCGCGACGGCCGCGAGATCGTGCTCTCCGGTACCC
>JAQAZP010000146.1:0-3075 GCA_032127265.1 Acidobacteriota bacterium
GTGCCGTCCCCGCTGCACCATCAGGGTGAACGAGCCGCGGCCAAAAGCCGGCAGCAGGGCCTGGTGCAGTTTGTCCAGGGTTTCGATGTGCGTGCCGTCGATGTGCAGCAGCACGTCTCCGCCGTCAAGCCCGATGCTGTAGGCCGGGCTGTTTTCACGGACCCTGCGGATGGCCACCCCCTGCTGTGCCGGCAGCTTGTAGCTGCGGGCCAGGGCCGGGGTGATCTCAATCACCTCGAAGCCCACCCGGCGCCACAGTTCCTGTTCGACCTGCCCGGCAGGGAACTCGGTACTGCGTACCGTGCCCTGCTTCTCCTCCCCGCCCCGGTAATAGGTCAGCCGCACTTCGTCGTCGGCGGTGTAGCCGCGGAGGCTCTCACGAAAATCCTGAGCCGACTCGATGCTGTCGCTGCCCAGGGCGGTGATGATGTCGCCCCGCTGGAGGCCGCCGGTCTCGGCCGGCCCCTGCTCCACCACCTCGGAGACCAGGGCCCCGCTGCGCAGGGGGAAGTCAAAGCTCTCGGCGAGGTTGCCGCTGAGGTCCTGGACCTCGACCCCCAGCCAGGCCGGGACCACGGCGCCGAAACGGATCAGGTCGTCGACGATACGCCGCGCCCGGTCGATGGGGATGGTGAAGCCGATGTTCTGCGCGTTGCCGCCGTAGATCGCGGTGTTGATCCCGATCAGCGAACCGTTGATGTTGAGCAGCGGGCCGCCGCTGTTGCCGGGGTTGATCGAGGCGTCGGTCTGGATCACCTCGCGGTAGACCCGCTCCTCGGTGCGCAGGGTCCGGCCGGTGGCGCTGACCACCCCGGTGGTCACGGTGTGGTTCAGGCCGAAGGGGTTGCCGATGGCGATCACCGACTCGCCGATCATCAGGTCGGAGGAGGTGCCCATGGGCACGTGGGGCAACTCCTTGCCGGTGTCGATCTTGAGCACCGCCAGGTCGAGGGTCGGGTCGGCGCCCACCAGCTCGGCCTCGAACTCGCGCTTGTCGGAGAGCACCACGGTGATCCGTGAGCCCTGGAGGATCACGTGCTGGTTGGTCAGCACGTGCCCCTGGTCGTCGATGATCACCCCCGAACCGAGGCTGGTCCGGGTATAGCTGTGGTCCGGTTCGCCGGACCAGTCGAAGATGCTCGGCGTCCGCCTCCGGAGAAAGGGGTTGACCTCCACCGCCTGCTCGGTGGAGATGTTGACCACCGCCGGGGCCACACGTTCCACCACCTCCACCACCGCACTGCGCCGCGAGGCCTGGGCGGCCGACCCGGCAACCGGCCGGTCCTGGGCCGAGCCGCCGGTCACACTCCCTTGCCCGGGGGCGGAGGCCAGTTCCAGCGAGACGCCGGCCGGGGCCTCAGTCGCCGAACCGCCCGGGCCCGGGCCGACCTGGCCGCAGGAGATGAAGAGGAAGAGCACGAGGCCCGTGGAGAGTGCTAACTTGCACATCTGGTCAAACCTCCTTGGGGGAAGCGGCATCATCGGTTCATTCAAAACCGGCATTTGGTTCTTCACCTTCCAGCGCCTCGCGCAGTTCAAAAGCCCGGTCCAGGGACGGGCCGCAACGGCCGCCCAGGGCCAATTCGAGAGTGGCCAGCCCCAGGGACCGGTAGACCGCATCGGTGGGCGGGCCGCAGCGGGCCAGCGCCTCCAGGTGACCGCGCACCGTGGCCACGTCACCCCGGGAGATCGGGCCGGTGAGTGAACGGCTGTGTCCAAGCTGCTTGACGTTGTCCAGCGCCCCCTGGATCAGGGGAATCAGCGCCTCCAGCCCCTGCTCCGGGGGTACCCCGGCCTGGGCCATCAGGTCGACACAAAGGCCGGAGAGCGAGACAAGGTAATTGGAGGCCATCACCGCCGCGGCATGGTAGAGCACCTTGTTCTGCGAGTTGATGCGCAGACAGCGCGACCCGATGTGGTCCACCATGGACTCCACCGCCGGCAGCGCCGTTTCATCACCCTCGATGCCGAAGAAGCCCTGGCGCACCGCTTTCACCGCTTCGCGGGGGCTGGCAATGGTCTGCAGCGGGTGGGCAGTGGCCACGGCGGCACCAAGACGGGCAAGCGGCTGCAGCACATCGGAGGTGAGAAACCCGCTGCAGTGCAGCACCAGCCGCGAGTCCCAGGAGACCGGCGTCTCGGCCAGCGCGCGGGCCACCGAAGAGATGGCGTCATCGGGGGTGGTGACCAGCACAATGCGGCTGTCCATCACCACCGCGGTGTTGTCTTCGAAAGGGGAGCCGTCGCCGATGAAGCGCACCGCATCCTCGGCCTCGGCCAGCCGCAGGCAGGAGACCCCGCGAATGCGGTAGCCGGCCCGGGCCAGCAGAAAACCGAGGGTCTTGCCCACCCGGCCGCCGCCGATGATGGAAACCTTCTCTCGGTTGGCTGGAGGCTGGTCCTGCCGCACGGTATCCGCTCCCGGGTCCCAGATCAGTGCACGGTGAAATCGTCGTCGTCCCCGCCCCGCGGGGGCCGGGGGAACCCGCCGGGTGTCCGGTCCTGGCCCTGTCCGCCTTCATACACTTTGTATTTCTTGCGCAGGGACCGTTGCCGCACCCGCTGGATCAGGTAGTGGATGTCGTTGAGAAAGCGGAGCCGGCGGATGTAGAAGTAGGCGAAGACCATCCCGCCAAGGTGCGCCAGGTGGGCGACACCGCCGCCGCCCGAGGCCGAAACCGAACCGAAAAAGGCGATGGCGCCGACGATGAGCACCAGGAACTTGGCTTTTATCGGGGTGAAGACAAAGGGAAAGATGAAGAGCTTGGTGTCCGGGAAGTAGAGGGCAAAGGCCAGCAGGATGCCGTAGGTGGCGCCCGAAGCTCCGATCACCGGGACCAGGGAGTTGGGCATGAAAATCAGGTGGGTCAGCCCGGCGGCGATCCCGGTGAGGAAATAGAACGTGTAAAACCGTTGCTGGCCGAAGAGCCGCTCGATCTGACACCCGAACATCCAGAGGGCGAACATGTTGAACACGATGTGCATGAACCCGCCGTGGAGGAACATGTAGGTGACCAGTTGCCAGACGTGGAATTGATGCCAGACATAGTAGGGTCTGAGGGCGAACCAGCTGTA
>JAQAZP010000147.1:0-20581 GCA_032127265.1 Acidobacteriota bacterium
AGGGGGAATACGATACGATCTCAAGACTGAATACGTCACCAAAGCCAAGCTGATTATCGAATTGGATACCGGTCCCGGAGAACCGGATCGGCCGCACACCTACCGGACGAAACAGACAAGGAGACATGGCATGTGTAAGGCACTGTTCCTCAAACATCCCTTGAAGATCACATTCAGGGTTATGGTCCTGGCTCTGCTGATATGTGGTCTCGGCGGACCGTTGGCAATGGCCGACGATGACAACCCGCTGGTGGACAAGTGGGAGTTCAATCTCGGCAGTTTCTTCCTCGGATCCAGTACCGATGTGACCCTCTATTCAAAAGTACTTGAAGAGGGCACGAAATTCAGCCTGGAGGACGACCTGGGGTTCGACAATTCGGGAACCAGCTTCCACCTGGACGCCGCTTATCGAGTCGGCCGCCGGCACCAGTTCTCGGCGGGGTATTACCAGTTGAAGCGTGACACGTCGCAGACGATCAACTTCGAACTGGAATGGGGCGATGAAACGTTTCCCATCGACGCCATCGTCACCGGCTACTTTGACCTGACGTTTCTCGAGTTCGGATACGACTACTGGATTGTGACCAGGGAACGGACAGCCCTTAGCCTGGGACTCAGCCTGTCATGGGTCACCATGGAAGCCGGTCTGGGCCTCGAGGGTGTGGAAAACAGCGTCGGCACCGATATCAGCTCCGATGTCCCGGTTCCCACCATTGCCATGGAGTTCCGGCAACT
The DNA here is from genome assembly GCA_032127265.1 of Acidobacteriota bacterium. GTDB lineage: Bacteria > Acidobacteriota > JAQAZP01 > JAQAZP01 > JAQAZP01 > JAQAZP01. Next base: position 736 of record JAQAZP010000147.1, read on the forward strand.
CCTGGTTCATCGGCTGCGTCTTACCGCCGGACTGGGCTACATGACCATCAGCCCGATACCGGACTACAAGGGTAATGTCTGGAAGACCCATATCGGCCTCGAGCACCACACCTGGGAGCACGTGGGATTCGGCCTGAAATACACCTACGATATCTACGACATCACCAAGGAGGAGGGGACCCTCCTCGATTGGGACGTGGGTTTCGACCTGTCGGGGTTCGAAGTGTATTTCCACTTCATGTTTTGAGATCCCTCCGTGAGCCGTGCCGGCTGCACCAGCCATGGGCGGCTCGCGGAATTTCCGCATCACTCCATGACGCCACGTGCGTCCCCCGTGTCAGAAAGGCATGCCGAAGCTGAAGTGGAGGCGGCCGGAGGATTCGTCGTCCCGGCGGTCGAGCTTCCAACCGTACTCCAGGCGCAGCGGGCCCACCGGGGTCTTGATGCGAATCCCCAGGCCGGCGGAGTGGCGTAGGTCGGTGATGTCGAAGTCGCTCACCTGCCAGTAGAGGTTTCCGGTGTCGTAGAAAAAGAGCAGGTGGATTGGATCAACCAGCGGCACGGCCAGCTCCTGGTTGAAGAGGAAGAGCGCGTTGCCGCCGGTGGACATGCCGCTCTCAGCGCCCGGCTCGAAGGGCGCGCCCACCGCGGTCAGGGCATCATACCTGAAGCCGCGGATACTGCTCTCGCCGCCGGTGAAGTAGCGTTCGCTGATCGGCAGGTACTCGGTGCCGCCGTAGGGCTCGGCCAGTCCCAGCCGGACCCCGCTGACCCAGATCGTCGAGCCGAAGACCTTCTGGTAGCGGTTCCACTGGAGGAAGCCGCGGAGGTAGTTCGCCTCGGAAAGCAGCGACGAATCATAGAGGCTCAGCTCGGCACGGGTGAATGAGCCGGCGGTTGGCCAGAGGTAGGCGTCCCGGCTGTCCCGGGCGCCGTCGATCCGCACGTGCCCCAGCCGCACCTCGGTTTCCACCCGGGGGTCGATCAGCGGATCGGTCGAGTCGCCGACCGGCATGGACGGGGGCGAGATCAGTCCCCGCTCGAGCGTGGTCAGGTCCTCCAGGCCGTAGCCCCAGATCAGGGTGTAGCGGCCGTCGTGGTAGCGCCTGGTGCCCTGGAGGACCATGCCCAGCCTGGTGGCGTCGAAGTTCACCCGGTTCTCCTCCTCCCAGTACGCCCGGCCCAGACCCTCGACCTCGCTGCCCCACATCCCCGGCTGGCGGACGACGAACTGGGCCCGGTTGTCGTCCCCGCCGTACCGGCCGCCAAGACCCACGTAAAGCCGCCGGCCAAAGACATTGGTGTGCGCCACGTTGCCGCTTACGCGAAACCCGTAGTCCGAGTTGTAGCCGACTCCATAGTCGAACTGGATGTTCGGGCTCTCATCCACCGTGAAGACCACCCGGCGGCTCTCCGGCGTTTCGCCGGGCAGGACCTCGAACCCGACGCTGCGAAACAGGCCGGTGCGGTAGAGGTTGTACTGGCTCTGGCCGGCCTTTCGGGAGCTGAGGGGCTGGCCGGCCCACAGCTCCAGCTCACGCCGGAGAACTTCGGGATTGGTGATGCCTTTGGAGACGATCTCCACCTCGTCGACCATCAGCGTGGGGCCCTCCGCCACCTGGAACAGAACGTCGACCACCGCGCGTTCCCGGTCGACCTGGATCTCGGACCGGATGCCCGCTTCGCTGTATCCACGGCTGTCATAGAGGGTGGTCAGCTTCCGCTCGGCCTGGCGGACCGCGGCGTCGTTGAACGGCGAACCGGACTGAAGGTCCGTTTTCGCGATGAGTTCGTCCGAATTGAAGGCCTCGTTTCCGCTGAAAATGACCGGGCCCAGATGGTATCGCGGGCCTTCCTCGATCTCCACCATGACCAGGACCCGTTTGCCTGTCGATGGATATTCCACATGGCTGCTGATTGCGGCATCGAGGAAACCAAGGGAGGCGTAATAATTGCGGATCGCCTCAACGTCTTCCTCCAGCCGCCGGGGGCTGAATCCCTCGATCCCCAGCAGGCCGGCCTTGCGGGTCAGCATCTGCGAGCGGATGCGTTTCTCATCCACCTCGCCGGCACCGGAGATCCGCACCTCGGCCACCTTGAACCGCGGTCCCCGGTCCACCTGGAAAACCACCTCCTCCGCGCCTGGCTTCAATTCCCTGCTGGAGGGCTCGACCGCCGCCCGGACGTACCCCTTGCCGCGAAGCGTATCGACAATCAGCCGGGCGCTCTCCTCCAGCAGGTCCTCGCGGAAGAGGCTCCGGGACCACAGCTCGTAAACGCTGCGGCGCAGCGGCCGTTTCGGCCGGGGGGCCCCGGGGAGGCGAATCCGCACCCTCCGCCCCTCGTCGATGGTGATCACCAGCTTGACGGTGCCCGCCTCCTCGATGATTGCGTGCTCGATCTCGACCTCGGGGAAACCCTCGCGGTAATACCAGTCCCGGATGCGCTCGAGACCATCCAGCAGACGCGCGCGGCTGTATTTGTCCCGGCTGGTCATACCCAACCGCCTGCGCAGCCGGCCAGTCTTGCCAAACCGGTTGCCCTGGAAGTCGACCTCCGCAATTCTCAGCAGGCTCTTTTCGCCAGCCGGCTCATCACGGCTGTCCCGCGGCGGCCCCTGGTAGAGGCGGGCCTTGAAGACCACGTCACCGGCCAGCGAGCCGTCCTCGTCCCTGGTGCCCAGCAGGTTGAAGCGGTCGGTGAGCCGGTATTTCGCCTGGTAGATGTCCTGCCGGTCACTGCCCATCAGGCTGGAGTAGGTGACGAACAGCCGCGGGGTCAGCGCCTTGCCGACGGTGATCTGCGCCGTGGGATCGGCCTGGCCGCCCATCAGCACCGGGTTCACGGTCACCTCGTCGAGGCCCAGCGACCGCTGGAGCACCGGCGCGATGCTCTCCGCCAGCCGGCCGGAGAGGTAGATGGTCGCCTCGTCGCTGGAGAGCCCGCCGCTGCCGCTCCCCATCTCGTCCCGGGTCTTGCCGGTGACCAGCAGGGTGACGATGTCGGTCTGGGAGAGGGGCGGAGTGGAACTGAGATCGAAACGCAGGTTCTCCAGCGGGCCGGTAATGGTCAGCAGAATGTCGTAATCGGACTTCGATGTCTCGGCCCGGATGTCCAGCGCCGGTTCGGCGGACGGTCCGGCGGGAAAGTCGATCGATCCCCGAACGATGTGGTAGTCGACTCCGCGGAACGTTACCTTGCCCCCTTCCAGCGCCTCGACCCGCCCGGTGACTTCGGGCCGGCCGATGGTCCCATGCACCTGGAGCCCGGCTCTCGTTTCCATCGAAGCCAGGTTGTTCCTGACCCACAGGCCTTCCTCTGCGGTCACCCGGATGTCGAGATTCACCCGGTCCACCGGGCCGGGTTCGACCGGCCCCGTCAGGCTGGAGGCGCGGGTGCGGGTCAGCAGCTGCTGGTCGATGCGGAAGTCTTCGTCATACAGCCCGCCGATGATCCGGATCTCGCCGGCAAGCCGCTCCGTACTTCCCTTCTCCAGGACCAGCGTAAGATCGGCGTCAAGCTCCGAGCGGACCCCTTCCGGGTAGGCCAGGCGCACCTGGCGCCCTGCCAGCTCGAACCGGAAAGATTCGGGCACCGGGCCCGTGGTCACCACCTCCCCGCCACCGGTAATCGTGCCCCCGCCGGCGTTCATCGTCAGTTGGCTCAATTGCCAGCGGTTGGCCCCTATTTCAAGAGCCGCCTGGATATGATCCAGCGCCAGGGGGAGATCGGGGTGTCTCAGCCGCCCGTCGCTGACCCGGAGTTCTCCCTGAAATTCAAGCGCATCGACGGGACCGTTGGCGGAGAGGTCGAATTCGGCACGGCCTTCGGTGCGCAACTGGTCATCGAAACCCTGGAGCAGGCGCAGGTCGACGGTGCCCCTGGCGGCAAGCGTTGCCTCCGGGGAATCGGCCAGGGTCACGCGCCCCTCGATGTCCATACCCGTGCCCGGCCCGGTCAGCCGGAGCGGCTCGATCACCGCCTGGCCTGAGGCCACACGAATCTCGAGCGGGCCGTCCGCTTCCAGCTGGTGGCCGTCGGCCTCGATGAGAATCCCCTCGATGCGCGCCAGCCCCTCCAGTGTCGACAGGTCGGCGCCGGTCATCCGGAATCTGGCATCAAGTGCGCCGTCGGCGATGACGCCGCCCGCGGCGTGGCCGGTTTCCATGCGCGGGCGAGTGTCCAGGTGCAGCGGATAGCGAACTTCGCCGGACCAGGGAGCGCCCTCCCCGAAGCCGAGATCCAGCGCAACCATGCTCCGGCCATCCGACGAGGCCAGGTGGAGCACGAAACTCACCGGGTCCAGTGCCAGCTCGCCATCCAGCTCCGGCGCGGTCCAGTCGGACACGTTCAGGCTCGCCAGGGTGACAGACGCGTCCAGCCGAGGTTCGTCCAGGTCGCCGGTGACGGTACCTGAGAACCCCAGGCGGCCGTCGAGAGCCAATGGAACATCGAACGGTTCGATCATCCGGCCCAGCTGGAACCCGGTTCCCTCGAAGGACAGGCCCTCCAGCAGCCCGCCGGCACCCAGCGTGCCGGTGACCGACAGCACTCCGCCGGCGGCCTCCACCAGGGCGCTGGTCACCTCCAGCCGGTCGCCGGCCAGCAGAAGTTCACAGGTAACCGCGTCCAACGGAACGCCGGCGGCCACACCTTCACTGAGCGCCAGACTGGCCCGCACCTCGGGCCCGGGGAAAGTGATGACCGTCTCACCATCCACCATGCCGCCCACCGGCAGGTCCAGACCGGCCGCCATGACAAACGGTTCCAGGGGCTGCTCATGGAACCGGATCTCGAAGTGCGCGGGAATGCCCTCCGCGCCGCCGAGATCCGCCTGCCCACTGATCCCGATTTCACCGCCGGCACCGTCCAGCAGCCCGTCTATATCCACCGTGCCGCTGCGGGAGATCGCCTCGGCCCCGAGCCGGCCCAGCGGTTGTTCGCCGAACATGAGTTCGTCCACGGTGAGCTCGGCCGTGCCGTCCAGTTCGGCCCAGGCCCCGTCAATGTGCGCATCAAAGAGCAGGCTGCCGGACAGGGACGAGAGGGGATCGAGAATGTCGGCCGACAGATCGAACGCCGCCAGCACCGGCCGCAGGGCGGACAGGCTGTTGTCCAGCCGGGGCGCTCCGGCCCGAATGGCAAGGCCCGCAGCCCCCTTCAGTCCCAGCCCTCCAGCGGCGTCCAGCTCCATGCCCGCCGCTTCGATATGCGCCCGGTCCAGAATCAGTTCGCCGCCGTTGAACGAAGCCTCCACATCGGCGACCAGCAGGGTGTCCGGGGCATCAGAAAACGTGACCCCATCGGCGGTGAGGTTCAGCCGGCCGCTGAGGGTCTCCATGCCGAACTCCTTCAGCAACGGCACCACAAGTTCTCCGTCAATCTGCAGAGCACCCCTGAGCCGCAGCACCTTTTCCGGCAGGGCGGCAGATTCACCCATCAATCCGGCAACGGCGCTGATACCGGCGTTCAGCGGCCCCAGACGTGACACATCGGCGGTGATCAGGATGCTGGACGGCGAGTCCAGCCCCAGGGTCCCGCTGGAGGTGATGCTGGTGCCCGGGGCCGTCAGAGTGAACCGGCTGAATTCGGCCGCGCCGCCGCCAATCTCCGCATCGGCATTGATGGCCAAGGGAAACTGCGGTGCATCGGCAAGCACAAGGTCTTCCGTCCGGACCGTCAGATTACCCGTAATCGATCTCAGATCGTATGCCGTGCCGGTGAGGTTGATGCCGCCGGTGAACGAACCACGGCTTCCCGGCCGCGAGTCTGGGAAGAGCCACCGGACCAGGGGATCGGGGTCGTTGGATACCAGCTGAAGGTCTGCCGACCAGGGGACGAAGCCGGATAGGGGCGCCGACAACTCCCCACCCACCCTCGTGCCGAGAGCCATACCCTGCAGATCGGTGATCAGGAGTTGCCCATCTTCCAGCGCCAGCCGGCAGGCAATGTCCCGGGCCTCCACCGAAGCGACTTCCAGTTGCTCGGCGCTCACGTCGGCCGCCGCACGGATCTCTCCTCCCCGCCCCTCGGCCTCCCCGCTGATCGAAGCACGGCCAGCGAACTCCAACTCGGCCAGGGCGGGCACCGGCAGCTCGCCCGGGGCAACTTCGGCTTTAAAGGACACGCTGTACGCGGGGAGGGTCCAGTCGGTGAGCTCACCGCTGCCGCTGAGCGACAGGCCGGTGCTGTTCAGCCGGATATCGGTCAGGGTGATGGTTTCCGGCCCCAGGGTGAAACCTGTCTGCAGCGTGACAGGGAAATCACCCGCATCGGGGATGCTCAAGCCGCCGGCGCCGGCGCTCAGGGTTCCCTGGTAGCTGCGGCCCAGGCGGCGGAAGTCGGCGGAGAGGGCAACACCCTCGGCCAGGATATCCAGCGGAACGTCGGCGCCGGCGAAGTGGAGCCAGCCGTCGTCCACCTCCAGGCGGTCGACGAGGATCAGGTCGACGAAGTCCTCGATGGAGAAGGGCGGGGACTCCGTTTCCTCTTCGGGCAGGTCCAGGGGCAGCTGCTCCAGGTCGACCCGCAGGCCGTTCACCGTCAGCGAGGAGAGGTCGGCCCGCCGGCGGAGAAGAGCGGACCAGTTGGCGTCGAGATCGATGGAGGCCGCCGAGACCAGCGGCAGGGCATCAGGAGACGCACCCCCGATGGTGAAATTTTCAACCGTGGCGCGAAGCCGCAATGGTGCCAGGTCATCGATGTGCAGCGATACCGGCCGTCCGGTGGCTTCGGAGAGAACCGTTTCCAGCTTCCCTTCCAGCCAGCCGCGGAAGGAATCGGTGTGGGCAATCACCCCGACGACGGCAGCGGAGACGATAACCACCGCCAGAAGTCCGAGGATCGTGATAAAGAGCTTTCGTTTCACCGCGACTCATCCGCTGCACTGCTGTTATTTCACCCTTTGCCCACTCCGCAAGCACTGTTGCCAGAACCATCGGCTTCAGCATGGACAACCCCGCCGTTGAACACGCGCTACCTGGGGAACATCAGGATCGCCACCGCCCGGAAGCCCCAGCCCTCTGGACCCACTTCCGGACTGTCGGCCCAGTAACGCACACCGGCCTGGAAGCTGACCGGGAGCTTGCCCACCCGCACCACCTGGCTCACCGCAAAATTCAACGGAACGGACCATTCTTCTGTCTTCCAGTTGTAGGTCGATTCCGTGTTCAGAACCACACCCAATGCGGTGGGCGAGGTGTAGGAAATAAAGGGCTGGACAAAGGAGTTGCTGATGTCATCCCGGGTATTACTGCCGCAATAGGACCAGATGTGGTTGGACAGCAGGCCGAAAGTCAGCGGCCCGCTCTGCTTCAGCCCGACGAACGTGGGGCCGGAGGCCCACTGCTTGCCGCCCAGCAGGTCGTCGGTGGCGGTGGGGAAGAGCAACACCGGCCCAACACCCCAGATCAGGCCGCCCGACGTCGGCTTCTTCGGCGAGAAGAAGAAACTGGCCAGCACATCACCGACACCGAACGTGTTGTTGCCCTCGGGGATGTCCCACAGGCCAGTCACCGGCACGATGGTCCGGGTGATCAGGTTCCAGTCATCGGTGAGATCCATGGGGATAACCGGCTGGATATTGGTGACCAGCTTCGACCCTTTATCGTCAGGGCCGATGTTCTGGTCGTAGTTGAACTGGATGGGAACGGAGATCATCGATGCAATTGGATTGGACAGTTTCTTGGCCAGTTCGGCGGCATCCGTGTCTGCCTGTTCGCTCTCTTCCCCTCCTTCAGCCCACACCGGCCCGACGATGAAGAGCAGTGCCGCCGTGAGCACCAGGAACCGGATACACAATGAGCGCCCTGACCGTGTCTTCATTTCTCCTCCACCCCTCAAATGTTGTCCCGACTGCGCTTGCCGCCGGGATGTTTCCCGTCTTCATTCGCTGTTCACTGTACTACAGTTCTTCCCGATAAACCGACCGGCGGTACCGCCGAGTCCTGCTAAAAGGCCACATTGTGGCTCACTATGAACTGGTCAAAATCGTTGCCGTAATCGGTGACCCAGCCTCGGCTGAACCCGATCTTGATCGCGTGGCGACCGGCAAAAGGGAAGACAACCGTCCCGCCAATTCTCGAGTTCCGCTGCACGTCGCTGTATGGATCTCCCCCGATGACCTGGCGTCCGCCCGAGAAATAGTTGGCCTCCAGCGAGGCCCACAACCCGGGACGGATCCGCTTCACCAGATGAGCCTCTGCAGCGAAAAGGGGATGCTGTTCCCTCTTTCCCGTCAGAAAGTCGTCGTCGTCACTGAAGAACCAGGCACCCGCCTCCAGTTCCAGCACCCATGTGGGTCTGAGGGGAATCAGGTATCCCAGCTCCGGCTTGACCGACCAGCGATTGGCCCCGACATTGATCAGCCTCTTCTTGTCGTAGTGCCCGGTGGGGGCCAGGACCTTGAGACTCGCTCCGAGAATCGGCCGCGGATTGGCGCGAAACTCCTGGAATTCCGCCCGGGTCATGGACGGCGCTCCGTGCAGATTGATGGCCATGCTGATGGCGAGATCGGAAAAACCGGAGAGATCCCTCCGTGCCGGATCCCCCAGCAGAAGTCCTTTTGTCGTTCCCCACGCGTATGGCAGTTCGGCAACAATGTTCGTGGTCCGTCCCCAGAGGCTGAAGGTCTGCAGGTAGCCGAGGACCGCCGTATTGATCCTGGAATTCACATCGTAGACCGGAAGCGAGGCGTCGAGGAGCACGTCCCCGGAGGAGTACGAATACCCGGTCACCAGGACCCTGGTCCCCTTGGGGGCCGGCCAGTAGGCGCGGGGCGACAATTCCTGTGCGGCGGCACCTGCCGCCCACAGGCTGCAAACGGCCCAGACAAGTATTGATCTGTATCTGCTCATGAGTCCTCCAGGATGTGAATGATATCAGATCACCGAATTTCATTGTATGATGAAACCAACTTTGAAGCGGAAGCAGATCTCCAGCTGAAGAACCGGATGAACAAACAGAAGAAAACCATCAGGATTCTCAAGCACCTGCTCCTGGCCGTCGGTTACGGCCTTCTCGGCGTGCTCATTGCCCTGGTGGTGGTCTATCTGAAGAGCGCCGCCTCGGGCCCTGATCTCAAGCCGTGGCACAACGTGGAACTGGACGGCGACTTCACGGCTGCGGGTTCCGCGCAGATGGCGAGCCTCGATGCCTATCTCGACCTGGAAGAGGGGCTGTTCAAGCAACTGCGGGAGGAGGTCTATGACCGCATCGACCCCGAGGGCCGCCGCCGCTTCAACCGCTTCAACCAGGGGAGCGTCTGCGATCCCACCGATCCCACCATGTACCCGGTGAACTGGAACCGGACCTTTGTGCTCCCTGCGGACAACCCACGGGCGGGAGTCCTGATGGTCCACGGGCTCTCCGACTCGCCGTACAGCATGCGGGCCATGGCCCAGTTGCTCAGCCGTCAGGGGTTCCTCGTCGTCGGGCTGCGGCTGCCGGGGCACGGCACGGCGCCATCGGGCCTGGCGTACGCCACAGTGGACGATTTCACCGCCGCGGTGCGGCTGGCCGCCCGCGAGGTCCATTCCTCTCTCGGCGACGGGATCCCCTTTTACATCGCCGGCTACTCCAACGGCGCCACTTTGGCCATCAACTACACCCTCTCCGCCCTGCAGAGCGGGGACATGCCGCTGCCCGACGGCCTGATGCTGGTCTCCCCCGCCGTGGGGGTCTCCCCGGTGGCCGCGCTGGCCAAGTGGCAGCGTCGCCTGGCCGTGGTTCCCGGCCTGGGCAAGCTGGTCTGGAACTCGATCCACCGGGAATACGATCCCTACAAATACAACTCTTTCGCGGTCAACGCCGGGGATCAGATCAGCCGGCTCACCGGGCAAAATGACTCGCTGATCAGCACCCTTGACCAGGGAAACGGTGTTGTGGGCTTTCCCCCGGTGCTGGCCCTGCAGTCGGTGGCCGATGCAACCGTCTCCACTCCGGCGGTGGTTGACCGCTTCATGCGGCACCTCGCCCCCAACGGGCACCAGCTGGTGATTTTCGACATCAACCGCCAGGCCGAGGCCGAGGCGTTCCTCACCACTGACTTCCGGGGTCAGATCGAGCCGTTGATGAATAATGATTCGTGGCCCTTTGCGGTTACCCTGGTGACCAACCGTGATGCAGAGACCAGGGAGCTGGTGGCCCGTTCAAAGGGGGCCGGCAGCTCGGTGATCAGCGAAGAGCCCCTGGACATGGCCTGGCCCGATGGGGTCTATTCACTGTCACACGTGGCCCTGCCTTTCCCGCCGGACGACCCGGTGTACGGCCTCAGTCCCGACCCCTCGTCGGACGGCATCCACCTGGGCCGGGTGGAACCGCGTGGCGAAAAGAACCTGCTGGCCGTGCCGGTGAGCAGTTTCATGCGCCTGCGCTGCAACCCGTTCTTTGATTATCTCGAGACACGTCTTCTGAGGTTCCTGGAGCTCGAGGACACAGAGAATTAACTGAACGCACCACTATTGGCGGGTGCCGGCATTCCTGGGATGGAGAACTGATGCGAAGACTCCTTTCGGAGTGATTGGATACTGACCGACCGGGTTCGGCGCTTCCGTGCTTTTTTTCCCAAGTGGTAGCCGAAGTCGGCGATCATCCGGGTGTGCATCCAGCGCCGAGAACAGAGCCGGAAAGGACTGCTGTGCCATGATTCAGTTTTCTAACGGGTCTGAGCTGAGGATCCGGATCTTCGCGGCCATCTCTGTTCTGGCCCTGCTCGCCTTCCTCGGGGGTGTGTCCCCGGCCGCTGCGCAGCAGGTGGACGAGGGCCAACGCACCGATACTGTGTTCGAGGAGGGCTGGGAGCGGATCGGCAGCTTCAAGGGCTCCACCAGCTCGGTGCTCTGGCAGCGGGTCAACGACGTGCTCTTCGAGCAGCAGGCCAGCGGCGCCCTCTACCGTGATCTTGGCGATGTCACCCTGGGTCTGGGCTATGGCACCGACAACGTGGAGGTGGACTGGGACAACAGTTTCTACCGCCGCGTCCTTCCGCTGCACCGCGAACTCCCGCTCGGCGGTCTGGTCACCGGTGAAGACCTGTCCCGCTACATCGACCTGCAGACGCTGATCTCCCGCGGCCGCATGCACATCAACTACATCCCCGGTTTTGCCGAGAACCTCGGCGGGATCGGGGTGCGCGTGGAGGGTGGCACCAGCCTCACCCTGGGCCGCATCCACCACCCGCTCGAGATCGGTGACCGGCCCCTGGCGGAAACCCTGGCCGACCCGGATGGTGACCTGGAGACTATCCGCCGGGGCCCACCGGAGGAGGGCCACCGCAGCCTGGTGCGGCTGGGGGTGGAGGGGGTCGGCGGTCTGATTCGCTGGATCTCGGGAGGTATCGGCCGCGGGATGGTGGACACCGAGCAGTCGGCCATCTTCTTCGAAAACTATGCCGATCCCGTCACGCTGTTCATCGACCTTGAAATCCCGGTGGAAGCGGCCCTGTTCACCGAGGGTGACACGCGGCTGGGCCCAGGAGACCTGGTGCGCCATGTCACCTTTCTGGGCCTGACGCCCCTGGCCATCGGCGCGAAAAAATACGGGATCGAAACCAACTACAGCTTCTACTACCGGTTCTTTCGCGAAACCACCATCGTCAAAGAGAACGACGGTCACGTTGTAGTGCAGGTAAAAACCGCTCTTGCCCGGGGCAACGAGCTCACTCCGCTGAAGATCCGGCCGGCGGTCCGCATCCTGGGGATCCTCAGACTGGGGTACACCTTCTTCGAACAGATCTTCGGCAACTCGCATGGCCCCACATACAATATCGCCTATCGTATCGATCTCAACGATGAACGGGGAATGGCCTGCTTCAAGGCGCTGCTCGGCGAAGGCACTCGTGTGACGATGCGGCCGCTGGCCGAAGCGGCGCTGCAGCGTACCGGCGCGGAGGTCCTGCGAACTGAAGCGCGGCAGGGGAAAGACCGCACCAGTTACCACCGGACGCGATTCTTTCGTTGGTTTAAAAGAACTGACCAGCGAACCGCATCCGCTGATATCGTCACCGACGATGATGGGGTGCGGTTGGAAATCGTCCGCAGCCGCAACCGGTATTACCAAAAAAAATTCGGCACCAGGCGGAAAAGCCATCTGCAGTTCCTCGCGCGCTCCCAGTCCGACATGTTCAGTCTGGAAGAAGGCGCTACTCTCAACGACGATATTGAACCCGTTCATTCCGAGGACAGGGAGGAGGTCACCGCTGTGACACTGCTGACCAGTCTGCGGGACGATTACGCCAGCGGCGGTCAGATACGCCGGGCCTCCGGCCTCCTCTCCCGCACCCTCGACTGGGATCGCAATCCGGTGCTCGATGAACTGGCCCGGGTGGACCGTGATCTGAGCACCCGTTTCGTCCTCAACCTCCGGCTGTCTTTTGACGGTGAACACATCATGCGAATGGCCGGCGTCACCGAGGATGAAGTCTGGACCGAGCTGGCCCACATTCTGCTGGGGGGCGGCCACCGTGACGCCTGGAGCAGTGAGGAAAAACGCAAAACATGGAAGCGGGCCGTGCGGAAGAAACGCACATCCGCCGACGAACAGCCACTGTTCGAGGACCTCGAGCTGAAGGGCAAGCCGCTGTCACCCCCGGCGCGATACCGGCTGGCCCGCCGGGAAGTCAATAATTTCAAGCATCTGCAGGAACTGGCCCTTGGCGGCGACAGCCTCGGCTCCCTGACCAAAAGTTTTGACTCGTGGAGCGAGATCTCACTGACCCAGGCCCTGATGGTCCGGCTCGGCAGGTGGGACGGCGGGCCGGAGATCGGCTACCACTACGAGGTGTTCACCGATGAGATGCTGCGTCCGGTCACGGAGACCAACGGCATCGTCTACGAGCACCCCTCACAATTGGGGATCATCGACGCCATGGATGAAGCGTTGTCGGTCACAAAGGGCAAGGCGGATGGCAGAAGTGACCTCGAAAAGGAGCAGATCAGGGGCGGCCGGTTGTGGAAGGGCGACAACTTCGTCGAGCCATCCAGGTCCCGTCTGAAAGGCGGTGACCTGCTGGTCAACACCGGCGCCATCGAGGAGCCCGGTTCGCCGCCGCCGTGCTGGAAGTTACGGCTGTACAGCGACCTTCAGTATGCCGTGGGCCTTACCGTGCGCATCGACCTCCGGGAAGACGGCGGGATCAAGGCCGACCGGACCCTGGGTTTTTCCGGGTTCGTGCTGGGTGAGCCCACGGCGGTGGAAGAGACGCCCTTCATGACGGCCCGGTTCTACTATGACATCCCCCTGCCCTCGCTGGAGGTTCTGGAGGAAGGTGAGGAGTATGTCCTGCTGCTGCGGGTCCTCAACCCCGACGGCCTGCCGGTGAGCGAGGAACAGCAGGTGCGCTTCAGGTGGCCGGAGGGCGGCCTCGTTGAGGCGGCCGGCTGTTATTCCCCGCCCCTGGCACATTGAGCGCCCGCACCGTCGGTCCGGCCGATAAACGCAGACTGGGCCGGGACATGATCAGAACCCGCCGCCCACGCTGATAAAGACCCTGGAGCGGCCCCCGTCGCCCTTGCCCCAGGCCAGGTACATCGGGCCCACCACGGTGTCGGCCCCCACCAGGAGGGTCAGGGTTTCCCCGCTGTTATTCCAGGAGATATCGCTTGAATCGAACCAGGTATTCCCCTTCTCCACCCATCCGCCGAAAAACAGATTCTGGCCCATGGTGGTGGGCAGCTTGAACAGGCTTGCGTAGTATCCCAGGCGCACCACGCCATAGTAATTGCCGCGCAATTCGCCCGGCCCGTACCCGGAGAAGGAGAACATCCCGCCCAGGGTGAACTGGTGGTAGGCGGGGAGGTCGCCGCCAAGGCTGGTGCCGCCGGACAACGTGCCGAACACGGTGTGCCGTCCGCGGCTGAAGAAGCGACTGTATTTGCCTTCGATGCGGTCGTAATCGTCGTCCGCCCCCATGGCTTCGAACGAGATGTAGGCGTTGAGGAATCCCACACCACCCTGCCGGGGGAAGGTGACCTGGTCGAGGGTATCAACCGAGATTTTCAGGTTTACCGCGCCCAGGACCGGCGATTCCGGAACCAGTCCCTGATTGCTGCCGGTGGTGCCGTCAGCGTCACCCGGTTTTTCGGGTGTGTCCACCCCGGTGTTCCGTGAGATCCTGGCCCGCCCGAATACTGGCCCCAGGCGGATCTGGGCTTTGTTGCCGAACTGATACCCGAAATCGAGAGATCCGTATTGCAGCCGCTGGGTGTACTCGGCGGCTTTTTCCCCGTCCTGGTAACTGTTGACCAGTTCATTCCCCATGTAGATGCCGGGGGCAACAAACCAGCGGCTGTAGTAGTCGAAGGGCTGGTAGAATTCCGTGGATAGACTGGTCTCCCGGCCGATTCGCAGCACGTTTCGCCATTCGGCGCCATAGCGGTTGAGGTTGCTGGCCCGGTGGAGCAGCTTGAGGTTGAAGGTGCTTCCCTGGTCCTCGTCGATCTCGAAGTCGAGGCCGAAACTTACGAAATTGGGGCCCCACTCTTTCTCCCTGGCCTGGATCACCAGTTCCACGCCACCCTCCTCGGGGTTCAGCGAATAGTCCACCGACTGGAAATCCCCGAGACCGTAAATCCGACCCAGGTCGGTGTAGAGGGCGTCGAAGTTCAACCGGTCACCCGGCTGCAGCCGGATCCGGCGGCGGACGATCCTTTCGTCCACCCCCGCGAGTCCGGTAATTCGCAGGTTCGTGATCAGCGGCAACTCGAACCGGGGCACCGACTGGCCGGCCCGGTGCCGGGCGTATTCCTCCGCGGGAAGGGCCATGGCCACTAGGTCGCTCTTCTTCAGTTCGGCCTCGTCCAGACCGAGAGTGATGATCCCGGGCGGGTCGGAAAAATCGAGCACCCCGATTCCGGCCACCGCCGGGCGCAGCACCAGGTCGGCCAGGGGCAGTTGCGCTTCGACGTTGAGCCTGGTGAGAAAACCGAGGGTCTGACCGGTGACGGCGAGGGAGGAAGTGAGTTTCTCCCGATCCCCCAGCGGGGCGCTGATGTCGATGGCGATGACGATGTCGGCGCCCATGGCCCGCACTACATCCACCGGGATATTGCGGACCGACCCCCCGTCCACCAGCAACAGGTCGCCGATTTCCACCGGCGTGAAAACCCCGGGGATGGCCATGCTGGCCCGGATGGCCGCCGCCAGGTCCCCTTCGCTGAGAACCACCATGTCCCCGTTGATCAGGTTGGTGGCCACCGCCCGGAAGGGAACTGGAAGCTGGTCAAAGTCGGTGATCCCGGCCACCGGCTGGGTCAGGTTGCGCAGCATGTAGGTCAGTTTCTGTCCCTGGCGGAAGCCCCGGGGGGCCATCAGTTTCAGGCCGCGCAGCCCGAACTCGAAGTCGAGCATGTAGAGGCGGTCTTCCTCCTTGCGGCGGAAGGACCGGTATTCGCGCTGCGGATCGTCCTTCAGCAGGTCGGTCCAGTCGATGTCGAGGACGGCCTGTTCGATCTCGTCGGCGGTCATGCCGGAAGCATAGAGCCCGCCGATCACCGCCCCCATGCTGGTGCCGGCCACGTAGTCCACCGGGATGTTCCACTCTTCGAGCTTCCGCAGCACACCGATGTGGGCCAGCCCCTTGGCCCCGCCGCCGCTGAGCGCCAGGCCGATGGTCGGGCGGGTCGACGGCTCCACCGATTCCTCAGCGGTCTGGGAGAGGGCCGCGGGTGCAACGACAAGCCACAGAACAAGCACTGAAAGACAGAGGTGCTGCAGGCGGGTCATCATTTGGGCTCCTTAATCTATCGAAACAGGCCAAGGCCGTTACACAATTCAGGTTGAATTCAGCGGTTGTTAAACAATACGCGATAGACGGAATAGGGTCAATTTCGGTGGAGGACGTACTCGACACCGATTCCTCCAGACACTCACCCTGAATTAGCCCTGGAAACTTGACATCATGCTGTTTCCAGCATAGTATGTCCATTGTTTATAGACATACTATGCTGGAACTATAGGCAGTCCGGATGAGTGAAATTGCATTAATCCGACAGAAGATAGAAAGGGATGTCTTCGACTACCAGGCCCTGATGGGAGTATTGAAGCACTATGGAAAGCCGCGGGACAAGGTCACCAGGCTGCTGGCAGGCGGAGACATCGTGCGCGTGAAGAAGGGCCTCTACTGCTTCGGAGAAGCCTTCCGCAGAGAACCGGTCGGTCGCGAGTATCTCGCGAACCTGATCTATGGGCCATCCTATGTCAGCCTCGACTACGCCCTCAGTGTTCACGGCTTGATCCCTGAGCGTGTCGAAACGGTTACATCCGTGACAACCAGGCGTTCCCGTGAATTCACCACACCGTTCGGACACTTCTCCTACCGGATGCTCAACCAGCCGCGCTATGCAGTTGGTACAATTCTTGAGTCTGCAGGATCAGTGCAGTTCCTGATGGCATCACCGGAGAAGGCTTTGATCGACAAAATCTGGGCTGACAAGCGGTATAGCGGACAGAGCGTGTCGGGGTACCGGGAATATCTTTTTGATGATCTCCGAATCAGTCCCGATGCGCTCCGGGGTCTTGACGCGGCTCGCCTCTCGTTCATCGGCAAGGCCTATGGTTCCCGCAAGGTCGATAACCTGCTTCGCTACCTGAAGCGGCAGGAGTGGCCTGGACATGCATGACGCCATTCACAGCATGCTGGCTCGGTACGAATGCCGGAGTCGCGACGACTATGTTCACGCCCTCCGGGAAATCCTGCAGGAGATAGCTCTGCTGGGACTCTGGCGCAGCAAGTTCTTTGAGCACGCCGCCTTCTACGGCGGCACCGCTTTGCGCATTCTGCACGGACTGGACCGCTACTCCGAAGATCTGGACTTCTCGCTGCTCAAGCCCGATGCCGGCTTCTCTCTTGAAGCCTACGGGGATGCACTGCAAAGAGAGGTCGAAAGCTTCGGCTTCAGTGTCGAGTTTGAAGCGAGACGAAAGCAGCAGGACCGTCCGGTTGATTCAGCGTTTTTGAAAACGAACACCTGTCAGCAGTTGATTTCCGTTGGGGTCAGGGAAGACTTGCTTCGCGAAATGCATCCTTCAAAAATTCTCAGGATCAGATTGGAGGTGGACAGAGATCCCCCTCCGGGCTTTGACACCGAAACGCAGTACGTTCTTCAACCAATTCCTTTCTCCGTGCGTGCGTATACACTGCCGGACTTGTTTGCCGGTAAGCTCCACGCCATCCTCTGCAGAAAGTGGAAGACCCGGGTGAAGGGCCGCGACTGGTATGATCTCGTGTGGTATATCGGCCGACATCCGAGCGTTCACTTGAGCCACCTGGAATCGAGGATGCGGCAGTCCGGTGATTATGACGAGAACGTCCCGCTGACGGCAAAGCTTCTCCAGGACCTGCTGCAGCAATCCATCGAGCTGCTGGACGTGGGCCAGGCCCGGACGGAGGTAGCCCCGTTCCTCAAGGACCCCCGTGCGCTGGATATCTGGTCCCGGGATTTCTTCAGGCAGATTGTCGGGCGGATCGTTGCGATCCCGTCATGATGACCGGTCCATTGGAGGAATCCTCCGGCTTTGGTATTATTGGGACGATGACCATCACCGAACGGCTGAATCGACTGGACGATGATGCGCTGCCCTCCTGGGCCCGATTCCCCATCCGTCTGCTCAGGCTGGTTTTTGCGCTGCTCGACCAGTGCGGCCACGACAAGTTGCTGATCCGGGCATCGGGCCTGGCCTACTCCACCCTGCTGGCCATCGTACCGCTGGTGGCGGTCCTCTTCTCGCTCTTTGCCGCGGTCAACGCCTTTGAAGGGATAAAGGAAAAAGCGCAGGAACTGCTCTTTTCCCTGCTCCTCCCCACCCTGCAGACCGAGATCGTCGAATACATCAGCCAGGTCACCGACAACGCACGGACCCTGGGCCTGGTGGGTTTCATCTTCCTTCTGGTCACCGCGATCCTGCTCCTGGACAACATCGAATCGAACTTCAACGAGATCTGGCACGTGCGACGCAGACGCAGCGTGCTCAGCAAGCTGACCGCCTACACCTCGGTTCTTGTTTTCGGCACCATCTTCCTCGGGGCCAGCGTCCTGGTCTCGGCGCGGATCAAGACCATGATCATCAACGGGACGAGGATCGATCCCGGGTTCTTCTCCAGTCTCTACGCCTGGCTGTTCCCCTTCCTGCTGTCCCTGGCCGCCTTCCTGCTGATGTACCAGATTATCCCCTACACCCGGGTGCGGTTTCGCAGCGCCCTGTTCGGCGCGCTCACCGCCGGCGTGATGTGGGAGGCGGGCAAGTATCTCTTCGCCGCCTCCATCGGCCAGTCGGTGCGCTACTCGGCGATCTACGGCTCCATCGCCGTGATACCGATCTTTCTCATCTGGCTCTTTATCACCTGGCTGATCATCCTCTTCGGCCTCGAAGTCAGCTACACCCACCAGTATCGCGCCGCTCTGGCCGGCAGCCACGCCCTGGCCGAAAAGGACCTTTCGGGCCGGCTCTCCCTGACCCTGCGCCTCTACCTCAAGATCAGCCAGGCCTTCCACCGCGGCGAGCCGCCGCCAACCGCCGATGAACTGGCCGGCCGCTTTTCGGTATCGATGGTGATGGTGGAGGAGCAGATGAGCCTGCTGACCAACGCCGGCCTGCTGCGTCAGGTGGCGGGCGGGAATCGCAACGAAGGACTGGTCCCTTCGCGCTCGCTGGACGAGATCACGGTCTCCGAGGTGATCCGCGCCGTGTTCAGCGACGTGGCCGGGCGGGCCGCCCCGGAAGAAGGGCTGGAACGCACGGCGGACCGGGTGCTGGGCGGCTTCCAGACCGCCGGGCACGGGTCCCTGGAAGGCCGGACCATCGCGGACCTGGTGCGGGTGCGGGGACGTACATGAATATATGAATATTTGACTTCTCCGGAAGGTCAAATATTCATATATTCATGTACGTCCCTGATTCACGAGAAGGAGATTCGGAAATGAAGAAAACACTGTTGCTGGCACTCACCATCGTCCTGGTCCTTGTCACGTCCCCGGCAACAGCCGGCGATGACTGGGAGTTCACCCTCACCCCCTACCTCTGGTTCGCCGGTCTCAACGGGCAGGTTGCCTCGGTGCCGGGCTCGCCCCCTGCGGACGTGGACGCCTCGTTTTCCGACATCCTGGACAACCTCGACATGGGCCTCTTCCTTGCCGGAGGAGCCCGCAAGGGCCGCTGGGGCATGACCGCCGACCTGATGTATATCGATCTTTCGGCCGGGGGTGAATTCCCCGGGCCGGAATTCTCCGACGTGAACCTGGAAACCTCCATGTGGATGGTCAGCGGAGTGGGGACCTACCGTGCATACGGTGATGACGGACCCTTTGTGGACCTGGTGGCCGGTTTTCGCTTCTGGGATGTGGACAGCGACCTGATGCTCCATGCCGGCGCGTATCCGGACACATTGATTGAAAGCGGCGCCAACTGGTTCGATCCGATGGTCGGCGCGCGGGGCCGCACACCCATCGGGGAATCGCGGTTTTCTTTTGGCGGGCACGTCCTGGCCGGCGGGTTCGGCGCCGGTTCGGATATGATGTGGGACCTCAGGGCGGATTTCGGCTACCACTGGGAAAAAACCGCACTGATCCTGGGATACCGCTACCTCGATGTGAAATACGAGGACAGCGACTTCCTCTTCGATGTGACCCAGGATGGCCCGATCCTGGGGTTTATCTGGAATTTCTAAATAGTGTGCTGCGGGTGCTCTGCCCGGCAGCCATGAAGGAGAAACCATCGGATGCTGAAATGGACCGGAGCCCTGCTGCTCCTCGTTTTGCTGACCCTTGTCGCCGTCGGCTGTGACGAGGTGAAGGTCAACCAAGATCAAGCCGCTGATTTCTCGGCCTACCAGACCTATGCCTGGAAGGCCACC
>JAQAZP010000148.1:0-10991 GCA_032127265.1 Acidobacteriota bacterium
CACCGCCGACCGCAAGCCGCTGATCACCGTGGTCACGGTGATCCTCATTCTCCTGGCCGTGGTCGGTTGTTTCCGCCTGGAAGTGGACACCAACTTCACCAACTACTTCCGCGAGGGAGCCCCGGTGCGGGACCACACCGCCCGGGCCGCCCGGGACCTTTCCGGGGCGATGACCCTCTACGTCTTCATCGAAGCCCGGGGGCTGCAGCGGGTCACCGACCCCGGCATCCTCGAGCGGATCAACGCCTTCCAGCGGCGGATGGACGACAGCGGTCTCTTCTCCAAGACGCTCTCGGTGGCCGACCTGGTGCGTGAAGTCCAGCGGCAGGCCCGGGGCGAGCTCCCCGGCCGGTCCTGGATCCCGGAGAGCGAGGAGGTGGTGGAGCGCAGCCTGGCCCTGCTGGGCGAGAATGAAACACGCCGCTTCGTGGACCGTGACCGCCACAGCGCCAGCATCGCCGTCTGGCACAACATCACCGGGTCGCTCAACCTTTCCGCGGCCCTGGAACGGCTGCGCGCCATGGCCAAAGAGGAGCTGCCCGCCGACCTGGAGGTGCAGTTCACCGGCCAGTGGGTGCTGATCAACAGCTCGGCCGACGCCATGGCCGTGGGCCAGGTGCAGAGCCTGGCCCTGGCCCTGGCTGCCGTGTTCATCATCATCTCGGTGCTCTTCCTCTCCTTCAAGGCCGGCCTGGTGGGGATGGTGGCCAACGTGGTGCCGATCCTCTTCAACTTCGGGCTGATGGGCTGGCTGGGCATCCCGCTGAACACCGGCACCTGCATGGTGGCCGCCATCGCCCTGGGCATCGCCGTGGACGACACGATCCACTTCATGGTCCGCTACCAGCGGGAGCTGCGCCACACCAACCAGCAGCGCCGGGCCATGGCGCGCACCCTGCGCAAGGAGGCTGCGCCGATCATGCTGACCTCGCTGGCCCTGGTGCTGGGTTTCGGTGTGCTGACCCTCTCCAGCTTCATCCCCATCGCCCACTTCGGGCTGCTGGCGGCGATGGTGATGGTCTACGCCCTGGCCGCCGACCTGCTGATCAACCCGGTGGTGCTGACCAGCGTCCAGTTGATCTCCATCTGGGACTTCGTCAGCCTGCGGCTGAACCGCAGCGTCACCGAGGGCAGCCCGGTGTTCCGCAACATGCGGCCGGGTGAAGCGAAGAAGGTGGTGCTGCTGGGGACCCTGCGCACGGTGGCGCCGGGCGAGACGGTGATCCGCGAAGGGCTGGCCGGGGAGTCGATGTTCATGATCGTCTCCGGGAAGGTGAACGTGACCGTGGACGTGGGCGGTCGGCTGCGTCAACTCAGCGAGCTGGGCCCGGGGGAGGTGGTGGGAGAGATGGCGCTACTGGGCGGCGGCACTCGTTCGGCCACCGTCACCGCCACCGAGGCCGCCGAGCTGCTGCGTCTGGACGAACAGTCACTGGAGCGGGTCAGGCGCCGCTCGCCGCGCATCGCGGCCAAGCTCTTCCTCAACCTCTCGCGCATTCTCAGCGACCGGCTGCGGGCGCAGAACGTGGCTCAGTGAGTTCTCTGTGTATGCCGGGAATGAAACCTGCTGGCAGCGCAACGGCAGATCAATGCAGAAGCAGGTCAACCGTTCAGCATCTCGATCAACTGGCGAAGGGAGCAGGATGTCCGGTCCCCCTCGCTGAAAGCATTCCTGGTCTGGGAAACCAGGATGCGCTTTCCGGCACCAACAAGATCGGCAGCCTTGTCGAGCCGCCGGAAATCGTTCGGGGACGGTGAGGTGGTCAGCTTGATCTCGATGGCCCAGAGATCCCTCCCCAGTTCGAGCATGAGATCGATCTCGTACCCGTCGCTTGTTCGCATAAAACACGGCTCCACCCGGCGGCCGCCCTGCGACAGAGCGCCAAGAATCTGATCGATGGCGAACCCTTCCCAACTCGCCCCGACCCACGGTTTGTTCAGCAGGTCGTCCTGGTCACTGACCCGGAGCAGGGCGTGGAGCAGGCCGGTATCGCGCCAGTAGTATTTCGGCCTGCGGACCAGCCGCTTTTTCAGATTTGCCTGGAAAGGCTGGAGCCGGCGAATCAGATAGGCGCCTTCCAGGTACTCCATGTAGCTGTTGACAGTGGCGTAGGAGAGGCCGAGACTCTGGCCGATCTGCGAGGCATTCCAGACCTGGCCGTTGACCGCGGCCACCATTCGGAGCAGCCGCTCGGTGACCTGGGGTTTTGCCGGCAGCCCCCATCCGGGCAGGTCCCGCTGGGCCAGGAGTGAAAGGTAGTCGAGCTGCCACTGGGGGAATCGGCCTGTATTCCGGATTCCGCCATCCGGGTAGCCGCCCAGGCACCAGAACCGGTCAAGGGGAACCCGGGGCAGCTCACCGATCAGGAACGGTGTCAGTTCGACCAGCGAGAGCCGACCGGCCAGCGATTCCGAGACCTGCGCCATTAGGGCCGGAGATACGGATCCAAGCAGGAGGAAACGGCCCATCCGGTTCCTCTGCTGATCAATGGTTCCGCGCACCCGCGGAAAAACCTCCGGCCAGACCTGGGCCTCATCGAGGATGACCAGGGACGTGCTTTTGACCAGGGAATCCCATTGCAGGTCGAGCTTGAGACGGTCCGGCTCCTGCTCGAGATCGAAGTAGGCGCCGCCCAGCGACCGGGCGAGGGTCGTCTTGCCCGACTGGCGCGGGCCGATCAGGGCCGAGCAGGATCGACACGCCGCCAAGGTGGGTGGTAATCCTGTTGGTCACCACCGCATCCAGGAGATCGTCCCCGTCCAGGTCGCCCAGCGCCACCGCTTGCGGGTTATCGCCGGCCGGATAGCCGACGGCCGCCTGGAACGTGCCGTCACCCTGGTTCAGCAGCACCCTGAGGTCGTCATTCGAAGCCGTGACCATGTCCGGGTCGCCGTCCCGGTCAAGGTCGCGGATGGCCACCGACCAGGGCTCGTCCCCCGCGTAACACTCCATTCGGACCTCGAAGGACAATTCACCCGCCGACACCGCGGGAATGGACATGCAGGCAATCATCAGAATGATGAAAAAGCATGGGCGGTCAAACCTGGTCATCAAAACACCTCCACTGGTTGCTCGTTCAAGGCGCCAACCCGGCCACCGTGCAACTGTCCCTGTCCGTGTCCCCAGCCGGCAGGTAGGGCGGCAGGCTGCAGGGTAGCAGGGTGGCGAGGTCGAACCCCCGCAACTCGAGATCGTGTTGGCAGAGTACTGTCCATGATTCGTGAAATCCGGGAGGTGAGGGAATCCAAGTATCCCTCCCGACAAGTAATTCAATTATATGAAATTTATGTTGATAAACCCGAAAGTGCAAGCAGAGTCGCCATCGGGAGATTGCTGCTTTCGAGGGCAAGGCCCTCTCCTCGCAATGACAGCAATCAGACCATCCGGTCGGGGACGGCTTCCTCTCTCCGGCCTTCAAAGGCGAGTACGAGGACCGAGAGGCAGATCAGCAGGTAGCCGGCGGCGCCGGGGCCGGTGATCCGCTCACCCCAGGCAAAGAAGGCCACCAGGCCGGCCAGCAGCGGCTCCACCAGGGTGGCCGCGGCGATGCGCGAGGCGTCGAAGTGCTTGAGCGCGTTGTTGAACGAGGTGTGTCCGATCAGTGTGGGGATGAGGGCCATCAGTATGAAGCAGAGCCAGGTGATCCCGTTGTAGCGGACCAGCGGCAGGTCGAAAAAGGGGAAACAGGCAAAGGAGAAGACGGCCGCGGTGCCGTAGACCACGGTGACGTAAACCCGGTTGTCCAGCCTGGGCCGCAGCCGCTTGCCGGCGAGAAAGTAGGCGGTGAAGAGCACGGCGCAGAGCATGGCCAGGGCGTCGCCGGCGGGCGAGCCGCCGGCCAGCGTGAAGTCACCGATGCCGATCACCGCCACCCCGGCCAGGCCGAGGCCGATGGAGAGGAAGAGGGTCCAGCCCAGGCGCTCGCCGAAGATGAACCAGGCCGCCAGGGCGGTGAGCACCGGGTTGATGGAGAAGAAGATCGCCGCGTTGGCCACCGTGGTCAGCTGAACCGCGGCGATCCAGGTCAGGAAGTGGGCCGACAGTGCCGCGCCGGTGAAGAGCAGCAGGGCCCACTCGCCCCGGGAGAGGCGGGTCAGCTGCACCAGTTGCCGGCCAGCCAGGGGGGCCAGCACCACCACGGCCAGCAGCAGCCGCCAGGCGGCGATGGCCGCCGGGTGGGCCTGGCCCAGACGGATGATGTTCCCCGACTGGCTGGCGGCCAGCAGACCCAGCACGAGAAAGAAAAAAGCCTGTCGGGCGGAACGGCTCAAGCGCTCACTTTCTATTCGCTCGGTGGCACCAATTCATCCGCCAATGGGGCGGCGTCATACAGCTTGCGCAGGGCCTCGAGCACCACCGCCGAGTGCACCGCCACGCAGCGGTTGTGCACCGGGTCGTTGAGAAACGCATTGGAGAGCCCCTCGATGTTGCGGTCGAAGTTGATCCCCACCTGTTCCAGCCTGCTGTTGATCACCGGCGAGCCGGAGTTGCCGCCGATGGTGTCGAGGCTGGAGACAAAATTCACCGGAGTGGAGAGGTCCAAGGTCTTCTCCCGGTCCCAGAACCGCTGGGGCAAGGTGAACTCTCCCTTGTTGCCGAAGGCCAGGGCCCGGTTGAACATGCCGTAAAGTGTGGTCTTGAACGGCGCCAGGGTGCCGTTCATCGGGTAGCCTTTCGCCTGGCCGTAACTCAGACGCAGGGTGAAGGTGGCGTCGGGATACGCGTTCTTGCCCAAAACGGCGAACCTGGCCCGGGCGATCTGCTCTCCGGCCGGAGTGAGCACGCTTTCCACCTCGCGGCGCTCCCACTCCACGTCGTCCCGCAGGATGGGCGAGACCTGACGTGCAAAAACGATCATCGGGTCCTCGGAGGCGGCCACCGCCTCGGCACCGCCGTCGATCAATACGCGCCGCTTGTTCACATCGGCCAGCCCGGTTTTGCTGACCAGCCGAACCGCCGCCTGGTCCAAATCGCCAAGGCCGGCGATCACCTTTGACATGGGGTCGTCCGGGCCCAGTTCCTCCGCGGCGAGTTTCAGTGTATTGGCCAGCAGCAGCGCATCCAGGTCCTGGTAGACCGGGGCCGGCGAGTAGAGGTAGAAGAGTTTCTCTTCCAGTTCGGTTTCGTGGTAGCCGTCCAGCCGGTCGGCATCGGGCAACTGGATCTCGTGGACATACCTGACGACGCTGAGGGCCGTGCCGATCAGCCGGCCCGCCCCCCGGCCGGATAGCGTTCCACGCACCGCCACACGGTGGAGCCGGTCACCGTGTTTGTCATACACTCCGGCCACCACGTCCCAGGCCCCGCCGTAAGCCTTGTTCATCTCCGGGTCCTCGATCACCGCCCGGCGCAGGTTCCACTCCGCCTCCCCTTTCCAGGCCATCAGCTTCGTGTTCTCCAGGGCCTTGAGCATGCCGCCGTAGGCTTTTCGTGAATTCGTGTAGCTGAAATAGTAGACGCCGCCACGCCGGGCTTCCTCATCCCCTTTGGCCCGGTACTCGGCAAGCAGCTGGAGGGTGCGGTCGATCTGGCGCAGCCGCTGGGGGTAGCTGCTGTCCCGGTAGTACTCCAGAGCGCGCACGGTGCGCAGCCGGCTGGTGCGGCCGGGGTTGCCGGAGATGAAGACCAGCTCGTTCTCCGCCGGTCCGGTGGCGCTCCACTGGAACCAGCGGGACGGCTCGAGCGGCTTGCCGTCCTGATACACCCGGAAGAAAGCGAAGTCGAGGTTGTAGCGGGGGTAGGTGAAGTTGTCGTGGTCCCCGCCGAAGAAAGCGGCCTGCTTCTCCGGGGCCATCACCAGCCGCACATCGGTGTACTTGCGGTAGCGGTAAAGCCAGTACTCGCCCCCCTGGTAGAGGGTCACCACGTCGGAGCGCAGGCCGGTCTTTTCCAGGCTCTCGTTTCTGATCAGGGCCATCTCCGCCTTGCGCGCCCTGAGCGCATCGGCGCCGCTCATCCCCTCCTTCACCGCGCCCAAAACCCGGGCGGTGACGTTCTCCATCGACTCCGTCACGTTCAGTTCCAGGTCGGCGCAGGCGATCTCATCGGCGGCGCTCCCGGCGTAGAACCCGTCGGTCACATAGTCCTTGGTCTCGCTGGACATCTTCTGCAGCTGGCCCACCGCCACGTGGTGGTTGGTGATCACCAGGCCCCGGGGGCTGACAAAGGACCCCGAGCCGCCGTCATTGAAACGCACCGAGGCCAGACGGACGTGATCCAGCCACTGGGGGGTGACCTCGAAACCGTAGGCCTCGCGGATCGCCTCCACCGGCAGGTTGTCAAAGGTCCACATCCCCTCCTCAGCCGCGATGGGCATGGTGAAGAAGACCGCGACGGCCAGGAAGAGGCCGGCGGCGCAACTGAAACGGCGGGTGATGATCATGAGTGCTCTCCTCGGTGGTCGGGTATGACGGATAACAGCCGGGCACATTGTACAGCGTACCCCGGGGCCGGCAAAGTGACCGAAGCGGGCAAGGCCAGCTTCTGCTTCGGCCCGGGACGTGGCATAATCAGCAGTGAAATGATCCTCGACACACTGAAGACGATTCGGGCACTCGCCCTGGATGCCCGGCGCACCAGCCGGATCCCGGCGGCGAGAACCCGCAACCCAGGGAGCCGCCAATGAACCACCGCCTTCGCCTGACGACCTTTGTCCTGGCTTTTACCGCCGTTGCCGTCATGGCCGTGCCCAGCCTGGCCGTACCGCCGCCCCAGGAGGCGGAAGTTCTGGAGGAGAACACTATCCAGGAAGTGGACGTGCCCCAGACCGAGGAGGTGCCCCAGACCGCCGAAATGGAACCGATCGTCGTCGGTCCTCCGGAAACCGTCAGTGAGGCCCAGTTGAAAATGGCGGTGCGGCTGGCCCTGCTCGAGCACCTGAAGGACGACGCCTTCCCGATCAAGATCACCGTGGACAACAGCAGCGTGATCCTCACCGGGGCCGTGCTCTTCCGCTCGACCCAGGAACTGGCCACCGAGGTGACCAAGTCGGTGAAGGGGGTCTACCGGGTGATCAACATGATCAGAATCTCACCCGACGCACCGGGCAAGGGAGACAACCTGGCAAAGCGGGCGGCCGTCGACACCGGTGATGAAGTGAGCGACGCCGGCCTGGAGACCTGGGTCAAAACCCGCCTCTTCGACGCCATCGGCCGCCGGGCTTTCGGTATCGAGGTGGAGGTCACCGGAGGCGCGGTGAGCCTGCGCGGTACCGTTGAAAGCGCCGGGTACAAAGTGCTCGCGGTGGAAACGGCCGAGTCGGTCAAAGGCATCTGGAAAGTGATCGACCTGATCGACGTGAAGAAGTAGGCGGCGCTCTCCGATGGTGCTCGTCAGAAACCAACCCGCGGCGGTGGTCGGTGTCATACCGGTCCCCGCCGTTTTTTTGTCCGGATTGCCGCCCCGTTGTCGCTTACTGGACTGAGGGGCTTTCCGCGAGGTGTTCATTCCCCCTCACGTGTTGTTCTGAATTCTGTTTCCGGAGGATGGGATAATGATCTTCAAACCGCTCTTTTCCGCACTGCTGGTTCTCCTGGTTTCCCTCTGGGCCCTGCCCGTCAATGCCGCCTGGTCCCATGACCCGACCGAGAACAACCCCTTCTGCACCGAACCGGGGAATATCGACAGGCTGCAGTCGATTGCCGACGGCAGCGGCGGCACGTTCATCGTCTGGACCGAAGACCGGTCGGGGAACCTGGATATCTATGCCCAGCGGCTTGACGCTGCCGGCACACCCCTCTGGGCCGAGGGTGGTGCGGGTGTGTGCACGGCCGCGGGGGACCAGCTTAAGCCGGCCGTGGCAAGTGACGGTGCCGGCGGGCTTCTCGTCAGCTGGTCGGACAGCCGATACGCCGGCGGCTCCGATGTCTATGCCCAGCGGCTGGACAGCGGCGGCCTGGCCCAATGGGCGCATGACGGTGTGGTGATCAGTGCTGAATTTCTCTCCCAGTCGACACCCCGGATGGTCAGTGACGGTGCGGGGGGCGCCATCATCACCTGGACTGACTACCGTTTCCACCCGACAAACTGCACCGACGTGTATGCCCAGCGGGTGAGCGGCGCCGGAGTGACCCATTGGACGGTGGATGGTGTTGCGGTCTGCTCTGACCCAGGCTGTCAGAGCTCTTGCGAAATGGTCACTGACGGTGCTGGCGGCGCGTTCCTCGTCTGGCAGGACGAGCGCGACGGGAACTTTGACCTCTACGCACAGCATCTGGATGGCGCCGGTGTGGCCCAATGGTCGGCCGGCGGCATTGCGGTGTGCGTGGAGCCATCTGATCAGGACGTCCACCGCCTGATCCCGGACGGCGCCGGCGGAGTGATCATCGGCTGGGCTGACGACCGTGCTTCCGATCTGGACATCTACGCCCAGCGACTGAGTTCGATCGGCGCCCTGCAGTGGGCAGTTGAGGGGATGCCGGTCAGCACAGCCTTCCACCATCAGTCGGGGATGCAAATGGTTTCGGACGGCGCCGGCGGTGCCATCTTTGGCTGGTCGGATCTACGTTTTTACAATTATGATATCTACGCCCAGCGGATCGACGCCAATGGCGCCCAGAGCTGGATTCCCGATGGCGTGGCGATTTGTGTTCAACCGGAGTTCCGTAATCTGTATGACGTGGTACCTGACGGTGCGGGCGGGGCGGTGTTCGCCTGGCAGGATTCCCGCGACGGAACCGAAGATATCTACAGCCAGCGGCTGGACGGCAGCGGGACAGCGCTCTGGACCGCGGACGGGGTGGCGGTGTGCACCGCTGCGAACGACCAGGGGGATCCGGTCATGGTGTCGGACGGAGCGGGCGGAGCGACCATTGCCTGGGAGGATCAGCGTGCCGGCGGCGGCGCGGAAGGATATGCCCAGTGGGTCGACGCGAACGGGAATATTGGCGGCCCCGCGGCCAATAACCCGCCGGTGGCCGAAGCCGGCGCCAACCCCCCTGCCGGCTATCCGGCCCTGGAAGTCAGGTTTCAAAACAGCAGCTGGGACGCGGACGATGACGAGCTGGAATACCTCTGGGACTTTGATGATCCCGGCTCGCCGTACAATTCCAGCACCTTGATGAACCCCCGCCACAGCTACGAAAATCAGGGACACTACGCGGTGATCCTCACCGTCAGCGACGGGATCGACGAAGACACGGTCACCGTCTACGTCACGGTCTGGGAACCCACGATCTCAGCGGCTTACGGCTGCGTCCCCGCCTCGGGAACGGTGCCGTTCAGCACCCGGTTCCGGGCCACGATGTACAACGAGCGGGATGATCAGTACCGCCGGGTCGCGGGAAGGGTCAACATCCAGATGGCCGGCGGCTCGTCGGTGATGAACTGGCGCAGCGGGTCAACCACCCTCTCCCCGGGTGAAAGCTACAATGCGGTCTGGTTCACCACCTTTCCGGCCGTGGGGTCGATAATCGGGCAGAACCGGTTCACCCTGGAACTGGAGGACGTCACTGTGGCGCCGTACAACCAGCCGCCGTATGCACCTTCCGGGGACAGGGACACCTCGGTGACCACGGTGACCGCTTTCGCTCCCTGACCGCACGGGACCATCTGTCCCGTGAATCCTCTTTCCTGCCGGGAAGGCTTCGGATAAGATGAGACATCTTTCAGCGGTCGGACAACCAGGACGCACACGGGACCATGAGCAGCATTCAGCCCATCATCCGGCTCCGCCAGGTGGTCAAGTGCTTTGGCGAGGGCCCCACGGTCCTCGACGGCATCGACCTCGACGTGGCGGAGGGCGAGTTCGTTTCGTTTATCGGCCCCAGCGGCTGCGGCAAATCCACTTTGCTGCGCCTGGCCGCCGGTCTGCGCCCCCTCACCTCGGGCCGGATCACCGTGGAGGGCAAGCCCCCGGAGACCATGCGCAGCGAAATGGCCTTTATCTTTCAGGAACCGGCGCTGCTCCCCTGGCGCACGGTGCTGGGCAACATCGAGATCCCGCTGCTGCTCCAGTGTGTCCCAAGGCAGGAACGGCGCCTGGTGGCCGAGCAGATGATGGAGTTGGTGGGGCTGACCGACGTCCGCAGCTACTACCCGCGCCAGCTCTCCGGGGGGATGAAAATGCGGGTCTCCCTGGCCCGCAGCCTGACCAAGTCGCCCAAGATCATCATCCTCGACGAGCCCTTCGGCGCCCTTGACGCCATCACCCGGGACCGGCTGAACGAGGACCTGCTGGCCATCCGCAAGGAAAAGGAGTGGACGGCACTCTACGTCACCCACTCGGTGTCCGAAGCGGTCTATCTCTCCTCGAGGGTGGTGGTGCTCTGCGGCTGCCCGGGCCACGTGCACGTGGAGATCCCGGTCCCCTTCCCCTACCCCCGGCCGTCCGAGCTGCGCGAGTCCCCCGATTTCCTCGGGGTGGTGGGCCGGGTGGCCGACGCCCTGCACGAAGCGTCCAGGACGACGGTGAAAAGCCCCGGATCACCCTGCTGCCGGGAGGTGGACCATGGATAGACGGCTGCGCTGGATCCCGCCCCTTGTCATCGGAGCGGCCCTGTTTGCCTGCTGGGTCGGAATCAAGGCGATCTGGGACCTGCCGGCCTATATCCTGCCCAGTCCCGGCGAGGTGCTGGGCGCAGCGGTCGCGGAACGGTTTACACTGTTTGCCGCGGCCCGGGACACCTTCACCGGCGCGCTGATCGGGTTTCTCGCCGCGGGAACCGTGGGCTTCCTGATGGCGCTGGTGCTGGCCTCCTCCAACTGGCTGCGCACCGCGCTGCATCCCTGGATCATCTTCCTGCAGATGATTCCGGTGATCATCCTGGTACCGATCTTTGTTCTCTGGTTCGGCCCGGGCCTGGTCAGCGTGATTCTGATCACCTTCATGATCAGCTTCTTTCCCGTGGTGGCCAACACCACCCAGGGCCTGATCTCGGTGCGCGAGAACCATCTCGACCTGTTCCGCATGGGCGGCGCCGGCCCGCTGCAGGAAATGTTCCTGCTGCGGGTGCCCGCGTCGCTGCCCTACTTCTTCACCGGGCTGAAGATC
>JAQAZP010000149.1:0-25044 GCA_032127265.1 Acidobacteriota bacterium
TCACCACCCTGCCCGAGCTGTTCGAGCGGCACTACTCGACAACCGCCCGGGTGATCGGTGTGGCCGGCCAGCTGGTGATTCAGGTGGTGATCACCTCGCTGCAGTACGTGGCCGGCGGGGCGATCCTCTCTTCACTGATGCCCGACGTGTTCAGCTTCCAGATGGGGATGGCGGTCACCGCCGTGGTCTTTGTCGGTATCACTCTCATCGGCGGGTTCTGGGCCGCCGGGCTGACCAACGTGATCAACGTGGCGGTGATCTACCTCGGCATCGGCCTCGGGGCGGTACTCACCGTGGGCCAGCTGGGCGGCGTGGCCGCCTTCGCTGAAAAACTGCCCCAGGGGCATCCCGGCTTCGATCTCTTTGCCGTGGGGGGCGGGATTATCGCCGCCTGGTTCATGGTGATGATCACCACCGTCCACTCCACCCAGTCGGTGATCCAGATCGGTTTTGCCGCCAAAGACGAGCGCACGGCGTCCAGGGGCTATCTGTATGGCGCGCTGATCATTCTGCCGGTGGGCTTCATCAGCGCTGTGCTCGGCATGGCCGCGGTGGTGCTGCACCCCGGCATCCTGCCCGCCGAGGCGCTGCCCCGGGTGGTGCTGGGGCTGTCCCCGCTGGCCGCCGGCATCATCCTCGCCGGGCTCTGGGCCGCCGACGTGAGCACCGCTTCGGCGCTGCTGCTGGGCAGCGCCACCCTGGTCTCCAGCGACATCATCAAGCGCTTCTTCGCCCCCGACCTCAGCCCGGCCCGCGACCAGCTGATCTGCCGCATCACTGTGCTGCTGCTCAGCGTGGTCACCTACCTGCTTGCCCTGACGGTGAGCGGGATCCTCAAGATGCTGCTCATCGGCCTGACCCTGACCACCGCCTACACTTTGGTTACGCTGATGACCATGTTCTGGCCCGCGGTCTGCCGCCGCTCTTCGGCCAGCTGGACCCTCGTCGCCACCATGGTCTCCCTGGGGCTTTGGCTGTCAACGCCGCTCTTCGGCCGCTGTGCGGCGGGACAGCCGGTTCTGGAGGGGATCTTCGGCGCCTGGCAGGGGATGGTCTCCTTCTTCCCCCACCCGATCTACTTCACCTGGCTGGTCAGCCTGGCCGCCTTCTTTCTCGTCACCCTGCTGGACAAGCGGCGCATCAAAGTCGACCTTAGCTGACCTTGCGCCGCCGCCAGGACGGGGCGATGGTCTGCCCCCGGCGCACTGCCAGCACCACGATACAGATGCCCACGATAAACGTCAGCGTGTTGGTCAGCAGCGAGGCCTCGATGCCGAAGGCGCCGCCGGTGAGCCACTCCGGGCCGCTGGTGGAAGACTGGAGCCAGCTGGGGAACTGGGTGAGCCCCGAGTTGGGCATGCCAAAGATGCCGTCTTGGCAGAGGTTCCAGCCGGCATGAACCCCCCAGACCAGCCAGAGCCGGCGGGTCAGCGCGAAGACGGCGAAGAGCAACACGTCGCTGAAGATCAGTCCGGCAAAGCCGGCCATGGAGAAGTTCTCATTCGCCGCGTGGGCCAGGCCGAAGAGGCCGCCAATGAGCACGAAGGCGATCCAGGTGCCGAGGAGCTCCTCGGTCAGTCGAAAGAGGATCAGGCGAAAGATCATCACCTGGATGAAGGCGCCCGCTGAGAAGAGGCAGAGGGCGTGCAGCAGCACCCAGGGGCTGCTGATCCCCTCCACCCGGAAGCTGCCGGCGGCCAGCATGACCAGCACGGTGACGGCCACCAGGGCGGCGGAGATGGAAAAGCCGCGGGCGAATTCAGGGATGGCGCCGCGCAGGGAGAGTTCGTGGGCCGGCCGTCCCTCCACCACCCGGGTGTAGAGGCGGTAGAGCAGGAGGATCAGCGTGAGATCAACCGGAAACATCAGGCTGCTGGCCGCCTCGTACCACGGAGTGGGGAACTTCTCGATGACGAAGATCATCAGCAGGTTGTGCAGGGCGATGGCCGGGGCGATGAAGAGGATCGCGGCCAGGACCCGCACCAGCGGGAACTGCAGGATCTTTCCCGGGAGTGTCTCCGGCCGCCGGGTGGTGAACAGGTCGGTGGGTTTGACGCTCATTTTTTTCGTGCCTCGCTGTTGGCGATCCCCCTGATCAGCATCTCGAAATAGTGCTCGAGGTATTCGTCGGGGTTGAAACGGGCGAATGAAAATGCCGGGAAGAGCGCCTTGTTCAGGGCGGTGCGCAGCGAATAGGCGTAGTGGCTGATGGTGATGTCCACCGGCAGGTCGGGGCGCAGGCTGCCGTCCTTCCTGCCCAGGCGAAACGCTTCCCGCAGGCCGGAGATGATCTGGTCGTTGAGGCTGGTGAAATCGTCGAACAGCTTTTTGTCCACGCGCCGCTGGTCGATGCCGCGGTAGTCCCAGAAGACCTGGAGGCGCAGGGCCTGGGGCTGACGCCGGGCAAAGGAGCAGAAGGCCCAGCCCCAGGCCAGGACCTTGTCCAGGCCATTGCCCGCCCCGGCCATGGCCTCCTTCTGCATTTCCCAGCGCACGGCCAGCGCGTCGGTGAAGATGGCCAGGCATATCTCGTCGCGGTTCTTGAAATAGGCGTAGAGCGTCCGGCGGGTGTATTCCGCCGCCCCGGCGATCTGCTCCATGCTCGTTTCCTCGACACCTTGCTTCTCGAACAGCAACCGAGCAGCGTCGAGGATGTGCTGCTGCCGGACCGCACGTTCCTTGTCCTTGAGATTCACTTCGTCCTCCCCATGGGTACAATTACTCAGTACGAGTAATCAATTACACAAAACGCAGGGGGCCGGATTTTGTTCCTGGATTAGCCAATTCTGGGTTTGAGGGCCAGGGGGGAGGGATCCTCGGCGGATCCCCCGCCCACAAGTATAACTCGGCACTTGACATTCCGACAACAAAGCATAATATTGGACAACAATGAACAATAGATACGCTGTAGGCGTCATTATTTCTAATTGCTGATAGTGAGCAATAGCAGCGGAGGGACAGGACAATGGACGAATTTCCGATCATCCTCACCCTGGAGCAGGCGGCGGAGATGCTCCAACTCTCTGCCCGGACCGTGCAGCGGCTGGTGAGCAAGGGCAAAATGCCCGGACGCCGCATCGGCGGCCAGTGGCGCTTCGACCGCGACCAGCTGCGGGAGTGGGTGTGCGGCGCCGATGTCGAGCCGCCGGCGGAGCAGCTGGAGCAGGCTGAGCTGATCGCCCGGGAGGCCAGACGCATGGGCGTCGACCTGCCGCAGACGCTGATCGACCTGCAGCAGGCGGCCGTGCGGCGGAAGTCGGAGGAGGCCGGGGACTGAAAAATGTGAGCCCTAGTACGCAATTTCGCCGGCCCGGCAATCCCCTGCCGGGCCGGCGTTTTCATGTACGCGACAAGAGGTGGCAGGCAACGAGCGGCCAGTCACCTCCGGTCCCCCTCTGATTCAAAACCGTCCCCCGGCCACCTTGGTCCCCTGGGTCCACCCCTCGGGGGAGGCATCGAGGGAGAACCAGAGGGTGGCCTCCTGCCCGTCATACTCGTAGACCTTTACCGGGGAGCCCAGGTTCGGATCTGGGCCGCCGCCCACCACGATCTCGTTGCGTCCGTCCCCGGAGAGATCGGCGCCGGCAAAAACCTCGGCCCCGTATCGCGCCTCGCCGGTTGGCCAGGCAAAGAAGCTCAGTCCCGGCATCGGGGCCACCGCATCCCCGTCGTAGTTCCAGCCGCGGATATGGGAGGCGAAGACCGCCCCGGGGCCGGGAGCGGTGATGATCTCGTCCAGGCCGTCGCCGTCCACGTCGCCGCAGGATACCTCGACACCGAATTTGTTGGTGCCGTAGGCCATGAAGCTCACCCCGGGGATGGGATCGGTGTGCGGGGTGGAGGAGCTGAGAAAGCAGTCCCAGCCGCGCACGTGAGGGCCGAAAACCGCCCCGGGGCCGGCGCCGGTGACGATCTCGTCCCTGCCGTCACCGTCGATGTCGCCGGCGGCCACGTTGACGCCCCACTTGTTGGTGCCGTAGGCGAAGTAGCTGACGCCGGCCACGGGGTGGGCGCCGGTGCCGCCGGCGCAAGTGAAGGCCCGCACGTGGGGGCCGAAGACCGCTCCCGGACCGGGGCCGGTGATGATCTCCTCGAGGCCTGAGCCGTCGATGTTGCCCACGGCGACATTGACGCCCCACGTATTGGTCCCGTAAGCGAGGAAGCTGATATAGGAGATGGGAACCCCGTCCGACTCGAAAGCGCGGACGTGGGGCCCGAAAATGGCGCCGGGTCCGGCGCCGGTCACGATTTCTATTTCATCGCCCTCGACCACGTTGCCGGTGGTCACGTTGGCGCCGAAGTGCTGGGAGTTATACGCGTTGAACTGCACCACGTGGGTCGCGTCCTGGGCCGGTGGAAAGAGACGCACCTTCGTCGGGTTGTCATACGCGGGGCCGGGGCCGGTGACCACGGCGGGTCCGTCGTTGATGCCGAACAGTTCGCTCCACTCGTATTCCAGCCGGGAGGTGATGCCGGGGTCCAGGCGCCCCTGGATCCAGACCGTCATGTTTTCATGCCCGCGGTACTCGACGCTCATCTTGTGCAGACCGCTGGTGCCCATCAGCGACCAGTGGCTCTCCAGGTCCTTGATCCCGCCCTCGGTGTAGTAGTCGGCCATGAATTCGGCGCCGGCCGGGGTGTAGCTGCCGCTGGTCCAGGCGTTGGCCGTGAGCACCACGTCGCCGCCGAAGTATGAGGATTGGGCCGAGCGGACATCGTAAAAACCGGAGGCCCGGCTGCAGGCGAAGACGGCGGCATGCCCATCGGGCACGAAGCAGTTGATGAAGGCGCCGGTCCAGGCGTAGATCCCGGCCAGCGAATTCCAGCAATCGGTGATGTGGTTCTGGAGGTCAGATCCCGTGGGCAGGGTGGTCATGTATCGCGCGGCCGAAGTTCGCAGCAGGGCGTCGGTGTGCGGCACACCGCCGGTGTCGTAGTCGTGCACCGAGACCTGGGTGCCGTATTCGTTCAGCGTGGTGATGCCCACCACGTAACCGGCCCAGGAGAAGCCCAGCCAGGCCGGCGAACCGTCGTCCGGCTCCCAGGCGCAGAGCACGTGGTGGTTGATCGAGGGGAAGGGGCTGCCGAAGTCCAGACGGCGGGTGGAGAGCATCTCCACCGGCGGCGCCACGAACTGGCCCCAGCAGCAGTGGGAGCGGCAGGCCGGGTAGCTCCAGTCGCCGTAGCCGTTGATCACCTTGAGGTCCACTTTGTCGATGTTCTTCTCGGGGTGCAGCTCGGCCAGGGCGGCCGCCATGCCGTCCAGCTCATCCTCGATCACCTCCGGCATCCATCTGGCCGCGTCCATGGCCTGGCGCATGTTTTCGTAACCGCTGCCCAGCAGGGAGACGACCTGATCGTGCTCGGCGACGATCTCGTCGGCCAGCAGGTAGCCGTGGGCGTAGCCCATTTCGTAGTGCGAGCCCCAGACGTGGAGCACCGTGTACCCTTTGCCGCCGGCGTCCACCTGCTGGTCGAGGATCACGCCGTTGACCGCCAGGGCAGGTGGAGCGGCCACTGATAAGATGGCGAAGATGAGGAATACGATGCCGGCGAAAAATCGGAACGAGAAACAGTTATCAGTGCGCTCGGGAATAAAGATGTGTCCCATGGCCGACCTCCGCGGGAAGAGTGCACACAATTCATCCGTGAATATCCGTTGAGTGAAATAAATGCGTTGAGTGGAATATATAGTCACTTCCCGCGCGAGTCCAGAGGAAAAAGGGCAAAAAAAGGGGACTGGCACTTCCCGGTGCCGGTCCCCTTTTTTTACTTCATTTCTCTCAATGCCCGGAGAATCTTCACCGGCGGGCTGACAAGCCCTAGAAGTTCCCCCCGGCGATCGTGCCTCCCTTGGTCAGTCCCAGGTCGCCGTAGGCGTCGAAGTCGATGGCGGTAATGAGTGCCGCCGTTCCCCCGTCGACGTTCCAACCCCGCGCCCAGGCCGGCTGGGACGGGTCGGGACCAGGCATGGTCAGGATCTCGTCCACACCGTCTCCGTCAATGTCCGCCGCCGCCACTCGAGCACCATACAGTGCGCCCGGATAAGCGAAGAAGTTGACGCCGGAAAGAGGAGCCACCGCGGCCCCGTCGTAATTCCACCCCCGGACCTGCGGACCGAAGACGATCCCCGGCCCGGCGCCGGTGATGATCTCATCCATCCCGTCGCCGTCGATGTCGCCGCAGGCCACGTTCACCCCGAACTTGTTGGTGCCGTAGGCCAGGAAGCTCACACCAGGCATTGGCGAGACCGACGCTTCGCTGCAGTTGAAGCCCCGGACGTGGGGGCCAAAGATCGCGCCCGGTCCTGCCCCGGTAATGGCCTCGTCAGCGCCGTCGGCGTCCAGGTCGCCGAAGGCCACGTTGACCCCGTAGTGGGCCGTGCCGTAAGCCGGCCACTCGGTGAGGTAGGAATAGGGCGCGGCCGCGTCCCAGGTGCGCACGAGGGTGGGGTTGGCTTCAGCCGGGCCGGGGCCGGTGACCAGCCTCGGCAAGCGGGTGGTGCCGTTGAGCATCAGCTCGTCGACGACGATGCGCCCCTCGTCCGAACCCCACGAGGGGCCGCAGTCGAAGCGCACCGCGGCCACGTTGGACAGGTCGAGGCCGGTGCCGTTGTTCAGGAAATCGGTGAGCCGGATACGGATCACTTCCATCTCGTTGTGCCAGCCGCCGCTGCGGTCGTAGGGCTGTTCCAGGCCGCCGCCGTGAGCCCCGATGCTGATCGAGCTGGAGGTCCAGCTGCCGTCGCGCAGGGTCACGGAAAAGGTCAGGTCTCCCATCACGGCCATGGTGTTGGGGTGCTGTGTCCCCTGGGCGGCGCGGAAAGAGAGGTAGTGGTCGTCTGTGAAGTCCCGCTGGTCGGGGATGATCGCCCACTCGATGTAGCGGTCGGCCCCCGTCCAGTCGAAGACCACCCCCGCGCTGTCGTCCGACCCCTGCGAGGAGGCCTGTGTCGCCCCGTTGAAGGGGTCGCTGGCGGTCCAGCTGAAACTGCTGTTGCCGTCATCCAGGCGGCCTTCCGCCAGGTTCTGCACCGTGAAGGAAACGGCCCCCCCGGAGCTGCTCACCATGGTCGACGGCGAGCTCTGGAAATCGTCGATGAAGAAGTTCCCCGTCGTGGCGCCGTTGCGGTACTCGTGGGTCACGACGATGCAGGGGTTGGTAACGTCCACGCCGATGGGGTGGAAGCGCTCGTATTGCCGCCAGAGGAAGTCGTGCGCCGGGATGTTGCCGTTGACGTAATGCTTGACCAGCGGCAGGAAATAGCCCTGCTGGATCAGGTGCGTGTTCGTCTCGCCGATGGAGCAGGGCCCGGTGAACCAGGAGGTGCCGCCGCCGTCGTGGAACCAGCCGTGGCCCGTCCCCTGGAGGACCGTGGACTGCCGGTGGCCCGTGGCCCGGTCGTGCAGGTGGAAGGTCTGGCAGAGGTCACACCCCGCCGAGCCGTCGACGTCCGCGTCCCCCGCAGCCGTCCAGAGGTGGTAGTTGACGTTGTGGGGGTTGGCGCCGGAAGTCGTGAGAAAGTCGGTGGGCAACATGCTGCTGAGCAGGATGACGTCGTTGATGGTGAAGTTCGCCGGCGTGTAGTCCCCATCGAAGAGCCGGTCGTAGGCCCGGGTGATCCCCTCGGCGCCGCGACTGTGGCCGATCCAGGTGACGGCGTGTGAGTCGAGGTGACCGTCGAGCACGCCGCCGCCGATGGAACCCTGGCTGCCGATGATGTAGTCGGTGTTGGTCAGTGTAGTCGTCGAAGCCGTCTCGATCCCCGGCCCGGTATTGTTCTCGTGGGACATGACGATGTAGCCATAGGAGGCCAGGTGGGTGCCGATGTGGTCGTACCACTGGTAGTTGTGGCCGTTGCCGTGGCTGATCACCACCAGGGGCAACTGGCCCATGGTGGCGATGTCGGTGGGATAGTAGGTGTCCTGACCGAGCCACGACCCGCCGCTGTAGATGATCTCAGTCACATCCAGCGGGCCGGGCTGGGTGGTGTCGTGCACCATGTAGAGGCCCGCCTCGTTGCCCAGGCCGTCGATGTAGTCCACCTCGTCCAGCAGGCCGTTCTGGTTCATGTCCAGCACGATGTCGTAGCCCACGCCAAGCCCGGTGCCGGCATCGGCGCTGAGGGTATTGGCCGCGGCCACCACCCAGCGGTTGGCCTCGATCGAGGCCCCGCTAAAGGTCACGTTGAGCGGCCCGCCGGCCACGTCGGTGAGGCCGGGGCTGGAAGCCCACTGGGCGGCGTCTTTCGCCTCGACGAGGTAGATATCAGCCGTTTCCCCGACGATACCTGGAAAGCGGAAGGGGTCGATGGCCACGCGCACGGGTGCATCGACGTTGAACGCCCTGACGTACTCGAAGTAGGGGTAGACGGAGAGGTTGTTGCCGGCGAGCTGGGTTTGCTGTCCGGAGGGCGGAGGCGCACTCTGGACGATGCCCGAGGCGACGGTCAGCAGCAGAAAGGCCATTGTGAAAATCCAGGCCGCGCCGGTTCTCGTTGTCGGGCCGGCAATCCTGGATGTCTTGCCGCAGTTCTCCCTGCCGGATTTCTTTCTTATTGTAGTCACGAAATTCTCCTTCTCACCCCTTCGAGATTGCGGGGGGAACGGACGGGGACCCCCGATGAACGATGTCTGTTGCCCGGAAACGATGCACCTGCTCCTCATTCCGAAGAGGCCGGCACGAGGGGTGGGTTCTTCGCACCCCGCTATGAATACCGATTATGACGCGGAGGAAGGCCCCAGGCAAGACCCCGGTGTCTCCGTGTGACGGTGTGACGGGAGTCGGGGTGGAGGCCGCTGCGCAGGCGAATGGGCAGAATGAAAACAACAGGCGGAAGGGCCGCGGGGCAGGAACCCCGCAACCCTTCCGCTGAAAGCAGACGTTATGGAATCCAACCGTCCCTAGAAGCCCCCTCCGGCGATCTTGCCGCCGCGCATCAGACCCATGTCGCCGTAGGCGTCGAAGTCGATGGCCCCGATGAGCGCCGCCGTCCCGCCGTCGACGTTCCAGGCCCGGGCCTGGGCCTCCTGTGACGGGTCGGGGCCGGGCATGGTCAGGATTTCATCGTAGCCGTCGCCGTCCAGGTCAAGACAGGCGACGAAGGCGCCGTAGAGGCAGCCGTCGTTGGCAAAGAAGCTGACCCCGCCGATCGAGGTGGCCGTGCCGCCGTCCACGTTCCAGCCGCGGACATGCGGGCCGAAGACCACGCCCGGTCCGGGGCCGGTGATGATCTCGTCGATCCCGTCGCCGTCGATGTCGCCGCAGCCCACGTTGACCCCGAACTGGTTGGTGCCGTAAGCCAGGAAGCTCACGCCGCCCATCGAAGTGATGGCGCTGTTGTCGTAGTTCCAGCCGCGCACGTGCGGGCCGTAGACCGAGCCCGGTCCGGCGCCGGTGACGATCTCGTCATAGCCGTCGCCGTCCAGGTCGCCGCAGGCCACGTTCACGCCCCACTTGGGGGTGCCATAGGCGAAGTAGCTGATGGCGCCGACAGAAGTCGGGGTGCCGCCGTCCACGTTCCAGCCGCGGACGTGGGGCCCGAAGACCGCGCCCGGTCCGGCGCCGGTGACGATCTCGTCGGTGCCGTCACCGTCGAAGTCGCCGCAGGCCACATTGACCCCGTATTTGTTGGTGCCGTAGGCCAGGTAGCTCACGCCGGGCACCGGTGTGCCGTCGATGGCGAAGCCGCGGACGTGGGGCCCGAAGACCGCGCCGGGGCCGGAGCCGGTGACCACCGAGTCCAGGCCGTCGCCGTCCAGATCGCCGCAGGCCACGTTGACGCCCCATTTCGGGACGCCGTAGGCCGGCCAATCGTCGACAAAGGTCGAGACGTCACCCGGGTCCCAGGTGCGCACCCGCGACGGGTTGGCCTCCGCCGCGCCGGGGCCGGTGATGATCCGCGGCACGGTCATCGGTCCGCTGCCGCCGCTGCAAGTGTAAATGTTGCAGACCAGATCGGCCCACGCTCCGGTGCCGTAGGTGACCCCGGTGTTGCCCGGGCTGTAATAGACCTTCTGGTCCGCCCGCCAGGCAAGGGCCAGGCTGTTGTCCGTGTTGTTGAACGTCCCGTCAGAAATTGCCCCGCTGATCGCCGTGCAGGCGTCGAAATAGTCGGAGGCGTAGGCGCCGACCCCATCGTGCTCGCATGCGGTACCGTCCATGTTGTAGCTGCCGCTCTGGTAGGCACTGGCGGTGATGGGGCAGTAGGCCGCGGTCATGATCCGGCCTTCCAGCCAGTTGACCTGGTTGGTATGGTAGCACCACTGGCCCAGGACCACTTTTCCTCCGCCATCAACGTAGTCCGCCAGGTTGTCGCCGTAGAGGACGTTGTCAGCAAAGGCATAGTTGCCCCAGACGATGACCATGTCGTAGCCGGAGAGGAGGGCCGCGTCCGGGGTGGCCACTCGCGGGTCGAAGTAGTCGACAGCCACACCGGTGCAGGCGGCAATGTCCGCGCGGAAGGTCGGGTTGTCCGCTTCGGAAGGCGCGTAGAGGATGGGTCCACCGCCGGGACCACCATCGTCGCAGAGGAACATCTTGCAGGTCACCGTGGCCCAGTCCCCGGTGCCGAGGTTGCCCCCGGAGTTGCCCGGGCTGTAATAGACCATGCGGTCCGCCCGCCAGGCCACGGCCAGGCTGTTCGCCGGATTGCTGAACGTCCCGTCAGAGACCGCCCCGCTGATCCCCGTGGCCTGGTCGAAATAGTCGGAGGAGTACACGCCGACTCCGTCATGCACGCAATCGGTGCCGTCGAGATTGTAGGAGCCGGAGTCGAAACTGGTGGAGACGGTGACCGGGCAGTAGGCCGCGGTCATGATATCTCCGGCGAGGTAGTTGCTCTGGTCGCTCTGGTAGCACCACTGACCCAAAACCACTTTGCCGCCGCCGTCAACGTAGGCCGCCAGGTTGTTGCCGTAGAGGACGTTGTCAGCAAAGGCATAGTTGCCCCAGACGAGCACCATGTCGTAGCCGGAGAGAAGGGCCACGTCCGGAGTGGTCACTCGCGGGTCGAAGTAGTCGACAGTCGCCCCGGTGCAGGTGGCAAGGTCCGCAC
The DNA here is from genome assembly GCA_032127265.1 of Acidobacteriota bacterium. Classification (GTDB taxonomy): domain Bacteria; phylum Acidobacteriota; class JAQAZP01; order JAQAZP01; family JAQAZP01; genus JAQAZP01. The sequence continues at coordinate 11,057 of JAQAZP010000149.1, forward strand.
GGAAAGTCGGGTTGTCCGCTTCGGAAGGCGCGTAGAGGATCATCAGTCCGCCCCGGCCGTCAGGCGGGGTGATGTGATGCCCCTGGAAGACATACATCTGTGTATCACCCGTGTTCGACACCAGCATCTTCGGCGTCAGGTCAATGACCGCTTCGGGGGCGATCTGATCCCCCTGGACTGCGGGCATCCACACCTCACCGGTGTTCCCTACCTGCATCTGCGGCGCTGCCTTGTCGATGGTTCCGGCGGACACCATGGTGGCCAGAACCGTAACGGCCAGGACCAGGAAGCCGGCTACGGTGAGCATTTTGCGAGAGAAATGTCTCATCATCTGAACTCTCCTTTTCTCTGGGTGCTCCATTCATGAACTGTTGCCATGCCGCGAAACGAATCCAACCCCCCTGCCATTGCGCGGCCGAGGACAACGCCAACCCAACCCCAATGGAAACATCACGGCCTCCACGGCCGTTAAAACCTCCCGGAAAAACAACCGCCGATCCGCCGATCCCGGTGGCATCGCCGATGTTTTGCCCCTCGACCGAATCCGGGTTCTCGATGCGGTCGGGAAAAGTTTTCAAAAAGACGGAATGAGACAGATAGTGCTTGAGATTTTCAGTTACTCGCGCAACCCACGCGCTCGTGTAATGAAGATAAACCGATCCATGCTCAATCGTCAAGGTCAATCCTTCGAAGAATCGTCGGTTCAGCTTCAAAAGGGGGATCTTCGGCCCTGCCTGAACAGGGCGGGGGGGAGCGCTTCGTTCGCAACGCCTCAGGGATTTGCGGGTCGTGAGTGCGGTGCCGGGTGCGGCCCGCCTGTGAGAACGGGATCCCCCGCACATTCCTGACCCGCTGCTCGTATATAATGGACAGGACACGGGCCGGTTCACAGGAGGATACTCAACGGCATGGCTACCGAAGGACCGTATCGTCAGGACGCCTCCGGCGGTGTGGGGCCGGCCCGGGCCCGAGTCGGCCGGCGGGTCGCAAGCCGTTCCGTGCTGCCCCGGGGACTGCATGCTCTTTGCGGCGGGCGCCGCCGCCGGCCGTCACTAGCGGCCGCGCTCCTGCTGGCCCTGCTCGCCCCGGCGCCGGTGTTCGCGGGCCCGGCGGAACACCCGGCCCGGGAATACCTCGAGAGCATCTCTCCCTCCGAACGGCTGCAGGCGATTCTGGACCGGGAACTGGCCGAACTCACAGCCGGCGACGCGGAACTGCGGACGGCCCGGATGAGGGTCGCGCTCATCGACCTCGACGGCCCCGGTGCGCCCGCCCTGGCCCACCACAACGGCGACCTCTGCGGCTACCCGGCCAGCGTGGTGAAGCTGGTCTACCTGATGGCGGCCTATCACTGGCAGGAGGAGGGCCGCCTGCGGATCGATCCGGAGCTGGAACGGCTGCTCCGGGCCATGGTGCATGACAGCTCCAACCGGGCGACCCAGCAGGTGCTGGTCCGCCTCACCGGGGCGCGCCCCGGCCCGGACCTGCCGGAGCCCGCGTACCGGGAGTTCGTGGAGCAGCGCCTGGCCGTCAAGCGGTGGCTCGGGGAACTGGGGGTCGAAGGCCTGCACTGCGTCCATCCCACCTACGACGGCGAAGGAGACATCTCCGGGCGCGAGTTGCAGTTTCTCCGCGACGGCCGCGTCCCGGGCGGCCTGTCCACGCCCGGGGGCTTTGCCAACCGGCAATCGATGACCGCCCTGGGGACCGCCCGCCTGCTGGCCCTGCTCGCCGCCGGCCGCGCTCTCGGTCCCGAGGCCACGCGCCGGGTCCGCGAGCAGCTCCGGCGCGACCCCGCCGACCAGCCCTACCAGGCCCGGCGCATCGCCGGCGGGGCGCTCCGCCACCCCGGGGTCCGGGCGGAATCCAAGAGCGGCACCTGGGGCCCTATCTTCGCCGATGCGGGCATCGTGACCCACCAGTCGGGGCGCCAGTTGGTGCTGGTGGTCTTCCTCGAGCGGGACTCCGGGTACCACGGCCCGTTCATCGCCGAGCTGGCGGACCGCCTGACGGCGGCGCTGCTGCTCCCGGAGGGGTCGGGCCGGCAGTGACGCGGCCGGAGAATCCTCTCCGGAGCGAAGAGCAGGTTCCTGGACCAGGTACCGGTGGTGCCGGGAAAAATGGGGACTGGCCTGCTCTGGTGCTTCTTCCCGGCAATGCGGCGCTTCAGCGCGGCCAGCCGCTCCTTGAACTCGTCCTGGTCCGGAGACCAGAGTGCTGCTCCAGATCCAGGCGCACGGCTTCATCGTGACCGGGGTTCAATTCCCCCCGGAGATCGTCTTGATGATCGAGCCGTCATAAGCAATCGCCCAACCGGTATACCCGTCGATGAAGAACACGTCCAGCAGCGGATCCGCATCATACTGATAGTGCTGGTTTGTCCAGGTCAGGCCGCCGTTCGTGGTGTGGTTGACGAACCTGCTGGGTGCAGTGAAACTTCGCGCCTTGCCGCCGCCGACCCAGCCGGTCATGGCGTCAACAAAAAACACGCCACTGTTGTCGCCCGTGGAGATCGAATCCTGGGCCATCCATGTTACTCCGCCGTCTTCGGTATGCCGGATTTTCGTCGAGCTGCCGACGGCCCAGCCGCGCATCGTGTCCACAAAATGCACGTCATAATAATTCACGGAAGGAGCTGGATCCTGCTCGTACCAGTTGTCACCGCCATCCACGGTATGAAGGATCGTATTGCGGACGCCGGCAATCCACCCGTTATCGGGATCGACAAATTGAACGAAGCACTCCAGTTGGCCGGGAGCAGAAAATTTTTGGGACCTTATACCGGACCGACCTGGTTGCCGTTCGGGAGGGTGGCCATGGTCCAGATTTGAAATGGGAGTGAAGTTGCGTTGTCGTTGCCGGCTGTAACGAAATAGTCGAATGTCCCGCCTGAAGGCTGAATGACGACAGTGGAGTTGTGCGGGGTCATTTCGACTGACTCGTCGGCAGGGTCCGCAACCGAGTCAATCGGGGCCAGAATGGCCAACGCCAGGACAACTGCAATGAAAACTGGAATGTGCTTCTTCATCGGACACCTCCCAGGGTGTGGTTGAAAGCTGTAGATCCAAAAAAAGAACGGTAGTGCCGAAAATTGATGTTATCACTCTATATGTATTCATTTTCCAGACTGTGACAAGGAAAATTAAAGGACAACGGTTAGGGAGGCTTTTCCGGCGTAGTGGGCAGATACTTGACCCAGACGCCGGTGGTGTTGGCAATGGCGGATAAAAATGAGAGCTGGCACGCCTTGGTGCCTGCCGGACCCCATTTTTCGTCCCCACCAGATAGTGACAGGCACCGAGCGGCCAGTCACTTCTTCCCGGCAATGCGGCGCTTCAGCGCGGCCAGACGCTCCTTGAACTCGTCCTGCTCCAGCGACCAGAGCTGCTGCTCCAGTTCCAGACGCACGGCTTCATCGTGGTCGGTCACCATGGTCATCCCGCGCAGGGTGGCCTTGAGCCGCCGGGCCAGCTCCGGCGGTGTGGAGGCGGCCCGTTTGGCAAGACGGACCGCTTCGTCGAGTAGCTCGTCGTCATCCACGCACTTCCAGGCCAGTCCGCGGGCCACCGCCTCCTCCCCGTCCAGCGGCTCACCGCAGAGTATCACCGCCGCTGCGCCCTGGGGCCCGAGCAGACGGTCCAGCATCCAGGTGTGGCCCCCCCCGGGGTGCAGGGCGATGTCGATGAAGCGGGACTCGAAGCGGGCCTTCCTGCCGGCCACCCGGACGTCGCAGGCCAGGGCGAGGTTCAGGCCGGCGCCCACCGCCGGGCCGTTGACCGCGGCGATGGTGGGGAAGGGAAAGTTGGCCACGGCCAGGAACCCGGCGTAGATCCGCTCCAGGCGCTCGCGGTCGGCGCATTCCAGGTCGTCGAGGACGGCGCCGGCGGAGAAAGCCGGCGGCTCGCCGGTGATCACCAGCGCCCCGGTTTCACCCGCGGCCACCAGTCCGTCGAGGGCACTCTCGATCTCTTCAGCCAGGGCCAGGGAGATGGCGTTGCGGCGGCCCGGGTCGTTGAGGGTGAGGACGGCCACGCGGTCGCGTGTTTCGATGCGGATGAGGCTCATGGTTATTCCTTTCACGGCGCTATCCCGGTGGCCCTGCCATTGTCCCGGGCGATGTCACGCGCTGGTGGCATTATTGTCCGATGAGTGACCTCATCGCGCCAATCATGACAATTTCAAGGTGCTACTTTGATTTACGCATACCATGAAATACCGGAATCGGACACTTGAACAGGAGATATTGAAGGCCCCAAAAGCCTTTTCAGCTCCGATTCGAACCGGATCGCATTCATCGGGCAAAGACGGCACTAATGCTCTCACACGCGGTCACGGGGTTCAAACACCATGAAAAACCTTCTTGACATGAAGGATTTTCATGGTTGGTTGCCGATATGTTCGTTCTGCGCCTCCAGCACAGAAGAATACGGAGGCGGGGCTTGGTGGAAATGAAGGTCATCACCTTGATCACCAAGGCTCGTGTGGTGTCCCGGAAATTCCTTATCATGATTCGACCTCCGCAGCACGGCCCGCCGCGTTGCTGGTCGGTTGCATACTTCGAGTATGCGCCCTCCTCGCGCCTTGCGGGCCGCGCGCCGAGGCCGTTCGGCGGCAGCCAGCTCAGGGGCCAAAGCTCCTGCATAGTGATAGGCAATTTCCGTGCCCATAATTGGCGGATTCTCCGTCACATGCACCCACGACAAGTTGGGCCGCATTACGTTCGACGTCGCCATTCACAAAGATTTCGGGGCACAAGAGCCGTGGCGGCCTGGAGCCAGTCTCGTTGTCGACGCAGGCCGGCTTGACTCGATTGCCGAGAGACAAAACGACTCTTCAAAACATGAAAGGTCCAACAATCGCCTGCACTTTACAGTGGTTCCGCTGGCGCTCCACAACCTGAAGTGAGGCGTGACGTTGATAAGAGATGATGTGCTGAATGAGGCTGGACATTACTGCGGGGGCGCCGCCACGGATTGGGTGTCGCTCTGGTCGGGCTCCTGCACAGTCGGAAATCCGTCAGGGTTTTCCGGATCCCCAGAAGATGATCTGCGCGCGATTCGCCGCTCACGCTTCTCCTGGGCCTTCCGCGTCCTATCCATTTCCTTGCGGCGCTTTTCAAATGAGTTTTTGTTTTTTGCCATGCTGGTCCTTTCGGGGATCCTCGGGTATCGCGTTACAAGGAGCCGATGCCCGCCGAGTTAACGATATCAGAGCCTAGAGTATCACAACTGTGAGACGATTGCGTGAGATCCCCCAATGCTGCTACTTCTTTTCCTTCAGCGCCCGGAGAATCTTCTCCGGCGTGATCGGCAGGTCCTTGATCCAAACGCCGGTGGATCCCGCGATGGCGTGGGCCACCGAGCCGAGGACGGGCAGGGTTTGATGGGATTTCCGGGTGACAATTCCGTCAACCCTGGTTGCCAGTTACTTCGCGATGGTGAGGTTTCTGGTCCTCGGTTCCGGGACGGGTTTCCCTGCCTGTTTCGCCGTATCGATCCAGAGCGTCATGGCTTCCTTGGCGTTCTCAAGAGTTGTCTCCTGGGTCTCACCATGGGCTGCGCACCCCGGAAGCTCGGGCACTTCCGCCACGAAACAGCCGTCCTCGTTGCTCCAGAAGATGTTGATTTCATGCTTGTTCATCGCAGTTCCCCGTCGAGACCATATTTCAGGATGACCGTTCGCACCTGCTTGACCTGGTAAGGCTTGGCGTTTCCGTCAGACCTCTAAAGGTTGATCAGTTCCTCGATGCCTTCTCTCCAGAAGATGTGATGGCTGCCGCTGCTCCGGGAATAAAAACCAAGGCGTTCCAGGAGGGAACAGAGTTCTTCAAGCCTGATGGACGCATCAGCCCGGCTGTCGAGAACCTGCATCAGCGTCCGCTTCCAACTCATTTGAATTATACCCCCATTCCAGCTAATCCAAATTCAATCTGGAACTGCTCCAACTGTGGATTGATCCTTGCCGGTAGCAAACAGGTAGCAAGCGTTGTGCCATAGGCAGATGGATAATTAACAGAATGGATGGGCCGAAGAGTGCGTTCACAAAAATGGGGATTGGCACGTCTTGGTGCCCCCATTTTCGCCGTTTGCAGCAACGGGTGACAGGCATCGAGCGGCCAGTCACCAATTGCGTTATTTCTTCCCCTTCAGCACCTTCAAAATCTTTTCCGGGGTGATCGGCAAATCCTTGATCCAGACGCCGGTGGCATTAGCGATGGCATGGGCCACCGAACCGAGCACCGGCAGGGTCGAGCCCTCGCCGATCTCCTTGGCGCCGAAGGGGCCTTGGGGCTCATAGGATTCGACGATGCCGGAAAAGATCTCCGGGGCGTCCTTGATGGTCATGATCAGGTAGCCGTGGAGGTCGGGGTTGAGGATCCGTCCCCGTTCGTCGAACTGCACGTCCTCCATCAGCGTCTCGCTGGCCCCCATGACGATGGCCCCTTCCACCTGGCCGTGAACCGCCTGGGGATTGATCGGCGTGCCGCAGTCGTGGGAGTCGGTGAAGCGGTCGATGTCCACCTTGCCCGTGCCCATGTCCACATGCAGCTCGCAGACCGATGAGCCGAAGGAGTAGGCGGGGCTGGTGCCCACGGTGGCGCCCTTGTAGTCGCCGCCCAGGCCGTCCGGCGGCTTGTAGCAGCCGGTGCCCACCAGCGGTCCCTTGTCGTTGAAGTATTTGCGGGCCGCTTCGGCCCAGGGTGCGCTGCGCTCTTCGTCGCCGCGGACAAAGACCTTGCCGCCGCCCACCTCCACCTCTTCCTCGGTGCAGTCGAGAAGCCTGGCGGCGTAGGGCCGCATCTTGTTCACCACGTCCACACCGGCCCGGGAGACGGCGTGGCCGCCCATCAGGGTGATCCGCGAGGAATAGGCGCCGAGGTCGATGGGCGAAATGTCGCTGTCCTCGCTGCGCATCCTGAGCTTCGACACCGGGATGCCCAGCGACTGGGCGCACATCTGGCTCAGCACCGTGTCGCTGCCCTGGCCGATCTCAGCGGCGCCGATCATCAGCACCGCCGCCTCGCCGTCCTCGGTGACCTTGACCACCGCGTTGGAGTGGGGGAAGATCGACTTCTTCTGGAAGTGCTCGCGCCCCTTCTCGTGGGACAGCTGCACCTGGCCGCGGTAGATCGAGTAGCCCGCGCCGGAGACGAAACCGCCGCAGCCGATGCCGATGCCTCGGCCCTCGGGCAGCAGGCCGTACTTCTCCTTCCAGCCGCTGTCCTTTTCCACCGCGTCGAGGGTGGCCCGGAACTCGCAGCTGTCGATCTCCAGGTCGTTCACCGTCCGAGTCTTCGGGGTCATGGCGTTTCGTTTGCGGATGGTGATCGGGTCGATGCCCATGTCGTCGGCCATCATCGAGAGCAGGCACTCGAAGGCGAAGCGGGGCTGGGGCACACCGTGGCCGCGCATCGCCCCGCAGGCCGGCTTGTTGGTCATCACCCGGAAGCCGTCATACCTGTAGTTGGGGATGTGGTAGAGCGTCGGCATCATCGAGCCGGCGTAGTAGGCGGTGGCCACACCGAACGAGGTGTAGGCCCCGCCGTCGAGGTGGATTTCGCTCTGGAAGGCCTTGATCACCCCGTCCTTGTCCAGCCCCAGCTTCATCTTCATGTGCTGCTTGTGCCGGCCGCGGCCGTAGTGGAACATCTCCGAGCGGGAGTAGACCATCTTTACCGGCCGGCCGGTGGCGCGGCTGAGCAGCGCCGAGAGAATGTCCAGCGGCGTGGTGGCCGCCTTGCCGCCGAAACCGCCGCCCACCGTGGGGCGGATCACCCGGATGCGGCCCAGCGGGATGTGCAGCACGTGGGCCATCATGTACTGCACGTAGTGCGGCACCTGGGTCGACGAGTAGAGCAGCAGCGAGCCGTCGTGCTGCCAGGTGGAGATCGAGGCGTGAGGTTCCAGCGGCGACTGGTAGATGCTGTTGCCGGTAAAGGTCTCTTCGCGCACCTGGAACGACTCGGCAAAGCCCTGCTCGATGTCACCGAAGTTCTGCTTGACGTGGGTGCCCACGTTCTTCGTGTAGCGGTCGTGGAGCAGCGGCGCGCCCTCGGCCATGGCCGACTGGGGATCGAAGACCGCGGGCAGCTCCTCGTACTGCACCTCGATCAGCTCCAGCGCCTGCTCGGCGGTCTTTTCATCGATGGCGGCCACCGCGGCCACCTCGTCCCCCACGTGGCGCACCTTGCCGCCGATCTTGGCCAGCACATCTTCGTCGTAACGGGCCGGCGAGACCCCGTACTTGGTGTCGGTGACGTCGTCGCCGGTGAGCACGCAGAGCACCCCGGGCAGGGCCCGGGCCTTCGAGGCATCGACCTTCTTCACCACCGCATGGGCGTAGGGCGAGCCGAGGATCTTGCCGTGGATCATGTTCGGCAGCTGGATGTCGGCGGTATAGATCGCCCGGCCGGTGACCTTGTCCGCCGAGTCCACCCGGGGGATCGGGACCCCCACCCCGCCGTCCCTGGGGTCGGAGAGCGGCGGCCTGGTCCCGTGGTCCACCTTGGGCGGTGCGTCGCCGTCGCCGGCGTATTCCTTGTAGCGCCTCACCGCCCGCATGATCCCGCCATAGCCGGTGCAGCGGCAGAGGTTGCCGGAGAGCGCGGTCTTGATCTCTTCGTCGGTGGGGTCGGGGTTCTTGCGGATCAATGCTGTGGCCGAGATCACCGTTCCCGGCGTGCAGAAGCCGCACTGGATGCCGCCTTCCTCCACAAAGGCCCGCTGCATCGCACTCAGCCGGCCGTTCTCGGCCAGGCCCTCGATGGTGGTGATCTCTTTCCCTTCCATCTCGGCGGCCAGCAAGAGGCAGCTGTTCATCGGTTCGCCGTCCACCAGTACGGTGCAGGCGCCGCAGTCGCCCACGTTGCAGCCCTTCTTGGTCCCGGTGAGGCCGAGTTTCAGGCGCAGGGCGTCGAGCAGGGTGTCGCCCGGATCCACCAGGGTGTGGTACGGCTGGCCATTGACCTGTAACTTCAAGGTGATCATTGGCTCACCTCCCCGGCCCGTTCGAGGGCTCCTTCAAGTGCTCGTCTGGTCAGCACTCCCACCACGTCCCGGCGGTAGCCTTTCGAGCCGCGGACATCGGAAATCGGCTCCGCCGCCTTCTCCGCCGCGACCGCCGCCTCGGCGAACGCCGCGGTGTCGGGTGCGCGGCCGGCCAGCAGTTTGCCCGCCTCCTCGGCGTAGAGCGGTATCGGCGCCACCGCGCCGAGCACAATCCGCGCCTCCCCGATGATGCCGTCCTTCACCGTGAGTCCGGCGGCCACCGCGGCCACGGCGATGCCGTTGCCGTTGCGCAGGGCCAGTCGGGAGTAGGCCGAGCCGAAGCCCTCCGGCGGCTCGGGCACCTGCACCGCGATCAGCACTTCGCCTTCCTTCATCACGGTCTGCCGCGGGCCGAGGAAGAACGCTTCCAGCGGGACGGACCGTTCGCCGCCCGCGGACCAGAGCAGGACCTCGGCCTTCATCGTGATCAGCAGCGGCGGCAGGTCGGCGCAGGGCACGGCGCTGGCGATGTTGCCGCCCACCGTGGCCGCGTTGCGGATCTGGTGCGCCGCCATCCTGGTGGTGGCGTCGCGAAGCGCGGAGAACGCACCGTCGAGCAGGGGAGAGGCATTCAGCTGGTTGATCGTGGTCAGCGCGCCGATGCGCAGCGTTCCGCCGTCCATCGAGAGGCCGCGCAGCCCGTCGATCTTGTGCAGCGAAACCACGTGGTCGGCCACCACCCGGCCGGTCTTCAGGTCCACCAGCAGGTCGGTGCCGCCGGCCAGCAACCGGGCGTCGAGCCCGTATTGCTGCAGCAGGGCGCCGGCCTGGTCCAGGGTGGTCGGCCTGTGCAGTTCGAAATCTGGAATGTACACTGCTTTCTCCCCACGGTTCGGGAGCGGCCTCGCCTCAATGGGCGGTTTCGCCGCCTTTTGATGCAAGTCTCCTCAAATCGATGTTCAGCTGTTCAGCTCTCTTCAAAGATGGATTTCAAAGTCGTGATCAGCGGCGGCAAATCGATTGTGATTGTGTCCCACAGCAAATCGTAGTCAATAACATCGTAACCATGAACCAGCCGATTTCGCATGCCGACGATTTGGGCCCAGGGCACATCCGGGGTTTTCTGTCGAGTCGACTGGGAAACCCGGTTGGCCGCTTCGCCGAGAATCTCCACCAGTCGTGTTAACGCCAGTTGCATCACACGATTTTGCTGGAACGTTTCCCGGCTCTCTTTCTCAACCAACTCAACCGCTTCACGGGTGTGGCTGAGCATGTCTTTTAGACTCACCTGGTCGTCATGCCTGCTCATACTGTACCTCCATCGAGGCCAGCACTTCATTTCGAAAATGCGGATTCAGTCCCTTGACCGTGTGCAGTTCGGTTTTTCGCCCCAGCAGTTGGCTTAGTTCGATCTCGATTCCGGCCAGTGTAATCAGCCCCACTCGCGCGCCCGGCTCGAACTCAACCAGGATGTCGACATCGCTATCCGGGCGGAAGTCATCGCGAAGCACCGAACCGAACAGAGCCAGGCGCCGAATCTGATTTCGCCTGCAGAATCTGGCGATCTGATCCTTTGGGACCTTGATTCGCATGCTCATATCCGCTCCTCCGCAAACATTCCAGCCTTGATGAATGACACCAAGACTTTAGCGTTCCTTTAGCTTCGCCGCCCACGGTTACATTCTAAAGCTTCTTCCTGCTGTTTCCAACTTTTGCCGCACACCGGCGGCGGGGCCATCGCAATAGATTTCGAGCGGGATGTGCCGGCTGTTCTGCTCCCGGGTGCAGTGCCTGGCTTCGTGGAAAGTTTCACTCCTCCCCATCAATTTTCGATGACGCCATATATTGCATGCTCTTTCCCCAGTTCTACTGCCCAAACAGCATTGCCATAGTCGAAGTGCCAGTATTCGGTCAAATCACATACAAAACCTTCAGCTTCAAAAAGATCGATCAAGAATCTCCTGTTTCTCTTCGCTTCGGGTGAAAGGTCAGGATAAAGCGGATAACACTTTTCACTGAGGGTCAGTTTGTATCCATCATTGGTTCCAAAGTCCAGTACCCGGTCGTTGTCTGAATCATAGATCAAGGCATCCACTGCACCACCAGTTGAATGCATTGAAAGTCTCCTGGACGCAGTGAACTGTAAAACGATTTTATCGAGTTCTTCCAACGGTTTGTCGGGATTGGCTTTCCGGACAACTTCGAAATTTCTGTCCCACAGGAGCTGCTGATGTTCGAACGATCTCCAGACAGAACGAATGATCAATACCTTGTTCGCATTCCCCAGCAGTTTGCTGATCCTGCCGATCTTTTCAACGGCCGCTTCTCTAACCAGGTATTTGTAATCCGGGCTGATAGATGGTTCGAAGATCAAGTCGAAGCCGGATTCCAGCAGGCTGACCAGTGGGGAGTGGTCCTCCCTGACCGGCATGGCCGGAGTAAGTTGCTGTTGCGCACGATGTTTTCGTTCGACCATTTCACAATAGTGAGCAGCATCCATGAGATCACTTTTCGCCTTTCGCGGCAGAAGGGTGAAGGCCGCGATATTTCTTGAGTTTTCGGTACAGTGTTGCCGTGCCAATACCGAGTATGGCCGCCGTATGGGTCTGGTTGCCTTGGTTCTTTTCGAGCACTTCGAGGATATAGTCTTTCTCGATCTCGTCCAGGGATCTCACCGAACCCGTAACCGATGGTACGGGAATGGCCTGCCGGACCTCCTCGGGCAGATCCTCAAGCTCGCAGCGCTCGCTGCGGGCCAGAGCGACTGCGCGCTCCATGGCATTTTCCAGCTCACGCACATTTCCGGGCCAGTCGTAGCGCACGAGCTGGTCCGCCGCGCGCGGTGAGAGACCGGTCAGCTTGCGCTTGAGCCGCTGCGCCGCTTCGGCCAGCAGAATGCGGGCCAGCGGCAGGATATCCTCGCGCCGGTCTCTGAGGGGAGGTACGTGGAGCTCGACGATATTCAAGCGGTAGTAGAGGTCCTTGCGAAAACGGCCCTCCTCGATGTCCTTGATCAGTTCGCTGTTCGTCGCCGCGATCACCCGAACGTCGAACGGTCGGCTCTTGTTCTCACCGACCCGGCGCACTTCGCGCTCCTGTAGAGCGCGAAGGAGCTTGACCTGCATACCAGGCGAAACCTCGCCGATCTCATCCAGCAGGAGGGTTCCGCCGGTCGCCGCTTCGAACAAGCCGATCCTGTCCTGCACCGCCCCGGTGAACGCACCGCGCACGTGCCCGAACAGCTCACTCTCGAGAAGCGTTTCGGTTATGGCGCCGCAGTTGACCGCGATGAACGGGCCCGGGGAACGAGCAGACTCGTCGTGCACGAATCGTGCGATGCGCTCCTTACCCGTACCCGTTTCACCGGTGATGAGCACCGTGGAGTCAACCGCGGCGATTCGCCGGGCGATATCGACGAGACGACCCATGGCGGAGCTCCGCGCAACCAGGCCCAGAGGATCTTCCACATCCCGTGCCAGGCGGGAGAGGACTCGTTTCTTCTCGAGGAGCTTCAACTCCACATCCTGGAGTGTTTTTGTGATCCGGTGCAGCGAATTGTCGAGCCAATCCCCCAGATTCTCACTGTGAAAAAAGCGCAGTTCGTCAGCCCGGTCGTCGCCCCACTCCTTCCGTGTCCGGCCAAGGAGGTGGCAGGCAGAGTCGCCCCGACCCATACACCGCTCCTCGAGAATATAAATCTCTTCACCCACCGCGCGGCTCAAATAGCCGCTCATCAGACCGCAAATAGTCCAGCACACGCCGCCATCACTTCGCCCGAGATGGGCAAGATGCTGATCCGCCTCGTAGGAGGCGACAAGAGTCGAGCCTTCCTGGGATAACGGACCAGGATCGCCGGGGGCAAAACGACACATCCCTGCCAGCACCTGGATGCGACTGCAGGCCCGGACCCAGTCACTGTCGTTCTCCCACTTGAACTGGGTCTGCAATGCCTCGGCCATACGCCAGCCCTGGACAAAACCGAACCGTGAAAGAACGGCCCGGGCCACGGTGAAGCCGAAGTGGTTGATCAATTCCTTGCGCAGGATTCCAAGCGCCGTGGTGTCGATGATCAGTACGTGCTGGCCGGCAAAGCGGATCTCACCGCTCGAGTCGAACGCCACGAGTTCCTGGATGTTCAAGTCGTTAATATTCATAGCGCCCCATCAATTTGATTGATGGTATTACATTTTGATCGGGTTCGCAACCCCGGCTTTACAGCTCGTATCGCGCTCCATGTCTGATAACTCTAATATTTACAACTTATTAGCGTTCCGATGCGAGGGGTTCCACCATGTTCTGGTTGTGGTGCAGATGTTGCATTGATTAACAGATGTTATCTGCCATCTGAGGAGGGTCTCGTGAATCCAATGGAAGAGAAGGTGAAGAAGATGGAGGCGCAGCTCAAGGGCTGGGCAGCGTCGATCGATGAGATCGCCGCAACCGCGCAGAAGTCCAACGGGTGGGCCAGAATCGATCTGCGTCAGGGCATCGATGATCTCAAGGTCAAACGCGCGCTGCTCCGCACGAAGATTGACGAGTTTGAGGCGGCCGGAAGCGCCGGTAGGGAAGGTCTGAGAAAAGACCTGGAGCGTGCCTGGAAAGATCTCGAAGATGCCTTCGAAGAAATAGAACTCTAAGGACGGGAACGAGACCATAACAAGGAGTGGAAACGATGAATATGGAATCACTTGGGATACTCGCGGCAAGAGAAACAAATCTGGATGAAATTTCACCCGCGATATTCCCGATGGAACAACCGGCACCGGATGAACTATCGACTGAAATGCGGCCGGTCAGAGAGAAGGCACTGGTCTATGGTGAAGGACAATTGGGAGAGCTCGACGGAAAGGTCACCAATGGCCTGGTGAGACATTCGGAAAAATATGAGATCAGCGGTGTGACCGACAGCACCAAAGCCGGTATGGATGCGGGTGAATATCTCGACGGCACAAAGAATGGCATCCCGGTATTTCGCGACATCGCGGAGGCCATCGAGAAACT
>JAQAZP010000150.1:0-6292 GCA_032127265.1 Acidobacteriota bacterium
CTGAGCCGGCGCGAGCTGCTGGTGGATGAGGGCGGCCCCTCGGGCGGCGACAGCCGTCCCGACGACGACGGCGGCGGCCGGCCCGGTGGTGGACGGCCCAGTGGCGGCCGTGACCGGCGTCCCGGCGGCGGCGACCGTGGGGGAAGACCCCCCGGCCGTGGCGGGCGGTCCGGCTCGGACAGCTGATCGCCGAAACCAACGCTTAATGATAAACCCCGTCAGGTGTGAGCCTGGCGGGGTTTTTCTTTGCACGAAGGATGACTCAGGGCAGGAACGGCGGGGACTGGTAGAAATTGCCGAAGGCCAAACGCGCCCCGGCCACATACTCCCCCTCCTCGAAGAGCAGGAAGCTCATCCGCTCGATCTGGGTCAGTGCCTCCCCGTCGTAGTTCCACGATTTGAGACTAGCCGGGTTGTCCGGATGGGGGCCGGGAACAGTGAGGATCTCATCGATGTGGTCGTTGTCCAGGTCGCCGCAGGCCACCACGCAGCCCATGGCGCGAGAACTGCCCTGGAAGGCAAAGAAGTTGACGCCGGGGATCGACGCGACGCTCCCCCCGTCGCAGTTCCAGCCCCGTACGTGGGCGCCGAACACCTCGCTCGGCCCCGGGCCGGTGACGATCTCGTCGATCCCGTCCCCATCGATGTCGCCGCAGGCCACGTTGACTCCCCAGCGGGGCGTGCCGTAGGCCAGGAAGCTCACCCCGGGCATCGGTGACGCCGTACCCCCGTCCACGTTCCAGCCCCGCACGTGGGGGCCGAAGACATCCCCCGGACCGGCCCCGGTGACGATCTCGTCAAACCCGTCGCCGTCGATGTCACCGCAGGCCACGTTCACCCCCCAGCGGTGGGTGCCGTAGGCGAGGAAGCTGACGTTTCCCAGTGGCACGACCTGGTCGCCGCTCAGCGTCCAGCCCCGCACATGGGGCCCGTACACCGCCCCCGGTCCGGCGCCGGTGATGATCTCGTCATTACCGTCCCCGTCCAGGTCGCCGGCGGCCAGGTTCACCCCGTACTTCGGCGTCCCATAGGCCTGGAACTGCCACTGCCGCCCATCTTTCGTGTCCAGCGCCGACACCATCGCCGGGTGATTGGGCCCCGGCCCGGGACCCATCAGCAGCTCGTCATACCCGTCGCCGTCCAGGTCGCCCCCGCCGGGGTTGAGACCGTACCCCCGCACCAGGTACGGCCGCAGCCGCTCCGACCAGCCGTCGGCATTGTAGAAGGGGTCCCACATCCTCAGTTCAGGTGGATTCGTCGGATGAGGCCCCGGACCCGCCAGCACCCGTGGCGGACGGTCGATGGGTGACCCGTCGGAGTAGAAGATGTAGATGGTGCCGCCATAGGTTGTTCCTGATGTTGAAGCCCATCCATTACCAAACACCAGATCCCTGAACCCATCCCCATCGATATCTAACATTTGGAGATTTCCGCCACCATCACCTTCACTCTCACTCAACATCTTTATTGTTGGACGTTTCTTTGAAAGATCGACAACGTAGTGATCAGGGGTTGCCTCGAGTCCAGTGAAGATGATCTGTTCACCATCAGACTGGGGCTGTTCATACGATTTCGGGCATGATACGGAAAGCTCGTCAAAACCGTCATTATTCAGATCGCCGGATGAAACCCAATCACCTAAATAACTGAACTCCGTCCCACCCACGAACATCACGTCCGCCATGGTCGTCCGCAGATCGATCACGGTTCCGGGCTGAAACGTACTGTCACCCCAAATCAGGTGGGCGGCGCCTCTCCTTGCCAGCGCATCATCATATGTGTAATCACCGGCACAGATGTCATAAATTCCATCGCCGTTATAATCACCCGAGGTCACGCGCCTGCCGAAACTGCCATTCCCCCCCCCGCCCTGCTGGTTCCCGATCACCGTGAGGCCGGCATCGGTCTGGCCCAGGTCGATCACATGGTGCGGCGGGAATGATTCGGATCCGAACACTACATACATCGCCCCGTAATCATCGCCAAACCAGGCTTGTGGGGCCCCAGCCACCAGGTCATCAATACCATCGCCATTGACGTCTCCGGCGGATATTGACATCCCGAACCTGCTCCAGTCCGTCGCCCCATAGATTGTCAGATCCTGATCGCCCTGCGTCGTATCGATCACCACCGGATCGGTAAACGACTCCGACCCGTAGATCACATAGACCGCGCCAGGATTGCCACCGGCATTGTTCGTGGCGAATAGCCCCGAGACTGCCAGATCGTCGATCCCATCGTTGTTGAAATCGAGGCTGGTCAGAGCAGTGCCGATCTCGGGATCATCGGAAAAATCGCTGCTGTTGATGAAAATATCCGGCTGGTCATATTGCAGGTCAATCACCTCGCCACTCTGCCACTGGCTACCGCCCCAGAACACATAGGCCGTGCCTTCTGGAATGTAACCCGGTTCGTGTGATTTCGGGTCGCCCAGGGCCAGATCATCGACACCGTCATGGTTCCAGTCACCGATGGCCAATACGCCCAAGTGGATCCCATACCAGATGTTTTGGGCAAACACCAAGTCGTACCCACCTTCCGACAGATTGATCACAGGATCAGGATGGTTTACTGAAAAATCAAGAAACACAAACACACATTGTGCTTCGTTTTCTTGATAGTCATAGTCATAATCCGCCACTACCAGATCCGGGATTCCCGAATCGTCGAAATCGAGGACAGCCGATCGGGACAAGACACTATTGATTCCGGAGCCGGTGATCCGCACATCCGGCTCGATAGAGGAAAGGTCGAGAACGGTCTGGGCCATGGCCCATGGCCCCGGAATGCTCAGGAATACGACAATAGCAACGATTGATGTACTGTGTACAAAAAGATTTCCCATTTACGCGCCATGTCTCAGTTGATCGCCTCGCGATATTTTGATCAGTCCGTGCCTTTCAACAAGAAAGGCCTGTTCATGGCTCCTCCACAGTATCATCCACCGGGCCGTGAGGTGCGTCGACGGGAACCAGTGAATAGCTGGTGGAGCGTCCCCCGCCCGGGTTTAACCGCAGCAGGCCCTTGCCGAGCAGGTCGGCCAGCTCGCGCTGTGCCGTGGCTCTGCTCACGTGCGCGATCCCTGCATACTTGCGGTTGGTCATCCCGCCCTCGAACCCCTCCGACCCGGCATCCAGCAGGCGGTTGATCACTTTCTGCTGCCGTCCGCTCAGAGCCTTCCCGGCATTGTGCTGCCAGAACCGGTGCTTTTCCAGCACGATGGACAACAGTTCTTCCGATCGACCGATGGCCCTGGTCATGCAGGAAAGGAACCAGGACAACCATTCGGTGATCTCCCCGTCACCCTGGCTGGCGTGCTCAAGGATCCGGTAGTACGCCTCCCTCTCCTGCATGATCTGGGCGGACAGGCTGTAGCACCGGTAGGGCTGATCCTCGTCACCGGCCAGGGCCATCTCGGTCAGCGCCCTGGCGATCCGGCCGTTGCCGTCGTCGAAGGGATGGATGGCAACAAACCAGAGATGGGCCACCCCGGCCCGGAGGACACCGTCGAGGGATCTGCTCCCCTTCGCCCACCAGTGGATGAACCGCTGCATCTCGCTCTCCAGGCGTTCAGCCGGCGGTGCGAGGTAGTGAACACGCTCACGATCCAGCGGCCCGGAGACCACCCTCATCGGGCCGGCGGCGTCATCGCGCCAGCCGGCCACCTTGATGCGGCGAAGGCCCGAATACCCGGTGGGAAAGAGAGCGGCATGCCAGCCGAACAGGCGCTGCGCTGAAGGCGGTTCCGTGTAGTTCCGTGAGGCATCCAGCAGGATCTCCACCACGCCGTCGGTTCTCCGGTCCACCACGGCGGGCAGGCCGGCGGTGGGCAGGCCGAGCATTCTGGCCACCGAGGATCGCACCATGTCCGGCTGCAGCATTTCCCCTTCGATGGCCGACGTCTTCAGGGCCTCCTCCACCAGGACATCGGCCCGGGCCTGCTGCCGCATCTCGAAACCGAGCCCCTTCAGCCGGACCAGTAGCTGACCCTGCCTGAACCGGCACTCCCCAAGGAGGTCCAGCAGCGCCGCCCTGTCCCAGTGAAAGTCAGGCCATGTAGATTTCTGCCAAATGTATGTAAGAACCTGAGGCATTTAAACACCATATTCGACTCATGAACTGAGTTGATTATAGCTGTTATTCGACTCATAGTCAACGAGAAATTTTCATCCGGCAATTGCCAATTCCATTGAGAACATTCATGGCAGATAAATTCATTCTACTATCTAAACGAGATAACTTTCAGGATGGAATGACCATGTCCAAAGACAACCAGCAAGACCCTTCCCGCCGCTCTGACCACCGCCTACGACCTGTATCGCGAAACCTACGATGACAGGCACTACCGCTGTCAACGGGTGATCAGGACGACTGCAAACTCTCCACCAGCCCGTCCACACAGCGGGCGATGAGCTCGAAGCTCTTGCGGTAGGCGCGGGCCGAGTTGCCGTAGGGGTCGGCCACATCCTTTTTCTTCCCCCTGCCCTTGGGGTCGAACTCGGTCATGTAGCGCACCTTTTCCCGGTGGTGGGACCAGAAGGCGAGAATCATCTTTTCATGGGAGCGGTCCATCACCAGCACCATGTCGGCATCATCGAGCAGTTCCTCACTCAGCTGCCGCGCCCGGTGGTTCTCCAGTGAAAGCCCAAATTCCACGGCGCAGGTCACGGCATCCCCGGCGGCCGGATGGCCGTCGGAGGCCATGGTCCCGGCAGAACCCACGGAGATCGTCCGGTTCGGTATCTTCGGCCCATGCTCGAGACGGTCCTTGAGATAGAACTCGCCAAAGGGGCTGCGGCACATGTTGCCGGTGCAGACAAAGAGGATGTTCACGTGATGGTCACTCCAGGTATCCCAAGGCTCTGAGCATCTCCCGGCGTTCCTCCGGGGCCTGGCCGGGTATCTGTTCTTCCCGTGAAGGGCGATAATAGAGCTGAAGCCAGGGCCCGTCACCCCCGGGTTCCAGCTCCGGCGGAAATTCTCCCGGCGCCCTACCCCAGTGGAGGTGGTAACGGGCATCCGACGCGGCGGGCAGGGACGCGACCGCATGACCGGCACCCAGCAGCAGCGACGGTTCGGGGGTTTTCCTCTGCTTTCCCGGATCAAAGCTGATACTCAGCCCGGCCCCCGGATCTTCCAGTACAACCAGAAAATCGAGAGGCACCCGGTGGGGGCGGAGGTCGAAACTGACTTCACGGCCCGAAGGCAGAACGGTCACCCGGCCCGCTTCGCGGGGGAAATTGGCGGTAACCGAAAGGATAGCCGACCCGGCTTCCAGCCGGCCGCGGACCCGCCCTTCACCACTGCCGTTGGCCGGCCAGCCCGCCGAGAGGTGCAGTCCTTCCTGGCCCATGGACTCGGCCAGCCCGAGGAGCAGACGCCCGCCGTAGACCTCGCCGCCCCAACCGCCGGCGGCCAGATCCCGCCGTTCACCCGGATCGTAGGCCAGGTCGAAGACCTGCTCTTCGCTGTCCGTGCGGTTGAGCAGATACTTGATTTCCCCGGACCGTACCGACCGGCGCTCCTTGTCGCCCGCATAGGTCTCCGCATACTGCCAGCCCCGGCCCTCACGCTCAAGGAGGCTACGCCCCTGGAACTGGCCGGCCGCCGCCGTGTCGATGCCGTAGGCCGCCACCACGGTGGGCAGCACGTCGAGCAGCTCCACCGGCTTGTTCACCACCGTTCCCGGAGGCGGCGCCCCCCGGTGCTCCGCGCCCCGGGGGAACTTGATCAGCAGCGGCACCCGCAACAACTCCTCGTAGAGCCGGGTGGAGTGGCCCATCTGACCATGCTCCATGAACATTTCCCCGTGGTCCGAGACCACGATGATCATCGCGCGGTCCCAAAGACCCGCCTGCTTCATCCGCTTGAACAGAACGCCCAGGCAGTGGTCGGCGAAAAGCAGACCGTCGTCGTACAGCAGACGCAGGCGTTTGCTGTCGCGGGGCAGCACCGGTTCGCCCTTTCTGGGCAGGCTGCCCTGGGTGGGGTTGGGCAGGCCGAAGCTGTGATACTGGAAGTGTCCCTGGCGGTTGTAAGGCTCGTGGACGGCGAAAGTGTGCAGGAAGAGGAAGTGGTCCAGCCCCTGCCAGCGCCGGATCCACTGCCCGGCCAGACCGGACAGCTGGGCAAAGTTGCCGGCGGAAGCATAAAACTGCTGAAACCCCCGTTCGAACCCGTGGGTCGGATAGAGATAGCCTCCGCCGGTGATCGCGGTGGTCCAGAAGCCGTCGTCCTCGAGGATCTCGGCCAGGGTGGCGAAGGAGCCGCTGAGGCTGAGGTTGTTGTTCCT
>JAQAZP010000151.1:0-12765 GCA_032127265.1 Acidobacteriota bacterium
GCATCGGCGTCTTCAGGCCCAACCGTTCGATCTCGTCCACCCGGATGGGCCCCATGTTGTAGGCCGCCAGCGCCAGGACCATGTCGTCGAACCGCACGATCAGCTGGTTGAGATAGCAGGCCCCCATCTCGATGTTCAGCCCCGGGTCATGGAGCCGGTCCGCCCCCTCCCATTCGATCTGCAGGTCGTGGGCCACGTCCGCGGCGGTGGACGGCAGGATCTGCATCAGTCCCACGGCGCCCTTCTCCGAGATGGCGTTCTTGTCGAAGGCGCTCTCGGTCTCGATCAACGCGATGATCAGTTCGGGGGAGATCTGGTACTTGTCGCTCACCTCGAGAATCGATTCGCTGATCCGCTTCAGCTCCCTGGGGGACAGGTTGACCCGCCGGGTGTCGAAGTAGTCCCGGACCCGGCTGCGGGTCTTCACCCTGGTCAGCTGCTGGTCCAGTTTCTCGTTCCGCAGCTTCAGGCCCTCGATGATCTGGTTCAACTTGGCGATGCTCCGGGCGTCCTGGTCGCGGACCACGTTGAAGTGGACTCCGTAGAAGACCAGCAGGGCCACCAGCAGCGCCGGTAGTATTCTTCTCATGACGTTGTTACCTCCTTACGTCAGGAAAAGGTTTGCACGAAAGTAACGTGAAGTCAAGCGCTGGATGGCCTCTCCCGCGGCTGGAAAACCAGTCGGGGCAAGCATCGGCGGCTTCTTGGCGGTCGATGATTTCAGGGCAGCGGCGGGATGAATTCCAACAGGTCACCGAGTTCGATGCCCTGCTTCGCCACCACTCCGGCATTCAGTTCGAGCACCGAGGACGCCTTGCGCAGGGAGTGGTAATCGGGACAGGGCTCTGCGGGACAGGGGGGCACCTGCTGTTCGATATGGACCACGCGGCCCGAACTGTCCAGCCAGAGGAGATCGAGCGGGAAGCGGACGTTCTTCATCCAGATGGATCGGAAGCCGGTGTCGGGAAAGACCAGCAGCATGCCCTGCCCGGCAGGAAGCGCGTCCCGGAACATCAGGCCGCGGCTCCGCTGCCGCGGGGTGACCGCCAGTTCCGCCACCAGTTCCGTTCCGTCGGGCAGAATGACCAGTGCCGTATCCAAGGGATCCTCCACGCCATTGGCCGGGGCCGCCGAAGCCGGTCCGGCGGCCGGGCAAAGCAGGGCCAGCAGGACACACGGCCCGAGCCATCGCTGCCACTTCTTCCCCTGCATCGAATCCTCCCCGTGATTCCCTCGAGCCGGCTGGGACGTCCGGCAGGATATCCTCCGCAGCCGCTCTTTGGCAACCACCCGGCCCGGAAATCCGCCCGAATCCGACTCGCGGCAAGCACCTTTGCCTTCCCCGTGGATTATACCTTTTTCCTCCGGAAGGCCGGTGTTATAATCCTGATCCTCATCTGAACAAAGGTTGGACTCACGTCACCCGGGTTAACACAGTCTCACGGCCCGAGGGCCAAGCGGAGGGGATCTCTCAATGGGTATCAAGATCGGTATCAACGGATTCGGTCGGATCGGCAGGAACTTTCTGCGCTGTTGCATGGCGGACAGCCAGTTGGAGATCGTGGCCGTAAACGACATTACCGACGCCGCCACTTTGGCCCACCTGCTGAAGTACGACTCGGTGCACGGCAACCTCAGCGAAGCGGTGACCGTAAAAGGGGACTCGATCCGCGTGGCCGGCCGCACGGTCAAAGTGCTGGCCGAACGCGACCCGGCCAACCTCCCCTGGGGCAAACTGGGCGTGGATATCGTGGTGGAGTCCACCGGCCTGTTCCGCGACCAGGCCAGCTGCTCGAAGCACATCGCCGGCGGCGCGAAGAAGGTGATCATCTCGGCCCCGGCCAAGGACCCCGACGCCACTTTTGTCATGGGCGTGAACCACAAGACCTACAAAGCGAAAAAGCACCACATCATTTCCAACGCCTCCTGCACCACCAACTGCCTGGCCCCGGTGGCCAAGGTACTCAACGACACCTTCGGCATCAGCCACGGCTTCATGACCACCATCCACTCCTACACCAACGACCAGCGGATCCTCGACCTGCCGCACAAGGACCTGCGCCGGGCCCGGGCGGCTGCGCTGTCGATGATCCCCACCACCACCGGCGCGGCCAAGGCCGTGGCCCTGGTGCTGCCCGAGCTGAAGGGCAAGCTGGACGGCTTCTCCATCCGCGTCCCCACCCCCAACGTCTCGGTGGTGGACCTGGTGGTCAACGTCCGCCGCAACACCACGGTGGACGAGGTCAACGCAGCGATGAAGGCCGCCGCGCGCGGCAAGCTGAAAGGCATCCTGCGCTACTGCGAAGAGCCGCTGGTCTCCATCGACTTCAACGGCATGGACGAGTCCTCGGCCCTGGACGCCGGATTCACCCGGATGATCGGCCCGCGGATGGTCAAGGTGCTCTCCTGGTACGACAACGAGTGGGGCTATTCCTGCCGGATTCGCGACCTGATCAAGTATATCGGTTGAGCCGGCGGAGACCCTTCTCCAGGCCCAGGCACGTGGAAAGCGATACAACCATGTTGAAGAAGTTGAGTGTCGACCAGTTGCAGGTTGACGGCAGGAAAGTTTTCCTCAGGGTCGACTTCAATGTTCCCCTGAGCGAGAAGCAGGAGGTGACAGACGACACCCGTCTGCGGGCGGCGTTGCCCACCATCCGCTGTCTGCTGGACGGCGGCGCCCGCCTGGTCCTCGCCTCGCACCTTGGCCGGCCCAAGGGCAAGGTGGTCCCGAAGCTGAGTCTCAGGCCGGTGGCGGCTCGCCTGGCCGAATTGCTGGGCCGGGAAGTGGCCTTTGTTGCCGACTGCATCGGCGACACCGTGACCGAAGCCATGGACGCCCTGGCCCCCGGCTCGGTGGTGCTGCTGGAGAACCTGCGGTATCACGAGGGGGAGACACAGAACGATCCCGATTTTTCCGCCACCCTGGCCCACGGTTTCGAAGAGTATGTCAACGACGCCTTCGGCACCGCACACCGGGCTCACGCCTCCAATGTGGGGGTGGCCGGCCACTTCCACCGGGCGGCCTGCGGTTTCCTGATGAAGATTGAGATCGACTACCTGGGCAACGCGGTGAGCAACCCGAAACGGCCTTTCGTGGCGCTGCTGGGCGGGGCCAAGGTCTCGGACAAGATCCCGGTGGTTGAGAACCTGATGCCCAAGCTGGACGTGCTGCTCATCGGCGGCGGCATGGCCTACACCTTCCTCAAGGCCCAGGGCCACGACATCGGGCTCTCCCTGCTCGACAGCGAGCACGTGGACCTCTCCCGCAGCCTGCTCCAGCGGGCGAAGGAGGCGGGGGTCAAGGTCTTTCTGCCGGTGGACCACGTGGCGGCGGAAAGCCTCCAGGCCGCTTCCGGCGCCACCAGCGTCGACGGAGTGGACATCCCCGAAGACCTGGTGGGCCTCGACATCGGCCCGGCCACGGTAAAGCAGTTTTCCGATCAGCTGGCCGCGGCGGGCACCATTGTCTGGAACGGACCGATGGGGGTCTTCGAGAGAGACGCCTTTGCCCAGGGGACCCTGGCTGTTGCCCGGGCGGTGGCCGCATCGGACGCCATCTCCATTGTCGGCGGCGGCGATTCGGTGGCCGCGGTGAGCAAGGCCGGGGTGACCGGAGATATCACCCATATTTCCACCGGCGGCGGGGCATCGCTGGAGTATCTCTCGGGCAAGGTCCTTCCAGGCGTGGAGGCGTTGACCAACGCCTGAACAGTTTTGCCCCGTCCGGACGCCAGCGGCGATCCGAACGGGCGGAGAGGGAGTATTCGAGAGTGCGCAATCCGATCATCGCCGCCAACTGGAAAATGTTCAAGACTGTCGACGAGACCCTGGCCTACATCGACGCGTTTCTCCCGCTGGTCAAGACCACCAGCGAGACCGAAGTCGTGCTCGCCCCCCCCCTTTACCGCACTTCGTGCCGCGGCGGCTGCCGTGGCTGGAAGCCGGGTGATGCTGGCCGGGCAGAACCTGCACTGGGAGGCTGACGGCGCGTTTACCGGTGAGATCTCCGCGGCCATGCTGGCGGACGCCGGCTGCAGCTACGTGATCATCGGCCACTCCGAGCGGCGCCAGTTTTTCGGGGAGACCGACGAGACGGTGAACCTGAAGATCAAGGCGGCCATCGAAGCCGGATTGAAACCCATCGTCTGCGTCGGGGAGTGCCTTGAGGACCGGGAAGCCGGACAGACGCTGAACGTGATTCGGCGCCAGGTCGACGGCGCCCTGACCGGCTTGAAAAAGGACCACCTTGATGGTATGGTGCTCGCTTACGAGCCGATCTGGGCCATAGGGACCGGTTTGACCGCCACGCCGGAGCAGGCGGGTGAGGTCCACGGCTGGATACGTGAAATGCTTGCTGCTTTCAGCCAGAACGGCTTGGGCCAGGCTATTCGCATCCAGTACGGCGGAAGTGTCAAACCGGGAAATATTAACGATCTGATGGCGCAACCCGATATCGACGGAGCACTCGTCGGGGGGGCCAGCCTGAAGCCCGACTCCTTTTCCAAAATCGTCAACTTCCGGTGAGCCGGAGACGGGAGAGGGAGACGGGATCAATTAGTATACAGGGCCATGATTACAATCCTATTGACGTTGCTGCACGTTGCCGTTTGTGTTTTTCTGATTCTGGTGGTGCTGCTGCAGACCGGTAAGAGTGCCGACCTGGCTGGAGCCTTTGGCGGAGGCGGAAGCCAGACCGCCCTGGGCAGCCGGGGCGCGGCCACCATACTGACCAAGCTGACCACCACCTCCGCTGTCCTGTTCATGGTCACTTCGCTCAGCCTGGCCATCGTGGCCACGCACAAGGCGCCGTCGATCATGGATTCGGTGGAGCAGTCCGAGCCGGCCGCTCCCGCGGCTGACCAGGCTGTACTTCCGCCCGCCGCTCCCCCCGAGACCGCCGAGTCCTCACCGGCCGTGACGGGTGAAGTGGACCAGCAGGATGCAGCGGCGCTCCCGCCGGCCGGCGAGACCGCTGGCGGCGAGGAGCCGGCAAGCGGAGCGGACAAAACAGAGTAAACGGCAACGGACAGTAACCGGCAGCATGCTGCCGCACATCCCACGTGCCGAAGTGGTGGAACTGGCAGACACGCTGTCTTGAGGGGGCAGTGCTCGAAAGGGCGTGGGGGTTCGAGTCCCCCCTTCGGCACCATTCTTTGATCGAGATAACCCCAGCATCCTGTTGGGGTTTTTTGTTGCCACCCTCACCCCCCGCCACAGCGGCCAGCACGCCCTCAGCACACGGCTCGGGCTCTTTGAGCATCTGATCCACGGTTTCAACTGCCCGGGCGAGGCCTTCATGCCTTGATCGGGCGCAGGTGATCCTGGTCAGCTCGATGGCGGCGTGCCTCGGGTGGCCCCGAGTTTCCCTGGAGTTAGCGTAGGGGATGCAATGAGTACGTCAATCCAGGCACACCAGTCACCGGCCCGGGTAGTCCCGAACCGGTGCTGTGCATTTGGTCAGGGTTTGATCCCCCTCACTGTGCAGGAGGATGTGTCGGTGTAACCCGCGGGCGGATAGGGCGGCTTGTTGTATGGCTCCGGTGTCACATCCTCGGCCACCAGCGTGAAGATGTTGTCTCCGATCAGTGGGCCGATTCTCGGGATATACTGGGTCCAGGTAGTGCTGTAATAGTCACGTGCATCTACGTTGGTATATCCAGACCGCCAGTTGGCGATGTACCCGCCCCCGCCGAGGGTGAGGTTAATCGTCGCCGCCAGTCGACGTCCATGTTGAGTGTGAAGGTTGGAAAGGAACACGAACATTCGGGTGGTGAATGGAAGTGTTCCCGAGACCGTCGTACAGGCAAATCCCGCCGAAACTGTTTCCCATGCCGGCATTCCCGTATTGATCAATACGGAGACATCGTCTCCGTAGTAATTCGACACGGCCAGATCCGGTTTACTATCCCCATCCAGATCGCCGATAGCGACCGAATAAGGATAGTCTCCGGCCCCATACTGCATGGCAGGCTGATAGGTGCCGTCCCCGTTGCCCAGCAGCACCGCAACCTTACTGTATGGCATGGTTGCCGCAGCCAGGTCCAGGATGCCGTCTCCCGTAAGATCGCCGATGGCGATCGAATACGAGAGGCTGCTGGCCATATATATCATGGTTGTTTCAAAGGTGCCGTCGCCGTTTCCGAGCATAACCCACAGGTTGCTGGTTCCGTGAAGATTCACCACGGCCAGGTCCAGGTTGCCATCTCCGTTCAAGTCGTTAGCAGCAAGCGACGACGGCTGGAAGATTTCCTCAAAATCGACCTTGGCCTGGAAAGAACCGTCCCCGTTGCCCACCAGCAATGAAAGAGTGTCGCCGTAATTGTTCGCCACGGCAAGATCGGGTACTGCATCGCCGTCCAGGTCACCGATGGCAACCGACATAGGCCCGTCACCAGTATCGTAATTTGCGGCGGGATGAAAAGTGCCCTCCCCGGCTCCCAGCAGCACCGAGACATTGTCGCTATCACGATTCACCGTGACCAGGTCCGGAACGCTGTCGCCATCAAGATCACCGATGGTGACCGAATGAGGGGAGGCGCCGATTCCGTATTCCTTGGGTTCCAGGAAAGTGCCGTCCCCAATGCCCAGCAGCACCCAGACATTTTGATCTCCGTGGTTCACCACGACCAGGTCGAGGTTGGCATCGCCATCCAGATCATTGATGGCAATCGCTCGTGGATTGTTTCCGGCCTCGTGATATACGGCATTCTGAAAGGTGCCGTTGCCATTGCCCAGCAACACCGAGATATTGTCGTCATCACTGTTCACCGTGACCAGGTCCGGAAAGCTATCGCCGTCAAGATCACCAATGGCGATCGAACAAGGAATGTTGCCAGTATCGTATTCCGCGCTGGGTTCAAACAGCTGTGCTTCAGTTGTCATTGGTGGAAGAAAGCAGAGCACCATAATCACAGCGGCCGTGCAATATGCAACTCTCATTCTACTTTCCTCCGGGCTTGAAACGGGTATGGCTCACGTCACCACCGGATGCGGCAGCAAACAGACGCCTGATAGCTACTGACAACATAGTGTGTTTTTCACACTTGGACAAGTCGTTTTTCACGCCTCCCCCGAAACTCTCACCGATGCAGGACGGCCACGTCTGAACCGCCCCGGTTATTCCGGAGACTCAGTCACGTGAGTACGGCCTCTGGGACCGCATCCTTCTGATTCCTGTAGTATAACTCTTCGAACTCCGCCGGATTGAGATGCCAACAGGGCCCTCCGGCGCGACCAGCAGGATGTTCACATGCGACTGAATATTGGATATAGTCCAAGAGGTATGCTGCCGGGTAGACAATCCCGGCTATTTATCTTTCGGCCAGTGGAGAGTCGCCGCACCGTGTCCCATACCGCCGTCCTTGAAGCCTTCTGCTGCTGGGGTCTCGACGCCCAGCGCCTCCGCCCCGATATCCTGATCGAGGGCAGCCCCGAACGGTGTGACTACCGCACGGTGCTGGAGGACCGCGAGGGCCGGCCCTGGATCATCGAGCGCATCTTTCCCTCCACCCGGGAGGCGAAGCTGCGCATCGCCGGCACCCTTGAGTATCTTCAACAGCAGGGGACGCCGGGGATCCTGACCTACCGGCGCACCAGCCAGGGGGACTTTCTCGCCCAATCGGACGGCGGGCTGTGGCTGCTCCGTCCTTTTCTCGCCGGCAGCGACCTGCCCCGGCCGGCCTTTATCCGCCACGGCTGGCGCGGGGAAGCGCTGGCCCGGTTTCTGATCACACTGCGGAAGAAATCGGCCCGGCTCCCCTTCTTCCGGGGCCACGAAACCTTTGCCCTGGAACCGTATATCCGGCAGTTGCTGGAGGTGATCCGGGAGCGCAAGCCGGCGGTGGCCGCCGAGGTCCAGCCGGTGCTCAGGCACCTGGAGAACGAGTTTTTCCCTCTCTGCCCCGCCCTCCCCACCGCCTTTTGCCATGGGGATTATCATCCGGTGAACGTGATCTGGGCCCCGGACGGGATTGCCGCGGTGATCGACTGGGAATTCGCCGGGCCCAAGCCCGAGTTGTACGACGTGGCCAACCTCCTTGGCTGCACGGGTTTCGAGAACCCGGCCGGGTTGCGGGGCGAGATGGCCGAATCGCTGCTGCGAACACTGCAGACCGCCGGGTTTGCCGCGGAGGAGAGCTGGCGAGACCTCACCGACCTGATTCTGGCCCTGCGCTTTGGCTGGCTTTCCGAATGGCTGCGCAAGCGGGACCAGGAGATGCTGGAGCTGGAGTTGGTCTACCTGAACCTGATTCTCGAGCACCGGGAGACGCTGACCGCATTCTTCCTCGGCTGACGGAAAAAGCCGGTCTTGAAAACAGGTCGCCCCTCTCCTATACTGCTTCTTCCGGCAGCGGCGCCGGTCACGATAGAGGAAACCATTCATCTCCGGCCGGTTGGGATCATTTCTCCGCAATAAAGGCCGGTGGTTCGTTTCTTTTCCAGGAGGATGTCATGTCAAAGGAATGGACGGTACGGAAAGCGACCGAGTTCGCGGTGAAAACCGAAGAGTTGGGCGCCCTGTTCTACAAGAAGATGGCCAAGAAGTTCCAGGCCAATGCCGAGATGAAAGAGGTCTTCGACCTGCTGGCCCGGGACGAGGAACTTCACGAGCAGCAGTTCCGCAAACTGCTGGACCGCACCGAGCCGGACGAGGAGGTTTCGGGCAGTGAAGAGAGCATGGCCATCCTGCGGGTGATGTCGATGTCCCAGTTCTTCATGGGCGACGAGGGGCTCTATGGCAAGACTGATGAACTGACCGACGTCAAGGGCGCGCTGATCCGGGCCTTCGAGCTGGAAAAGGCCACCCTGCAGTATTACCAGGCGATGAAGGACGTGGTGGGCGAAACCCAGACCTTGAACGCGATCATCAAGGCCGAGAAGAATCACCTGATGAAGCTGGCCGAGTATCTGATGACCGAGGCCAAGTTCCGCGGCATCGCCGACAGCTTCTGAGATTGCCGCGTCGCAGGCTGCGCCTGCTCCTCGCAATGACGGATAAGAGAGGCCCCTGACCGCTAACGGTCCAGGGGCCTTTGTTCTTCCGTCCCCACCCAGCCCCGGGCAAGATTCCGCCGGCTATCGCCCGACCGGTGCGTCATCGTACCGCAACTGAAAATGCTGGTGGGTGCCCTGTTCGGAGCGCCTGGTGAAATCGAACCGGTAGCCCATGTCGAAGAAGGGGCTGTCTTCGTTGTGGCATGTGCGGCAGATGCGGTCGGTCGGGGGGTAGACCAGGCCGGCCCTGCGGGCTTCACGGGCTTCAGAAGTGTCGAAGGACGGGTCGCCGGTTTTCATGACCCCGATAAATAACCCGCCCGACCCGTGGCAGGCCTCGCAGGTCACACCGGCCATCTCCGGAGTCTCCTCGATCGAGACGAACCCTCCGGCCGTTCCGTAACCGGTGGTGTGGCAGGGAAGGCACTTCTCGTCCCTGGTGTAGTCCTTGCCGGAATCGAGGCCGGCGATCCGCTTCGCCTCGACCATCACGCCGGGCCGCAGGGCTTCGAACGTTTTCGCCATGCGGGTTTCCTTCCACGCCCTGGCCTGCTCCTGGTGGCACTCGGCACAGGCCTCCGGCCCGACCAGTGTTCCGGGGGACAGATGATCCGCACGTCTGCCGGTGAAGAACATGAGGCAAATCCCGAGCACGATCAGATAGCCGACCACCGCGACGATCAGCGAGCCCGGGGCAATCCGCAACCGGTTCCTCAGGCTCTCTTTTCCTTCGTTCATCATTTCCAATACCCCGCCCGGAATTCTTTCAGCGGTTTTTGTACCACGTTCAGCGTAAGACTGCCAGCGCCGTCGCGGCAGCGCCCCGGCCGCCGCGACGGCTGGTCAACGGGACGGCGGGACCCGGCCCCCGTGCATTCTTCCCGTTTCGCCCGCTGGTCAAGTCCGGTCCGGGTATGATGTAATAAAACAACGTCCATTCATCGAGCACTGACCCGGGCCTCCGCCGCTGCGGGAGGAACCGGCGGCAGGGAAAGCGAAGCATCACGGAGGACACAATGAGCGGCACGAAACCGGGCGTCCTGCCCCTGGAAAAGCTCGGCGCGTTTTACCTCGGCCGGGAATACGACCTGGCCCGCTCCGAACTGCTGGAGCGGCCGGTGGTCTACGACGCACGGGATCTCACCACCCATGCCGTCTGCGTGGGGATGACCGGATCGGGTAAAACCGGTCTCTGCGTTGACCTGCTGGAGGAAGCGGCGCTGGACGGGGTACCGGCGATCATCATCGATCCCAAGGGGGACATGCCGAACCTCAGCCTGACCTTCCCCGAGCTGCGCCCCGCCGATTTCGAGCCGTGGGTCAACGTCGATGATGCGCGGCGCAAGGGGATGAGCGTACCCGACTACGCCAGGCACATCGCCGGAACCTGGAAGGAGGGGCTGGCCGGCTGGGGCCAGGGCCCGGAGCGCATACGGCAGCTTCGGGAGAGCGCGGAAGTGAGTATCTTCACTCCGGGGTCCAGCGCCGGATTGCCGGTGTCGATCCTCGCCTCGTTCAAGGCCCCGGAAGTGGACTGGGAACGGGACGCCGAGGCGGCCCGGGACCAGATTCGCGGCACGGTGAGCGCCCTCCTGGGCCTGGCCGGAGTGGAGGCCGACCCGCTGCGCAGCCGGGAACACATTCTGCTCTCCACCATCTTCGAGCACTACTGGAGAATCGGCGAGGATCTCGACCTGGCCCGGTTGATCACTTCGATCCAGACACCTCCGGTGCGCCGGCTGGGAGTGTTCGACGTGGACACCTTCTTCCCCGAGAAGGACCGCTTCGGCCTGGCCATGGCGCTGAACAACATCCTCGCCGCCCCGGGGTTCGAGACCTGGTTGCGCGGCGAACCGCTGGACGTGGGGGCGCTGCTGCAGACCGGCGACGGCAAACCGCGTCACAGCATCTTCTACATCGCCCACCTCAACGACGCGGAACGGATGTTCTTCACTACCCTGCTCCTGGAGCAGGTGGTCAGCTGGGTCCGCCGGCAACCGGGGACCACCAGCCTGCGCGCCCTGCTCTATTTCGACGAAATTTTCGGCTTCCTGCCGCCGGTGGCCAATCCGCCCTCCAAGAGGCCTCTGCTCACCCTGCTCAAGCAGGCCCGGGCCTACGGCCTGGGGGTGATGCTGACGACCCAGAACCCGGTGGACCTGGACTACAAGGCGCTGGGCAACACCGGCACCTGGTTCATCGGCAAGCTGCAGACCGAGCGGGACAAGGCACGGGTTCTGGAGGGCCTGAAGTCGGCAACCCCCGACGGCGGCGCGGCCCTGGAGCGAGGCGGTTTCGACCAGGTGATCTCCGGTCTCGGGTCGCGGGTGTTCCTGCTGCACAACGTTCACGAGGACCAGCCGCTGATCTTCCAGACCCGCTGGGCCATGAGCTATCTCCGCGGGCCGCTCACCGGAGAGCAGATTCGCCGGCTGCGGGATGACCGGGGGGACGGCATGGAGCCCGCGTCCCCGGCCGCAGCAGAGCAGACCCTGCCGGCGGCCCAGCGCAAAAAAACCGCGGCAGCGGCGGCCCTGCCCGATGAACCGGACGGTACTGCGCCGCCCCACGGGGGCTACACCGCCGGCCCGCCGGTCCTCTCCCCCGGCGTGGAGCAGTATTTCCTTCCCCCGATTATTGACAGTGACCGCGCCCTGCGTCTGCTGGAAAAAGAGCTTGGCCGCCAGGCCGCCGAACCGGAAACGGCCCTGGTTTACGAACCGGCCCTTCTCGCCCTGGGGCGGGTGGGCTTTGTTGACCAGAAGCATCGAGTAAACGAGAAGCGACCGGTGGGCTGTCTGGTTCACGCGCGGGAGTTGGGGCCGGTGATCGACTGGTCGGCGGCCGAACAACTGGCCCTGGAAGCCGACGACCTGGGAACAGAGCCCGCGGGAGAGGCGTACTTCGGCGCCGTCCCCGAGCAGCTCAACTCGAGCCCCGAGCTGAAAGCGCTGAGCCGGGATTTCACCGACGCTCTCTATCATGATCAACGGCTGGAGCTGCAGCATAACCCGGCGCTGAAGCTTTTTGGCCGGCCGGGCGAGTCGGCCGCCGAATTCAGCATGCGGGCCAGGCAGGAAGCCCGGGAACGGCGGG
Organism: Acidobacteriota bacterium; assembly: GCA_032127265.1. Lineage (GTDB taxonomy): Bacteria > Acidobacteriota > JAQAZP01 > JAQAZP01 > JAQAZP01 > JAQAZP01. The sequence continues at coordinate 12,094 of JAQAZP010000151.1, forward strand.
ACGCCGAGGTGGACAAGATGCGCCGCAAGTACCAGCGTAAAATCGATCAGCTGGAGACCCGGCTGGCCCGGGAAGAACAGGAACTGGAGCGCGACACGGCGACCTATGATTCGCGGAAACGGGAGGAACTGATCTCCGCCGGCGAGTCGTTGATCGGCCTCTTTGGCGTCTTCGGCAAACGGCGCTCCAGCCGAGGTCTTTCCACCGCGGCCCGCAAGCGGCGGATGACCGCCGAGGCCAAGGTCTCCATCGCCGAATCGCAGGAGGAGATCGCCCGCCTCACGCAGGAGATGGAAGACCTGAGGCGGGAGATCGAGGAGGAATCGGCACAGATCGCCGAACGTTGGACCGCAGCCGCCGAGGCCGGCGAGCCCTTCCCGGTGAAACCGCGGCGCAGCGACGTCAAAGTGCTGCTCCTCGGCCTGGCCTGGCTCCCCTCCTGGGAGATCACCCACCGTGCCTCACGGGGCGGCCGTCTCACCGACCAGCTCCCGGCCTGGGAGGAAGCGCCGGCCGAAGGTGGGATATGATCAGACCAATCCCATGCTGTGACTTTTCACCTGCCATTTTGTCAAAAATGAAGGGGGGCGGCGGTGCCTGGGCAGCAACTGCGGATCGACGATGAACTGGTGCAGGAAGCCACCAGTGCCTTCTGCAGCGACGTCGTTAAAC
>JAQAZP010000152.1:0-25213 GCA_032127265.1 Acidobacteriota bacterium
GGAAGATTACAAACGTTCGAATCTATGGTTGGAGCGCGTGGAAAAACTGCTCGAGCCGCCTCAGAGCCCTGGTGAAAACACGGATTACGACAAAGCGATGTTCCAATTCCTGAGTTCCCGCGGCGTAATCCAATATTCACAGATACGTTTTCAAGATGCAGCCTCGAGTTTTGGTCTTTGCCACGATTACATCAGCTCGGTCAATGCTGTTGAAGATTCTTCGAAGCATTTCGTCACGAACTACCTCAACCTTTTCAATTGCCAACTGGCCTTGGGAAACATTGAACTGGCCAAGGAGTATCTGCTGCTCGCACGAGCAAAGATACTGTCGTTAAAAACACCATATGCACACGGGTTGATTCATTTTTTCGAGAATCTCGCCACCTTCAACCTCTTCGCCGCAGGTTCGACACAAAGAGCCATCGACAGCTTGATGCAGATTTCGGAAGAGATCGTCATGGAGTTTGCCGAATTCCGCAGGGTCTTCGACTTCTTCTCCTCTATCATCGTCCAACTGCACGAGGGGAAGATCGACGTGGAAGAGATCCGGGAACAGATCAGGGCCTACGGCGACGACCCGCTGATCAAGGCCTACCTGCCCACCCTGCTCACCGGCGCCCCGCCCCCGGGAAGCGGCGATGGAGACGATGACATTCCTGCAGCCAGACTGGCGGATTGAGAATGGGATGACAGTCACCGGGGCGTGACCGTCCCCTTTTGCCCGAACTCCCTAGAACTCATACCCGATCCAGAACGACGTCTTGAACCCGCTCTCGAAGTCGGCCAGATCCCAGCGCTTGCCGAAATCCCAGTGCAGCTGGAAGGGCCCGAAGAAGAGGTGGAAGCCCCAGCCCACGGATGAATAAACGTCCTTGAAGCGCTCCTTGCCGTCCTCGTCCACGTAGGTGAAATCATAGCCGGACTCGTCCCACCAGGCGGAACCGATGTCCCAAAAGAGTGTCCCGCGGATTTCGCGCAGGGTCATACCGAAGGGGAAGGCCACGGCGTCCACCAGCGGGAAGCGGAATTCGAGGTTGGAAAAGACGGTGCGGCTGCCGACAAAGGCACGGAAGTCCCAGGAGCGCATCGTGTTCATCCCGCCGAAGGTGCGGAAGTTGGGCACGTCGCTGAAACTGCCGAAGGCGAAGAGCCGGTGGGCGATCAGTGAGCGCTTGGTCAACTGGAAATAGTTGCGGAACTCCAGCTGGACATCGGTGTAGCCGGCGGTCTGCTCTCCCAGCTTGGGGGCATAGCTGACCCCCATGGTGTATTTCCGGCCGTGAACCGGCCCGAAACTGGCGTAGCGCGCGGTGTCGCCGATGAAGGAGAGACCGACGAAGGGCAGGTGGTCGTTCACCTGCACGTAGTCGACGATCACGTTGTCGACCACCGCCGGGGTCCAGTGCTCACGGAAGAGGTAGCCCACCGAGCCCTCCAGGCGGCGGAACTTGTCCAGCGGGTAGGAGGTGAACAGGGAGGCCCCGGTGCGGCGGTAGGTGTTGTTCCGGCTCACCCCGGTCTGGGAGGTGGGATCGTAGTAGACGAAGTAATCACGCAGGTCGAAGAGGTGGACCCCCCAGTCGTAGCGGTTGCGGGTGTTGAAGTAGGTGGCCTCGATGTTGCTGTAGGTGTAGAGCGACTGGAGCATCACCTGGATCCGCTGGTCGCCCGTCATGTCGCTGAGGCTGACGTAGGAGGAGGTGATCAGGTCGCCGAGGTCGCTGATCCCGGCGATGGCGTCGGCGCTTTCGACAAAGAATTTGTACTTCTGATACTCCTGCTTGTCCTCCTCGTCGATGGTCAGTTCGAGGCTCGGCTTGAAGTCCTCCTGCTCGTCGAGGTCGGGGACCTCTTCCTCCGACGGCGGCTCGATGGTCTGCAGCGGCTCGCCCAGTTCCATCTCGTAAAGCCGGAACTTGCCCTTGAAGAACGAGGTGAAGCCCACCCGCTCGGCGTCGGTGGTGGAAGCCAGGGGGATCGGGTTGCTGACCGAGCTGACCACGTTGGTGTAGACGCTGACCACCAGCGTCTCCAGGTCGAGGATCTGGAAGTTGAAGATCCCCGACTCGTCGGAGGTGAAGTAGACCCGCTTGCCGTCGGGGGCATAGGCGGCCTGGATGTCGTCGTGCTCACCGAAGGTCAGCTGGGTCTTGTCCCCGGGATCGGAGAGCGAGACCTTGACCAGCTTCTCGTAGCCGTTGATCCGCCGGTTGTAGACACAGTACTCGCCGTCCGGCGAATAGGTGGGGTTGGTGTCCCAGAAATCGTCCTGGGTGATGTTGCGGATGTTCCCGGTGGCGATCTCGAACTCGAAGATATCCACTATCCCGTCCTTGTTCGCCGCGAAGAGGATCCGTTTGCTGTCCGGCGAGAAGGCCGGCGAGGCGTTCTCGAAGAGGTCGGGCAGGGTGACCTGGGCCATCTTGCGACCGGTGATGGCGTTGACCAGCATCAGGTCGCGGCCCCGTTCCCGGCGGACGAAGACGGCGATGGTGTTGCCGTCAGGGGACCAGGCCACATCGTTCTTGCCCGAGAAGGACTCGACGATGATGTATTCGTAGGCGTTGGTGTAGCCCTTGGTCAGGTTCTTGACGATCTCGCCGTCCTCGGCGGAGATCAGCACCAGGTCGACCTCGCCCTCCATATTGGTCAGCACGGCCACCAGCTCGCCCGAGGGGGAGAAAGCCGGGGAGAAGGTGTGGACCCAATTGCCCTTGATCCCGATCTCCTTGCCGTAATCGGCCGGCTCGTCCTTTTCGATCGCCCCGCGGATGAACCGGCCGCGGAGGTAGCGGCGGAAACCGGTGTCGAACTCTTCGGGGGTCACCCCGAAGGCCTCGTCCACCACTTTCTCCAGGTTGCGGGTGGTGATGTGCCGGCGGAAGGCCTGGATGAAGTCGCGCACCCCCTCGAGGCCCCACTCCTCGTTCATGTAGTCGAAGGCCGCCTGGCCGAAGCGGTAGGTCAGGAAGGCCTGGGCGTTGAGCTGGAGGATCGGCGGCACCATGTCATTGAGCACCGCGTCGCGGATTACCGCCTCGTTGCTGGTGCTCCATCCCTCCTGTCCCACGAACTCGGCCATGCCCTCCATGATCCAGAGCGGGGGCGAGGAGCGGTAGGCCTTGCTCAGGTCCGACTGGTAGAACATGTCGTACTGGTAGATGTGGACCAGCTCGTGGGTCAGCGTGGTCTGCATCTTGTCCGGCGGGTCGTCGATGGGGATAACGATGCGGTTCTTCGAGGGCGTGGCGAACGCGCCCACCCCCTCGGGCAGCATCGACATGGTGATGTTGGTCTGCTCGAACTCGCCGTGGGTCTTGTAGAAGAAGACCGGCACCTTGAAGCCCAGCTGGTAGTCGAGGGTGGTGCTCACCTTGAGGTAGGCGCTCTCGGCGTAGCTGACCAGCTTCTCCAGGAACGGTTCCACCTCGGGGTAGTAATAAATCTGGAAGTGGGGCGACTCGTAGACCTTCCAGTCGAAGGTGTCGTGGGTGATCTTGTTCTTGCCGCCGATGTTGCGGTACTGGCCGAGGGCCGGCGAACTGAAGAGGACGGCCAGGGCCGCCAGCAGGAAGGCGGCGGCCAGCCTGCCCGGACGTCCCGGGCGCCGCGCTGCGGATCCGGAGGGTCTGGTCATCGGTCTCTGTGCTCCTTGCGCATCGGGTGGAAGGCCTTGTCGTTATTATGATTCGGCGCCGCGGTGCTGTTGACCGGTCAGTCGAGCAGATAGCGGATGACGCGGGTCTTCCGCTCGGCCACGATGCCCGTGATCTGTGGCGCCATCTTGTCCATCATCATGAAGAACACCGAGAGGTCGTCCGGGCCGTCGCCGTTATACACGATCTCCTGGTAGAACTTGTCGGTGTAGATCTCCTCACCGGTCCGTCCGTTGAGCAGGTGAATCTCGAGATTGAGGAAGAAGCCGGTCTTCTCGATGAAAATGGTTCGGGTGTTGTTCGGTGAGTAGCCCATGTCCCGCTGGTAGCGGCCCTGGTAGGTGTTGCGCAGATCGATCTGCTCGTATCCCGAACGGTCCTCGGTGGCGAAGTTCACCTTGCCGGAGAGGATCAGGTCGCTGTCGAAGCGGGCCCCCAGGTCGGTCCAGTAACTCGGCACCTCGAAGATCGTCTGGCCGCCGAGGCCGGTGGGCAGGCTGGGCGGCTCGCCCTTGGCCACTTCCAGGTCCACGGTGCGCAGCAGCATCTTCCGCAGGTAGCGCACGATCTCGACATCGAGCTCCATCCGCGCTTCCCGGTCACTGATGAAGTTGGCCACCATCAGTGATTTGTATTCGCTGACGTCGATCTTCGGTTTTACCGGCACCTCGATGGTCACTTCTTCCACCCCGGCCGAAGCCGGCAGGCCGACCAGCAGAAGCGCCGCGAAAATCACCGGCAGCAGGCAGGCGAATGCGGTGAGGCGCCGCCGGAACGGTTCGGTCTGTCTGGTCGAATTGTTCATTCCTCTTCTTCCGCTGCCTGGTCGCCATCCGGCGCGTCGGCCTCCGTTCCGGGGTCGTCGGGATCCGCGTCGGCCGCGACGTCGGGCTTTTCAGCCGTTTCGCCATCCTCCGCGGCGGTGGTCTCCTCCGCGGGCTTCACGTCCTCCCCCGGAGTCGCTCCGGCCGCGGTGTCCCCGGCCCCGGCCTCACCGGCCGCCGGTTCGCGATACTCGGTCTCGTACTGCTCGAGGGCGGTGAACAGCTCCTCGAAGTTGGCGATGTTACGCCGCACGTATCTGGCGTTCGAGTCCAGTTCCTCGGCCCGCTTGTACGACTCCCGGGCCCCCTCCAGGTCCCCCTGGCTCTCCAGGGCCACGGCAATGTTGTTGTGCAGCTGCGGGTTGTCCGGGTCGTAGCGCAGGGCCTCCTGCCAGCGGTGGAGGGCTTCCTTCCACAACCCCTGCTTGCCCAGGGAGATGCCAAACTTGATCATCTGCTTGACCTCCCTCGAGGAGGGCTCCTCCCGATCGCCGGCAGTGGTGGCCGCGGGCGAGAGAAGGAGGGCGAGCAGGACAGGCGCTATCGATCTGATCACGACACGGGTCATCCGTATTCTCCGCTCTGGTTCTGGTTCCCCCCCCGGCGGCAGGCCGAAGAGAATGACCTGCCGTTCTTCACCCTAAAGATTAAACCACACTTTTCCGCGTGCCGTCCCATGAAGGTGACAGTTTTTTTCTCAGGTTGACTTCACCGGCCCCGCTTGCGGATAATCGGGAATCCTTTCCCGGGAAGCCGAATGAGGGCGCGGCACTGGTTGAGGAACCTAACCAATGCAGCGGAATTGCGCCTATCTGGCCCTCGCACTGATCCCCTCGCTCGGCCCGCTCCAGACCCGAAACCTGCTCGATCATTTCCTCAATGAACCGGAGCGGATTTTTTCTTCCACCGTCGACGAACTGCGCCGGTTGGACGGCATAAGCCCCGGGTGCGCCCGGGCGATCCTGCACCCCGGCCTGCCGGAGCAGGCGGCCGCCGCCGAGCGTCTGGCCCGGTCCCGGGGCTGGCAGATCGTCACCCCGGCCCACCGGGACTACCCGGAGCGTCAGTTGGGTCAGATCCACGATCCGCCGCCCGCGCTCTGGGTGGTAGGCAGTACCTCGGCCCTGGCCACCGATGGGATTGCCGTGGTGGGCTCACGCAAGGCCACGCCGTATGGCCGGGCCGCGGCCGAGATGCTGAGCCGCGAACTGGCCTTCCTGGGCGCCACGGTGGTCAGCGGCCTGGCCCGGGGGATCGACGCCGCGGCCCACCGCGGGGCACTGGCCGGCAACGGGGTCACCGTGGGGGTGCTGGGCAGCGGTCTCGACCGCCTCTATCCGGCGGAACACCGGCAGCTGGCCCGGGAGATCTGCCGCTCCGGCGGGGCAGTGGTCAGCGAGTTGCCGCCGGGGAGCAGCCCGCTGCCCCGCCACTTCCCCCGGCGCAACCGAATCATCAGCGGCCTCTCCTGGGGCGTGCTGGTGGTGGAGGCCGACCGGCTGAGTGGCTCGCTGATCACCGCCCGTCTGGGCCTGGAGCAGGGGCGGGAGGTCTTTGCCGTACCCGGCAACATCACCTCGCCGGCCAGTGCCGGGGCCAACCTGCTGCTGGCCGGCGGGGCGAAGCTGGTCCAGCGGGGCCTCGACGCCCTGGAGGAGCTGCCGCCGGAGGTGCGCCTGCGCATGGCGGCCCGGGCTCCGGCGGGGACGGGAGGGAGCGGCACAGCGGTGGTGGCCGCCGCCCGGCGCAGAGGCCCGGAGGGCAAGGTCCTCGAGGCCCTCAAAGTGGATTGTCCGCGGAGCCTGGGCGAGCTCTCCCGGATGCTCGACCTGCCGTTGCCGGAGCTGACCCGCCACCTGCTCTGCCTGGAGCTGGAAGGGCTGGTCAGGATGCTCCCCGGCAGCCGCTGCATCAAGGCCTGCTGACCGGGGAAGCTTGCGCCGGCAAAGAGCCGGGGAGTACTATGGAGGTACCATTCAATCACCGTCGGAGGACAACGTGCGCGACCAACTGGAAAGCTACATCCAGCACCTGAAGTTCGGCCGGGACGCGTCTCCGCACACGCTCAAGAGCTACCGCACCGACCTCGAGGACTTCATCACCTTCCTCGAGGTGGACTACTTCGCCGCCGGCGAGAACGACTCGCTGGACCCCGCGTCAGTGGACACCCCGTCGGTGATTGCCTGGCTGGGCCACCTCAACCTGCGGGGCAGCGCCGGCACCACCATCTCCCGCAAGCTCTCCGCCCTGCGCGGGTTTTTTCGCTTCCTTCGCCGCCAGGGGGTCATCGAGCGCGACCCGGCGCGGGTGGTGAGCCAGCGCCGCAAACGGCAAAAGCTGATGCCCCATCTCACCGAGCTGGAGATCGGCGAGTTCCTCCGGGCGCCGGATCCAACCCGCCTCAGCGGGCTGCGCGACCAGGCGATCCTCGAGCTGCTTTACGCCACCGGGATCCGGGTGGGTGAACTGGTGGCCCTGGACATCGAGGACCTCGATTTCAAGGCGCGGCTGGTGCGGGTGCTGGGCAAAGGACGCAAGGAGCGGATCGTGCCCATGGGCCAGCCGGCGATCGAGGCGGTCAAGGCCTACCTCGGAGCCCGGGAGGGCAAGCCCGCATCCGCCGGCAAACGGGAGATGTTCCTCAACAACCGCGGCGGCCGGCTCACCGACCGCAGCATCCGGCGGCTGATCAAGAAATACGTGGATCAACTGGCCCTGAACCACGATCTGAGCCCCCACGCCATCCGCCACTCCTTTGCCACGCACCTGCTGTCCCGCGGAGCCGACCTGCGGGTGATCCAGGAGCTGCTGGGCCACGTCAGCCTCTCCACGACCCAGAAGTACATCCACACCAGCATGGCCCGGCTCCAGGAAGTCTACGACAAGGCCCATCCCCGGGCGTGATGCAAACCAGGGACGTACTTGCGTTGTTGCGTTTCTGCCTTGGAAAAATGCTGGAAAAGCAGGGACGGTTATTACTTTGTCCCTGATTCACATGCACTAAGTGGCCTGGTCAAGAAACAAATAGTAGTGTCCAAGCTTTCCCACCTGTTTCATGTCCCTCTGTACGCAATTACGCAAGTACGTCCCTCCCGCAAATCTCTTCGTTGACACCCCCGGGGGGGCGGTGTTATGAAACCTTTTCCGGGATAGTCCCGGTGCGGAGGGATTCCGTGCTAGAATCCATCACACGGGAGACAGCATGAACGACGACAACACCATGAGAGCCACCACCATCATCGCCGTGCGGCGGGACGGAACGGTGGCCCTGGCCGGCGACGGCCAGGTGACGCTGGGCAACACGGTGATGAAGCAGGGCGCAGCCAAGATCAGGCGCCTGCACAGGGACACCATCCTCGCCGGGTTTGCCGGGTCGGCATCGGACGCCTTCGCCCTCTTCTCCCGCCTGGAAGGGAAACTGGAGGCCCACCAGGGCAATCTGAGGCGAGCCGCGTACGAGCTGGGACGCGACTGGCGCACCGACCGCGTGCTGCGCAAACTCGACGCGCTGATGCTGGTGGCGGACAAGGAGATCACCTATCTCCTCTCCGGCGGCGGCGAGGTGCTCGAACCGGACGACGGCCTGGCCGGCATCGGTTCCGGCGGCGCATACGCCCTGGCCGCGGGCCGGGCGATGCTCGAGCACACCGACCTCCCGGCGGAGTCCATCGCCCGGGAGGCGATCCGTATCGCCTCCACGATCTGTATCTACACCAACGACTCGATCCGGGTGGAGACGCTGCCGCCGTCAAAGGGCAAATAGCGGTCCGCCTGTCGACCATAGCGACGCCTGCGCCGCAGCAGGACGCCGGGAAAGCAGCATGGTTATACACTTGCAGGGAACAGTGGAAAAAGATCAGAGCTGGGACAACCAATTGACCCCCCGGGAGATCGTCTCCGAGCTGGACCGCTACATCGTGGGCCAGCACAAGGCCAAACGGGCGGTGGCCATCGCCCTGCGCAACCGGATCCGCCGGCAGCGCCTCTCCCCCGAGATGGCCGAGGAGGTGGCGCCGAAGAACATCATCATGATCGGCCCCACCGGTGTGGGCAAGACCGAGATCGCCCGCCGGCTGGCCCGGCTGGCCAGATCGCCGTTCATGAAGGTGGAGGCCTCCAAGTTCACCGAAGTGGGGTATGTCGGCCGCGACGTGGAATCGATGATCCGCGACCTGACCGAGATCGCGGTGGACCTGGTCAAGAGCGAGGCGATGCGCCGCGTGCGCTCCAAGGCGGAGAAGAACGTGGAGCAGCGCCTGCTGGACCTGCTGCTGCCCTCCATGCCCCAGCCGCCCATGCCCGGCGACAAGGAGCCCGGCGCGGTGAAGAACGGCGTCTCATCCAGCACCCGCGAGAAGTTCAAGGCCCAGTTGAAAGCGGGCCAGCTTGAGGACCGTCCGGTGGAGATGGAAGTGACCGAACAGGGCGTCCCCAACATGCAGATCTTCACCAACCAGGGCGTGGAGAATATGGGGTTCAACGTCAAGGACATGTTCCCCGGTCTCTTTGGCGGGAAGAAGAAGCGGCGCAAGATGACCATCGGCGAAGCGCGCCAGCACCTGCTGGAAGAGGAGGAGTCGAAGCTGGTGGACATGGACAAGGTGACCCGCCAGGCCCTCGACCGGGTGCAGCACTCGGGGATCATCTTCCTCGATGAGATCGACAAGATTGCCGGCCGCGAATCGTCCCACGGCCCCGACGTGAGCCGCGAGGGGGTGCAGCGGGACATCTTGCCCATTGTCGAGGGGACCACGGTGCAGACCAAGTACGGACTGGTGCGCACCGACCACATCCTCTTCATCGCCGCCGGTGCGTTCCACATGTCCAAGCCGGCGGACCTGATCCCCGAGCTGCAGGGCCGCTTCCCGATCCGCGTCGAGCTGGATAGCCTGGGGGCGGATGAGTTCGTGCGCATCCTCACCGAACCGCGGAACGCGCTGATCAAGCAATACGAGGCGCTGATGGCCACCGAGGGGATCGAGCTGACCTTTAACGAGGAGGCGATCCGCGAGCTGGCCGAGTACGCCGCGATGGTCAATTCGCGCACCGAGAACATCGGCGCGCGGCGGCTGCACACGATCATGGAGAAGCTGCTGGACGAGATCTCCTTCGAGGGGGCCGACCTGCGTCAGAAGCAGGTGGAGATCGACCGTGACTACGTGCGGCGGATGCTCGCCGACATCATCGAGGACCAGGACCTGAGCCGTTATATTCTCTAATGGGGGCCGATGCGCCGCATGAATGACTATCCAGCTCTCCCGCTCCCGCGCCTCCTGCCGGCACTGCTGATCCTCACCGCACTGCTCGCCACCCCGGCCTGCGGCCGCAAGGGCCCGCCCGAGCCGCCGATCAAGGTTCAGCCCAGGGGGAGTGCGGGGTTCACCTCCGCCCAGCACGGCAACAACATTACCCTCTCCTGGACCCTGCCAGAAAAGAACACCGACGACACCGACCTGGTGGGGGTGGCCAAGGTAGAGCTGTTCCGCTACACCGAGCTGCTGGAGCCCAAAAAGGACGGGGAGGAGGAGGAGACCTACACCGATTGCGACGTGCTGGACCAGGTGACCCAGAGCTTTCTCGCCGAAACGTCCGACGATGATGCGTACGGAACCGGTTACGGCACCGGCGCCATGGCCGGTAGCGGTGACGGGCTGGGCGGCACGTATGGTGGTGGAGGCCAATCGAACACCGGGATGCTGGGCGGGTCGTCGTCGGGAAGCAACAGCGGCACGGGACGGGGCAGCGACCAGGACGGCTGGGCCCAGCAGCAGCAGCAACGAGGCCCGCGGATCACTCCCGGGTTCCGCAGCGTGTCGGGCAAGTTCATCTCGGAGCGCAAGTTCGAAAAAAAGGCCGAACTGGTGCACACCCTCACCGGGAGCCAGATCAAGGAGCTGAAGACCAGCCGCCGGCTCTACCACACTGACCCCCTGCCCGAGTTGGACGAGGAGACCCTCGAACTGACCCGCTATCACTACGCCATCCGCGTTCTGGACACCGAGGAGCGGGAGGGGCTCTTCTCCGAGTTCCTGCTGGTCACTCCGCTGGAACCGCCCACACCTCCGACCCACCTGGCGGCGAAGAGTCTGGAGAGGTCCATTGACCTGACCTGGGACGGGCCGCCGGTGGATCCCTGGGTGCGGATAGCAAAGGAGCAGCAGCAGGAAGCCCTGGGCCTCGGAGGAGACACAATTGCGCCGGGTACCCCGGTGGATCCGGGGGACAAGAAGGCGGCTGGTGGGAAAGCCGACCTGTTAATTGAGGACGGCGAAGAGGAGAGCGGGATCACCGGGCCGCCGGAAGACGCGGTGGTGCCCGGCTGGATCATCCAGCCGCCGGCCACCTTTGGCCCGGGATCCGGTGTCCGGCTCACCGTCCTGTGGCCCGATCCCTGGCCGGTGGGGCCGCGGCGGCCCATGCCGCCCTATATCGCCGGCTATTACGTCTTTCGCCAGCGTGAAGGGGACGAGGGGCCCCCGCCGCTGCCCAGCCACGGTCAACCGCTGATCGACCGTACCTTCTCCGACCTGCAGTTCTCCTTCGGCGAGAACTACAGCTATACGGTTCGCACCGTGCTGGTCACCGAAGACGGGCGGGTGGAGAGCGACAGCAGCCTGCCGGTCACCGTGGCCGCGGTTGACGTCTACGCGCCGATCACACCGGTGAATTTCACCTACGTGGCCGCCGCGGGGGAAGTGACTCTCTTCTGGACCCCCAACGGCGAGCCGGACCTTCTGGGTTACAACATCTACCGCCACCTGGGCACCACTGAAGACGCTGCGGACAAAGAGATGCAGCTGAATGACGAACCGCTGGATGAGCCGCGGTTCAAGGACTCCACGGTTCTTCCCGGACGCTGGTACACCTACCGGGTGGATGCGGTGGACCGGGCCGAACCCGCCAACCGGAGCGAGAAGAGTGATGCGCTCCTGGTCATGGCCAGATAGGACACCATGGAATGTGAGGCCGCCGGCAGCGGGATGGAGCACCGCCTGAACTTCGTGAAAATGTCGGGCGGGGGCAATGACTTCATCATCATCGACGACCGGGAGAACCACTTGCAGGGCCGGGAATCCTGGCTGGCCCGGGCCCTCTGCCCCCGCGGCACCGCGGTGGGCGCCGACGGCCTGATCCTCGTCCGCCGCTCCGAGATCGCCGACGCCCGGATGGACTACGTCAACTCCGGCGGCGACACCGCCGCGCTTTGCGGCAACGGCGGGCGCTGCCTGGCCGGCTACCTGCACCGCATGGGTCTGGCCGGCCCCCGGCCGACCATCGAGACCGGGGAGGGCCAGGTGCTTTCCGCCGAAGTGCAGGGGTCGCGGGTCAACCTGGAAATGGCCCCGATCAGTTGGCCGCCGCAGATCGTGGCGGCCGAGACAGCTGCCGGCGACGGCAGCCGCCGGATTTTCCCCGGCCAGTTCCTCACCGTGGGCGTCCCGCACTTCGTGCACCACCTCCCGGCAAACGAGCTCTCCACCATGGAGGTCAACCGCTGGGGGTCGATGCTCCGCGGGCTGGGGACCTTCGGCCCTGCCGGGACCAACGTCAACTTCTACTCGTTGGTGGACGAGGGAACCCGAACGCTGGCCGTGCGGACCTACGAGCGGGGGGTGGAGTCCGAAACCCTGGCCTGCGGCACCGGCTGCACGGCCACGGCCCTGGTGGCCGCCGAGGAGTTCGGTTTCAAATCCCCGATGCGTTGCCTGACCCGTGGCGGTTCACTGCTCACCGTCGGCTTCGGAAAACCGGTCAGCAATGCGGACGACAGCGCCATGGCCCGTTGGGGCCGGGTGATGCTCGAAGGTGAAGCCCGCTGGATCTTCGATGGCCTGGCCGACATGCAGAGTTTCTAAACTACGGCGCCATCCCCCGAATGGTGCCGCAATCCGCGTCCTCGTCCCCCGAAGGCATGTTGGGAGGCTGGTTGTAGGGTACCGGCGTCACATCCACAGCCCGCAGCTCGAACCAGTTGTGACCCAGCAGCGCCCCGGTGGCCGGGAACGGCTGAAACCAGCTGTTCTCGTAAACTTCCCCGCCGGCGAGGATGGTGAATCCCGCCCGCCAGTTGGTGACCCTGGTCCCTCCCGCCGTGGTGACGTCGATCCGGCCGGCGGCCAGCCGGTAACCGTCTCCCGGGTTGACCAGGGTGACCGTGAAGCGGCTGGCAAAGGGGAGCGTTCCGCTGGTGGGAGTGCAGTTCATGTAACACTGCACGGTGGGCTCCCCACCGCTGACAAAAACGTCGCCGTTGAGACCGGTGCCCACGTAAAGGCGTTTGTCGGATCCCTGGTGCAGGCAGAAGGCCTGACTCACCCCGTAGAGATTCGGCGTGGGCCGCCAGGTCTTGCCGCCATCCACCGAACGGTAGATGTCACCGTACGGGCCGGTGGCGGCGTATATCCTTCCATCGGTGTCGGTGAGCAGGTCGGAGATGAAATCAGTACCGGCCATGCAGCCGATCCGGGCCCAGTGAGCCCCCTGGTCGACGGATCGCCAGAGGCAGCCTTCCGGTGCGGTTCCGGCGATGATTCCGCCCGCGCCGTCGAGCGTGAGCGTGTACACGTGCTCCACCCCGGTCAGGCCCGCGGTGGCCCCCCAGGTCAGGCCGGCGTCGGTGGAGCGGAAGATGTCGCCGGACGGTCCCGTGCCGGCGAACAGGTCACCGTCCGCCATGGCCAGCAGCGAGTCGACACTTTCCGCGCCGGGCAGGGCCAGCGGACCGGTCCAGAACCCGCCGCCGTCCATGCTCATGAACACCTCGCCGCCGGGCGAGGTGCCCGCGAGAACCACGCCGGTGGCGGTCTCGGCGAGGCTGAAGACCGCATTGCTCCCCGGCAGGGCGATGGACTGCCAGGTCTGACCGCCGTTGAGGCTGCGAAAGACCCGGCCCTCGACATCCTCGCCGTTCTGGCAGAAGGTTCCGGCGAGCAGCGAGCCGTCGGAGGCGGAGAGCATCGAGAACACATGCACCGCATCCTGAAGGTTGGCGGTATTGGTCCAGTTCTGCCCGCCGTCATTGGTGAAGAAGACGTTGCCCACCGGACCCGTGCCGGCATAGATCCCGTCATCGGTTTCACAGAGGCAGTAGGCCTTCACCGCGCCGTCCAGATCTCCCACCGCTTCCCAGGTCCAGTGGTCATCCGGCCCGGAAACAGCGTTGGCCAGCACGTGCGCCGCGTTGTCATCGTAATTGTAGAAATCGTAGCCCAGCAGAACGGCCCAGCCGTCCCCCACCTTGCGGCTGGCCAGCATGGCATCTCCGCCCACGTCCACCGCCAGGGCAACACCCGAGGTGAGCGAATAGGTGCGGGTGGCATTGACCGCCTCCAGCACCGGGTCGGCCACATCGCGGACCAGGCGGTGCCCACGCTGCAGAATGTCAAAGGTGCGGCTGCCGGACCAGGAATCCACATAACTGTAATGGAGCATTCCGGTGGCATCCAGAAACCCCCAGCGGCCCACGTACTCGCCGCAGACCACTACGCTGCCGCCGTCAGCGGCAAAGGCCTCGAGCACTCCGGCCCAGTCGGCGCCGGCAGCGGCCAGCAGACTGCTGTTGGCGCTCTCGGTCTCCGGGACGAGGAATGCGTCCATCCCGGCCAGGGCGGCCTCCAGCTCAGCAGCCGTGGTGCCGGTGAAATCGGTGAACAGCGCATCGGGACGATACTGGAGGATGGCATCGACGCTGTTGGGGTATTCCCGGTCCATGTCGGCGTAGGTGGTCCAGGAGAGGATTTCCAGCGCCCCGGCCGGCTGCCCGGCCAGGGGCAGGCAGAGGGCCAGCACGGCGCTCAAAAGGATGGGCAAAGACCCGAAAGCATATGGTCCACGATGCATGGCATTTCTCCTTAATAAACAGTTATTGTTATGAGGAGCCAGGAAAAAGGCCGGCCTTTCCAGCATCCGGCATGCCATGTAATATAATTCGTTATTTACTTACCGTCAAGTTCTTTTTATGAATGTGCCGGGACGAATCCCGGGCAAAAAAAGGACGCCCCCCGAGGGACGTCCCCTTTTGAATCGATTGCCAGTCAATAGCGGCGCAACGACTACCGGCCGCCCATGCCTCCGGCGCCCGGCTGGCTCGACCCGGTGGGCAGGGACAGGGTGAACTTGAGATCGGCCTCGAGCAGCTTTTCCCCGGCATCGAGGGCCTTGAGCACATGCCTCATCTTGACGATATCCTTCTTCTTGTTTTTCACCGGCTCGTACCCGGTGTGGCCCGGCTCGATGTAGAAGTAACGGGTCTCGGTGGGCATGGATTTCCAGTCGGCGTCGGCGCCGGGGCACTCCTCACCGTCGGGCAGCAGGTAAAGTACCGGTTTCTTCTCCCCGGGAACGCTGGCCACCACGGCAAGGAACTTGATCGTCGCCGGGCTGACCCCGTAACTCTGCATGTCGCCCGCTCCCTTCTCCAGGCCCATCAGCACCTCCACCCCCTGGTGGTTTGTATTCACGGTGAGGGTCACCGGAATGCAGCGGATGTCCTCGCCGGCCGACGCGGGCGCGGCGGAAAGCAGCAGGGCGATTACGGCGAGTGCCGCGAAGATGTGTTTCATCGGTTTCCTCCTCCTACGGAACAGTGTTCATAATAAAACCGTCGGCCCGCACAGGGCCGGCAAAAGTGATCCCTTGGAATGCCTGATTCATTTCAGGGAAGCAAGGCGCAATGCATCATTATACAACAAAGGCCGTCATCCCGGTTGATTATTTTCCGAGTCGGAAAACAATACGGCCAGAACTCCCGGTTCATCCGTCAATACCTTTCGGTCACTGGGGACTACCTACGATTGGGGAGGGCAAAGGTTTCGTGGACGACACCAGAACGGGATCGACTTCCACGGCCTCGAGGTGGTTCCCCACCAGCCAGGGGACGGTGAAGAGCAGGCCGCAGAGGGCAAAAACGAGAACGGGTCGGGCCGGCACCCCGCGTCGGGAGAGCAGCACCAGGGCGGCAAAAGTCCAGCCGAGGCCGGCGGCGGCAAAGAGGTCCCAGTCCTTGAAGGCCCCCAGGTCGGGGTTCCAGAAGAGGGCGAAGCACTGCAGTGATATCGCGGCCGTGAGGGCAAAACCGACCTCTCCGCCCGGACGCCGCTCTCCGTCCCCCCCGCCAGGGCGCAAAGCGGCGAAGAGCAGGGCGATGATTGCCGGCAGTGCCGCCAGCCAGAGCTGGTTCAGGGCGTCGAAGAGGTGGGCCGGGGAGAGGAAACCATATTGGAAGTGCTCGTATTCCGGCCCGAGCAGAAACACGAACTTCATCGCCGCCAGGTGGGTCTCGCCGAACCGCTCGGAGCCAAAGCCGGCCAGCCGGCAGAGCCCGAAGGCAGCAACCAGGGGAAGGATGGCGCCGGCCGCCAGGGCGGTGAGCCCACCGTCGCTGCGCTTCCCGCTCTCGTCCCTCCGCCCGCGCCCGGCCCACCAGAGCCAGAGCAGCGAGGGGTAGAGCCAGCCGGCCAGCAGGTGGAAGGAGACCGCAATGGAGAGCAGGGCCGCCGGTGGAAAGAGCCCCCGGCCCGGCTCCCTGAGGTAGCGGATTCCGAGATGGAAGTAGCAAAGCATCAACAGCGCCACCACGGTGTAGTTCTCCACGTGGCCGAAGAGCAGCTGGACGTAGCCGGAACTCAGCGCGAGCAGGACCAGGGCCAGCCGCTGGAGGGCCGTCCCGGCCAGCCGGCGGCAGAGCAGCAGCAGGACCATGACAAAGAGCCCGCCGGCCAGGACGCTGGTCAGGGCAAAAGCGATCTCCGCGGCTCCGGGGAAGCCGGCCGCGGCAAAAAGGCGGTAGACCGCGGAGTGGAGCAGCAGTTCCAGGGCCTCGTCAAAGGTGAGGTGCCAGCCCTCGTGATGCACATACCAGGTCACCGCCTTGATCAGGTGCTCGCTGTCCCCCAGGGCAAAGTTGCGGTCGCGCAGCAGCCAGAACAGAACCGCGGAAAACACCCCCGTGCCGGCCCAGGCCGGGGCCGGAAACCGGCGGAAGAGATTCTGGGCCCGTTCGGCCGCCGGTTCGATGAGCCCGGCCATTTTCGCCGGGACCCCGGGCGCCGCCAGGGCCATGAGGGCAAGGCCGAGCAGGATACGCAGCCAGAGCGGCACCAGGGCAGCGTGCCCCAGGCCCCAGAACGTGCCTTCGGGGCCAACCAGGGGCAGCAGGACGAACAGCGCGGCACAGAGGATCGCCGCGGCCAGTGGGAACCAGTTCTCCGCCAGACTTGTCCGGGATTGATTCATCATTGTGCCAACTTGTGAGCCGCAGCCCGGGTAGGGGTCAGACCCCGTGATAGAAAAGATAGACTCAGCTTATCAGAAAGATCGCGGGCAGGCCCAGCCGCGGGCGATCGCATCGCCTTTTCGGTGGAAGTTCACTCGCGATGATCTCAAAAATGTTCTGGCCAAACTATCAGCTCAGGAATACGGGCAGAAGATGACAGCCTGAATAATACGTCACCGAACTTAAGAGCCGGAGTACTTAGATCCCCAGGCGAAGTGTGTCCTGGATCTGATCACGCCGGGGGGCCGGCACCAAGGCCTCGTCAGCATAGCCGCACCACTGGGAGACTGTCCGGCATACCTCGTCGATGATCGCCTCCGCCCGGCCGCGTTTCATCGACACGCTGCCGGCGCAGGCCCTGAAATCATCAATCGTGAAGTGGTCACGCTTGCCGTTGATCGTCATCTGGTGGGCGGACGTCCAGTTGCCGCCGGGGTTGAAACTGTAGATCACGTCAAATGCCGGGGCCAGGGACCAGCAGCCGGTTTTGTCCATCAGGAAGGCGATGTTTTTTACATGGTCATCCTGGTTCCGCGCGATGACGTTGAACACCATTCTTCGGAACAGCTCTTCCAGCGCCTCCATTGGCAACCCCAGATCCCTGATCACGAGCAGAGCCTGCTCGTAGGCATGGGCCCCTGCGCTGTTGAAATCGTAGTGGGCCAGTGCGCCGAGGGACTGCATGTGCAGCTTCTCCCCGCCGGCGCGGCGGTCGAAGCGCCGGGTCATGAAGTGCCGCCTGCCGCTCTCCTCGAAGAGGCGGCAGGGGCTCATGGTGATCCCTGCGGCCCGGGCCATCTTGTGGTAGGCATACTCGATGGCGCCGTATCCCTCGGGATCCTCCCGCTCCTTGTCTCTGTTCCCCGCAACGCCGTCAAATTTCATCAGCCAGTATTCAAATCCTTCGCCGGCGGGAATCTGTCCCGAACGAACTTCGTTGGTCACCGGATTCCAGGCGATCACCGCCTTGGCCCTCGCCCCGCCGGCCGAGGTGCCGACCCTGAGAATATCCGTCAGGGCACTCTTCCTGTTCCCGTCGGAAAAGGAGAGTTGGAGGTCGCTGCTCCGGCTCAACACCTCGGAGGCCAGACCGACCAGCTGATCGACTTCTATTCTGTCGGCCTGCCTGGCGACCGGGCCCGTGGCCGGGAAGAACTCCAGTGCACCCATGCCCCTTCTGCCGGTGTAGCAGAGGCGCTCAACGGCATTGAACGATTCCGGGCTGCGCCCCCGGGTGGCCAGCCAGGCATTGATCAGGGCATTGCCGAAGCTGTCCGGCAGCGAGTCGGCCAGCAGGCCGGGGAGCCCGTGAAAAGTCTTCCGGGGCAATTGGGGGAAGGTGTAGACCCGGTCCGACAGCGGCATGCGGAGTGGCGAAATCTCGATCCCGCTTTGGGCGAACTCCGGATCATACTCGAAGGCCGCCACCTCGTCGTTGTCCATCAGGGAAACGGCTCCGATGGTGCTGCCCCAGAGTTTTACTTCGGCGATAGTGCTCATCGATCATCCTTCCAGGACCATTTCCCGGCGGAGTGTTTCCCGCGGCGTTTCGAGGAGGCCCTCTGACGCTCCTTGCCTTTCAGTTTCAGCAGTTCCAGCGGGCGGGGAACGGCTTCGGGGATCAGGTTGTTCAACCCGTCCATGAGGTCCAGGACCCGAAGGATCCGGATGATGCTCGACATCTGTGCCGTGCTCCCGGCTTCAACCCGCTCCACGGTACGTTTTGAGAGACCCGACTCCACGGCCAGGGCCGCTTGGGTCAGCTGGAGATCGATGCGACGCCGGGTGATTCTCTTCCCCAGTTCCTGGAGGACGGCTTCGTCTGATTGTGTCTTTTCGATCTTCATAATCGTCACCTATGCCGATCTAATTGATAATATAGTTTTTATATCGCAATTAATTACGATTTGCAAGTGATTATATTACATATCGTCATTTGTGACGATAATATGGCGTTTTTGTGCGAGTAGGCGACATTTAATGCGATATGGCGAGCGGCTCGATCAACGATGATCTGTGAGTCAGGCAGGTTGCCGCAGGTTGCACGGAAGTCAAGGAAATCAAAGAGGCGCCTTTGGTTCAAATCCCGTTGGGCTCGCCATTTTCTCGCTCTTGGGAGCTTCTTACTCATCCCCGTGATCGAAGATATAGCCCACCGAGCGGCGGCTCTTGAAATAGACCGGCTTTTTGGGGTTCGCCTCGAAATACTTCCTCAGGCGGACGACAAAGTTGTCAACGGTGCGGGTGGCGCTCCCCCGGGCAAATCCCCAGCCGATTTCGAGGATCCGCTGGCGGGAGAGGGGCGTGCCGCGGTTGGCGATGAACAGCTTGAGCAGTTTCGCCTCCTGGTCGGTGAGAATGACTTCGCCGGCCCGGCAGCTGGCGGTTAGGGTGGTGAAGTCGATGGTGTTGCCGCCGAAGCTGTAGGTGGTCAGCGCGATGGGCGGGCCGGCGCCTTCCTCATACAGAGCGACCCGGGTCAGCAGGCGCGCCACCCGGAGCAGGAACTCGTCGAGGTCGAACGGTTTGGAGAGGTAGTCGTCCACGCCGTGGCTGAACCCGGCGATGCGGTCATCGGTCTCGCCCCGGGCGGAGAGGATCAGGATCGGCAGCCGCTCGTCTTCGAGGCGGATATTCTGCAGCACGGTCAGTCCGTCCATCACCGGCAGCATGATGTCCAGCACGATCAGGTGGGGCCGCCACTCCCGCCACTGCTGCAGACCGGCCA
This sequence comes from Acidobacteriota bacterium, assembly GCA_032127265.1. GTDB lineage: Bacteria > Acidobacteriota > JAQAZP01 > JAQAZP01 > JAQAZP01 > JAQAZP01. The sequence continues at coordinate 19,483 of JAQAZP010000152.1, forward strand.
GCCCGTCAACGGCCACCCGCACCTCGTGGCCCTTGAGCGAGAGATTGAGCTTCAAGCCTTCGGCCATGTGCGCCTCATCCTCGATGACCAGGATCCGTTTACTTTCCTTTTCCTCGCGCATGGCTCTCCTCATCAGTCACGGGCCGCGTATGGCAGGAAGAGGGTGAACACCGAACCGCCTTCCTTGCGCGGCGCGGCGCTGATCTTTCCCTTGTGCATCCGGGCGATCAAATCCACCATGTAGAGACCGAGACCGGTCCCTTTTGCCGAGCGGTCCTCGGCGCTGCCGCTCTGGTAGAACTTGCGGAACACCTTCTTCCGTTCGGACTTGCTGATACCGATGCCATTGTCTTCGAAACGGATGTTGACCCCTCGGCGGCCGGGTATGAACACCACGTCCAGACGAGGCCGCTCCGACCGGTTGTACTTGACCGCGTTGGTAAAGAGGTTCATCAGCAGGATCTCGAAAAGATCCCGGTTCAAACGGCAGGTGAAGGACCGTCCGGAGGGATTGTGGAGATCGGAATCACAGCCCTCGAAGAGGTCGGCACATTTTCCACGGAAGCGCTCCACCGCCTGTACCAGATCCTCGTTTTCGAATTCACCGCCCCAGGTCCTGCTCTCGATCCGGGCCAGGTTGAGGATTCGCGAGATGTTGTGCGAAAGCCGGTCGGCGTCCCCGATCATGTAATCGAGATACTTCAGCTGCTCCTCCCGCGGCAGTTCATACTTGCGCATGGTCTCGAGGTAGAGCTTGGTCGAGGCCACCGGCGTGCGCAACTCGTGGGTGAAGTTGCCGATGAAATTGCGCTGCAGGCGGTAGAGCTGGATCGTCTTCTGGTGGTAGACGAAGATGATGAACAAGCCGAGGAGAATGATCCCCACCAGGATGGAGAGAACCAGGATCACCAGCCAGGTCTGAGGGGCCAGCACCTGCCCCGGGTCGAGGTTGGCCCGCTGGATTACGCTCTGCAGCCCCGCACTGGCCTCCACATACCAGTAGATGTAGAGGAAGAGGGAGAGCCCCACCGCCAGGATGGAGAGGACCAGGATGATGATGGGATGGAAGAACCACCTGACCCGGTTCATGGTCTGCCGCTGCTCGCCTGCGTGATTGTAAAACTATTGTAAAACAAGCATTTCCGCTTTTTTCTGTCTCCTCAAGAACCTACTATGACCATGTCAGTCAAAATCGTCAACAGCAAATCAGGTCGTTGCGGAGAATCATCTTGAACCGGCCGTATCCCGTCCATCCCCTCGGCACCAGGGCCAGAGTCCTGCTTTCTTCCGTCTACGGGCCCTATGCCCGGGATGACGAAGACGGCAGCCGTGCAATCAACCCGATGGAGCTCTACCACAACCAGGTGACCCGCACCCAGGGGGCTTTCTCCCTGCGGATGTTCCACCGCTCCTTTGGCCTGATGCTGCTCCAGGCGAACATGGATGCCCCCTGCACCCTGATCGATTTCCCCACCCTGGAGAGTTTCACCGCCCAGCTAAAAGCGGAGCGCTACGACGTGGTGGGCATCAGCTCGATCAACACCAACCTGGAAAAGACCAGACGGATGTGCGACCTGGTGCGCAAGCACCAACCCCTGGCCATGCTGGTGGTGGGGGGGCATATTGCCAACAGGGACAGGATCATGGAAACCCTGGATGCCGACCATGTCGTCCGGGGGGATGGTGTCCGCTGGTTCCGCCGGCTGCTGGGCCAGGACGAGGACGCGCCGGTAAAACACCCGGCGGTGATCTCCGGTTTCGGCACACGGATCATGGGCATCAAACTGCCCGACAATCCGTCCGGCACGGCGGCGATTTTGATCCCCTCGGTGGGCTGCCCCATGGGCTGCAACTTCTGCTCCACCTCGGCGATGTTCGGCGGCAAGGGCCAGTTCCTCAACTTCTACGAGACCGGAGACGAACTGTTCAACGTCATGGACGGGATCGAATCCGAGCTGAAAGTCAGTTCCTTCTTCATCCTCGACGAGAACTTCCTGCTCCAGCGTCAGCGGGCCCTGCGCCTGCTGGAGCTGATGGAGCAGAAAGGGAAAAGCTGGTCGCTCTATGTCTTCAGTTCCATCCGGGTGCTCAAGTCATACAGCATCGAGCAACTGATCGGTCTTGGTGTTTCCTGGATCTGGACCGGGCTGGAGGGGGAAGACAGCCAGTACGGCAAGCTGAAGAACGTCGATACCAGGGCCTACGTCCGCCAGCTCCAGTCCCACGGCATGCGGGTTCTCGGCTCCTCGATCATCGGCCTGGAAAACCACACACCGGAAAACATCGACCAGGTGATCGACCATGCGGTGGGCCACGACACCGACTTTCACCAGTTCATGCTCTACACCCCGGTACCCGGAACGCCGCTGCACAGGGAGCATCTCCAGAACGGCACCCTGCTGTCTGAAACGGAGTTCCCGGTGGCCGACGCCCACGGTCAGTTCCGTTTCAACTACCGTCACCCCGGCATCAGGGACGGCCAGGAAGAACAGTTCCTGGTGCAGGCGTTCCAGCGTGACTACGAGGTCAACGGGCCCAGCCTGGCCCGGTTGATCCGCACCACGCTTGAGGGCTGGCAGCGCTACCACAAGCATCCGGACCCGCGGATTCGCCGCAACTACAGCCGCGACGGCATGCTGCTCCGCACCTCGTACGCCGGCGCCGTCTGGGCCATGCACCGGCACATGCGGGGAAACGATCACCTGGAAAAAAAGCTGGAGGATCTGCTGAAGCGTTTTTGCCGCCAGTTCGGCTGGACCACCCGGGTGATGGCCGCGGCCGTCGGGCGTTACATCCTCTTCATGCTCCGGCGGGAGGAAAAGCGGCTGGCCTCCGGCTGGACCTACGAGCCGAACACGGTGGTGGAAAAGAACGACGCGGCGCTGGCCCTGGAAAAGGACGCCCCGGCCCCGTCCCATACCGCCAAACCGAAGGTCCCCTGGGTCACCGGCGAACTGGTGCCGGCGCCGGTGCACGTTGTGAAACGCCGGTGAGGCTAGCGCTTCCCGCCCGGGAAGTCCTCGTCGCGGTGGTCGCTGTCGTGGTAGGTGACCACCGGACGGGTGAGCGGGCCGTCGGTGTACTCCCTGTAAGTCTCATCCCCGTGTGAGTAGGCCCACTCGATCCAGCGGCGTATGGTGCGGGTCTCGAGATATTTCGGCAGAACCTTGTCCCGCCGTTTCACCTCGTAGTGGTTGTCCAGGTGCATCTCCAGCTCGGCATGGGCCGCGGTGTAGACCCAGCGGTCCGAGGGCCCGTGGTTCAGCTCCATCTCGGTACAGCCCCGTTTGAGGATCACCCCGGTGCCCTCTCCGAGACTGGCTTCCACCTCGGCCTTGACGATATTGTACAGCTCCCGCGCGCCCTTCAACCCCTCGCTGATCGGGCAATACCAGTACGCGCCGTACAGCGCGTGAACGTGCTCGCGCTCCTCGATGCCGCACTTTGACGGCCGGTCGAGTTTTTTCTGCACCTCGCGGACCTTGAACAGGTCGCTGAGTGTCTTTGGCCGGGCGACGATTTTAAAGCAGTGGTGGCAGTTCTGGGGGATGAATCCGTAGAGCGCGGAGTAAATGGTGGAGTGCCGGCTGCACTGCCGGTCCTCGGCCAGGCGCTGGTGCACCCAGGGGAGGTCGTCCACCAGTTTTTCGGTGACCACGATACTCTCGTCGGTCAGTTCCACGGTATTGTTTCTCACGTCCGGGGCGATGGGGGCCACGATGTCCCGGCCTTTCATCTTTTCATACAGTCCCATGATCCTTGCCTCGTGCTGAAGGGAGAGGCCGCACCGGGGGCGCCACCGCTCCGGGTCTGGTCGATTCAGGGTCGCCCGGCTGTTCGGGCGACGGCTCCCATTATACCTGAATATCCACGGGTTCGTGGTATGACGTTCGCATCCGTCAGATGAACTTTGAGCCGGCATCCGGCTGTGTCGAGACGGAAGTGGTATAATTCGCCGGTTGAGACGTGGGGTGCGCTATGACCGTGACAAGACGAGAATTCATGCTGGTGCTGCTGGTGCTGGGCCTGGTGCTGCTGGTCTGGTATCTGGTGCCTTCCGAAGAGGACCGGATCCTCAAGCGGCTGGAGCAGGCCGCCCAGGCCTTGGAAAACGAGGATACGCGCGGAGTGATGTCGGTGATCGACAGAGAGCATTTCACCGACCCCATCGGCTACGGTCCGGCGGAGATCGAGCATGGCCTGGACGAAGCCTTCGGAATGTTCGACAGTATCGAAGTGGTGATGGAACGGCCACGGATTCGTGTCGAGGAGGGCAAGCGGCGTGCCCTGGTCACCCTCAGGTTCGTGATCACCGGCATCTACGAGGGGCAGTTCGGTTTCATCGTCGGCACCACCCAGGAGACCGCGCTGGCCCGGTTCGCCATGGAAAAGAGCCCCGAAGCCGGCTGGCGGGTGACTGAACTCACTGCCGCCGTGATGCCCGGGATGTAACCCGGAGTAACCCTGTCAGTTTGAGACTCTCAATGATCAGTTCCGGTGTTGGTGGATGGGCCCGGCTGTGGGCCGTTCACGTTGTTGGGCTTGCGCTCCTGGTGTTACTGGCCAATCTGGGCTGCGGCGGGCCGGACGTGCCGTCCCTGGAGGTCGAGGATGGCTGGCTGGCCCTGTCCGGCGACGGGGTGGAGGTGCGTCAGGCCATGGTGGGCAAGGAGCGGCGGCCCACCCTCAGCCTGCAGGACGGGGAGACCTATCTCACCCCCTGGGTCCGTGTGCCCCACGGGGCGTTGCTGGAACTGGGCTGCGGCTTCTACCGGCCGCCTTTCGGCAGCGGCGGCAGTCCGGCGGATGCGGAGGAACTGCCCGAGCCACGTGGCCGCTTCAAGGCCCGGTTGCTGAGCGGCGGCGGCCGGGCCGCCCGCCTGCTGGACCGGACGGTGAGTGCCGGTGAAGAGGACGGCTGGATCGACCGGCAGACCGACCTCTCGGCCTGGGCCGGAGCGACGGTCCGGCTGGAGCTGCACGCCGAACTGCTGGACAGTCCCGCCGAGGGGGCCGGGCCGATCCTGCCGGTCTGGTCGGTACCACGGATCCTGGCGCCCATGGATCCCCACCACCCGGAAGATGGGCGGTTCCTGCTGCTGGTTTCGCTGGATACCCTGCGCGCCGATGCCATGGGCGCCTACGGTTCAAGCCGGCAGACCAGCCCCTGTCTCGACCGGCTGGCCCGGGAGGGGGTGCAGTACAGCACCTGCCTCACTCCATCTCCCTGGACCCGGCCGTCCCACATGTCACTGCTCACATCGCTCTACCCCCACGTGCACGGGCTGGACAGGAACAACAACCTCAGCCTCAGCGGCTCCTTCGCCACCCTGGCCGAGATCCTCGAGGGCGACGGCTTCTGGACCACCGCGATCACCGGCGGAGGCTATCTCTATCCCACGCACGGGTTCGAACGGGGGTTTCAGCAATTCCACGCCTCCGCCGGCAACTTTGCCCCGCTTTCCAGTCTGGCCGGGCAGTGGATCGGGCGCTGGCAGGGGCTGGACCACTTTCTCTTCCTGCACACCTTCACCGTCCACGAGCCGTACAACCGGCAGGGGAATTTCCAGTACCACAGTTTTGGCCTGCCCAACCCCACCCAGGGCAGTCTACCCCGAAAGGGCGCCCCGGTGCTGCCCCGCGACAGCAAACGCCTGCGTCTGCTGTACGATGACGGTCTGCTTTTCGCCGACCACTGCCTGGGCGTTCTGTTCAAGCGGATGAAGCAGGC
>JAQAZP010000153.1:0-6212 GCA_032127265.1 Acidobacteriota bacterium
TCCAGAGTTTCAAGAGCGGTCACTTCCCCCAGGAGATCGTGGCCGGGCTGGCCGCGGCGCTGGACGACCTCGGCGACCGCCCGATCATCGTCCGCAGCTCCAGCCTGCTGGAGGACCGCCTGGGGTCCGCCTTCTCCGGCAAGTACAAAAGCCTCTTCCTGGCCAACCAGGGCAGCAAGGGGATGCGGCTGGAGGCGTTGATGGAGGCCGTGGCCGAGGTCTTCGCCTCGATCTTCAGCCCCGATCCCATCGAGTATCGCACCGAGCGGGGCCTCATCGACTACGGCGAGGAGATGGGGGTGCTGATCCAGGAGGTGGTGGGCACCCGGGTGGGCCGCTACTTCCTCCCCTCCTACGCCGGCGTGGCCTTCAGCAACAACGAGTTCCGCTGGTCGCCGCGTATCAGGCGCGAGGACGGCCTGCTGCGCATCGTTCCCGGCATGGGCACCCGGGCGGTGGACCGGCTGGCCGACGATTACCCGGTGCTGGTGGCCCCGGGCCAGCCGGGCCTGCGGGCCAACGTCAGCATCGACGAGGTGCTGCGCTACTCGCCGCGCAGGATCGACCTCATCGACCTGAAGACCAACCAGTTCGTCACCGTCGACCTCCCGCAGTTCATCCGCGATCACGGACACGACCTGCCCGGGCTGAACAAGATGGTGTCCATCTACCGTGAGGGCCACCTGGAGAAGCCCTTCGGCATGGAGGACCTCACCGACTGCGACTGTGTGGTCACCTTCGAGGGGCTGACCGGGAGCACGCCGTTCGTCAAGCGGATGAAGGCGATCCTCGACACGCTGAAAAAAGCGCTGGGCACGCCGGTGGACATCGAGTTCGCCTCCGACGGCGAGGACTTCTACTTGCTGCAGTGCCGGCCGCAGAGTTATGCCAAAGAGTGCCGCCCGGCGCCGATCCCGCGAAAGATCAGCTCGAAACGGGTGCTGTTCACCGCTCGCCGCTACGTGTCCAACGGCGCCGTCTCCGGCATCACCCACCTGGTATACGTCGACCCGCGACGCTACGCGGAGCTGGAGAGCCAGGAGGAGCTGCTGGCGGTGGGCCGGGCGGTGAGCCGGCTGAACCAGGCCCTGCCCCGCCGGCAGTTCATCCTCATCGGGCCCGGCCGCTGGGGCAGCCGCGGGGACATCAAACTGGGGGTCAACGTCACCTACTCCGATATCAACAACACCGCGGCATTGATCGAGGTGGCGTTCAAAAAGGGGCAGTATGTGCCCGACCTCTCTTTCGGAACCCACTTCTTCCAGGACCTGGTGGAGGCGAACATTCACTATCTGCCCCTCTACCCCGACGACGAGGGGGTCCGCTTCAACGAGGCCTACTTCACCGGGAGCGAGAACGCCCTGGCCCGCTGCGCCCCGGAATTCGCCTTCCTGGCCGACACGGTCCGGGTAATCGACATCGCGGCATCCAGCGAGGGGAAAACGCTGGAGCTGCTGATGAACGGGGACCTGGAGGAAGCCGCGGCCATTTTCTCCCGGCCGGGGTTCGACCTGGCCGGCCCCGGAGGGGAGCAGGGCGCCGGGGAGGGTGAAGCGGCGTTCACCGACCGCCTGGTCCAGTGGCAGGAAGAAATGGCCGACCGGATCGCCGCGGAGACCGACCCGGTGCGCTTCGGCATCGAAGCGCTCTACCACCGCGGAGACCCGGGGGGGGAGAGCGAACGGATCGTCCTGCTGGTGCAGTGGCGGGAAGCCGGGGCCCGGGAGGAGGCCTTGCGGCTCTGGCTGGAAGGTTGGGACCACGGCCTCAGGGAACAATTCCGCAGTCTGACCGGACACCGGCCGGAGCGGATCCTCGACACGCGTTTCTTCAGCATGGGCGAGGCCAGGGGCGCGGTGGGACGGGCTGCCGGTATCGGGGACGAAGAGAACCCGGCCCGGCTGCTGGCCATGCCCGGACGCCGGGGGTGAGATGCACGAACTGACCGCCCTGGTGGTTGCCGACCTGCGCTCCGCGCGAAACCGCTTCACCCGCGGCAGCTGGGGCGAACGGGCGGGCACGGCGGCCGCGCTGCTGGTGGTGGCCCTCTTCTCCTGGGGCTGTCACCGGTTTTTCCTCCGCATCTTCGACGGGATCCTCCAGTTGCGCTCCATCGAGTCGATGCTGCCCAGCGAACTGACCGCTTCGCTCGAGGCGCTCACCGCCCGGCTGCTGGCCATGACGGCGCTGACCGCCCTCTCCGCCCTCTTCGCCTCCTCGCTGGTCACCGGCCTGGCCGCCGCGATCCAGGCCCGCGACCTGCCGATGCTGCTGGCCCAGCCGCTGCCCCGGCTCTCGCTCTATGGCCACCGCCTGGCGCGCAGCACCCTGGCCGCCGGCGCGCCGATCCTGCTCTTCCTGCTACCCACCGCCCACGCCCTGGGTTCGTCCTGGGGCCACCCCTGGCGGGTGACACTCGCCGCTGCCGGCACCGGGCTGCTGCTCACCACCGGCACCGCCGCCCTGGGCCTGGCCCTGGTGCTGATACTGCTGCGGGTCTTCCCCGCCGGGCGCACGGCCCAGACCATCACCTCCATCTCCACCCTGGCCCTGGCCGTGATCATCGGCGCGGTCCGCGCGGTTCGCCCGGAACGGCTGTTCAACCCGGCCAGCGGCGAGGACCTGCTCTCGGCACTGAAAAGCCTGGAGCTGCCGGCGCTCCACTTCTACCCCTCCTCCTGGATGACCGACTGCTGGATGGCGGTGGCCACCGGCGCCGGGTTCGTCGTTCCGGCCGCCAGGCTGGCCCTGTTCTGCGCCGCAGCCGTGTCCCTGGGCGGTCTCTGCTTTGTCACGCTGCACCGCCACGGCTGGATCCGGGCCCGCGAGGCTCCGTCCCCGGCACTGCCCGGCGCGGGGACGGCCCGCCGGCTGGGGCACCGCCTCTGCGCCCTGCTGCCGCGGCCCATGGCCGCGGTGGCCCGCCTGGAGCTGGCCTCGATCACCCGCGACACCGGTCAGCGGACCCAGCTGGCCCTGCTGGCCGCGCTCTCCGGGCTCTACCTCTACAACCTGCGGCTGATTCCCGGGGACCAGCGGATCGTCGGGCCGCTGCTGGCCCTGCTCAACGTGGGCGTGGCCGGCCTGGTGCTCAGCGCCGTGGCCCTGCGCCTGGGCCTCCCCTCGGTCTCTCGGGACGGGCCCTCCCGCTGGCTTCCAGAAACTTCGCCGCTCAGCGCCTTCCGCCGGCTGCTGGCCAAGAGCCTGGTGGTGGGGACGCCGCTGATGCTGCTGGGCGGCGGCCTGACCCTGGCCGCGGCATGGCTGGTTCCCGCCCCGCTGGACCTCAAAGCTCACGCCGTGGTCGCGGTGCTGATGATGGGACCGGCCCTGGCCGCCATGGCGGTGGGGGTGGGCGCACGGTTTCCGCGATACGACGCGGACGATGCCTCCCAGGCCACCATCGGCTCCGGCGGGCTGCTGGGATTCGCGCTGATGCTGCTCTACACCGGAGTGATGACCGTACTCTCCGCCCGGCCGGTGTTCAGCTGGTATCTGACCCGGGTGGGCCTCCAGACCGGCCCCTCCACCCTTTTCCTGGCTTCGCTTCTGCTGCAGATAGTGCTGTCACTGCTGCTCGGGGCCGGGACGCTCTGGTGGGGAGCCCGCTTCCTCGAAAAACGGTGACAGCCGCCTATTATTACATTGCATTCAAACAGCTTATCTCCATATTCAATGCGTGACAGTCACCATTTAACGATCTCCTCACAATGACCTGAAATCAGGTAACTGTCACCCTGTATCCAGGATAATAAAACCTATTGGACAGAATAAATAAGCAAGCTGGAAATAGGTGGCTGTCACCATTTTTTGACCATTTTTTACCCAACCACATATGCCGATAAGGGGAGTATGATTCGAAACCAGCCGCTGTGGTATATTAGGTGTTTTACTGAGCTATTCAGATGCGCCAGAATGACCGGATCAAACGTTCCCTGATCAGGGAACTGGTGGAAGAGAATCTCGAGGCCATCGAGAGGCGGCCCAAGGGGTCGCTGCGCCGGCACCGCCGGAGCCGGAAAATAAGGCTGACCTGGTGGCTGCTCAGCGGAATCGTCGGCATGACCGTGGGCGCCTTGTTCTTCTTTCTGGTGCTCGACACCGGCGGCAGATTGTACCGCCAGTGGCTTGGCAACGGCCCCGAGACCACTCAGGCGGCTGACGACGGTTCGGTGATCGACACCCTGGGGGAAGCGGTATTGCCGGCCGGGTTCACCCGGCCCGGGCCGCTGGAGCCCGACGTGATCCCCCTGGCGGTCCAGCTGATCGCCATCGACGCCGGACACGGCGGGGACGAGGAGGGTACGATCACCGAATCGGGCCTGGTAGAGAAGGAGCTGACCCTCGACATCGCCAAGAGGCTCAAGCGGCTGCTGGAATCGGCCTCTTACTCGGTGACCATGACCCGCACCCGGGACGAGGCGGTGCAGCTGAAAGAGAGGTCCCGGAGGGCCAACGAGGACAGGGCGGACCTGTTCCTGTCGATCCACGTCAACTGGATCGGCAACCGGACGGTGCGCGGCGTGGAGACATACTTTCTCGGCCCCACCGACGACCCGCACCTGCGGGAGCTGGCCGCTTTGGAGAACCGCGACTCGGGGTACTCGGTGGCCGACTACCGGCGCCTGCTGGACACGATCTATACCGATGCCAAGAGCGTCGAGTCGCGGCGGCTGGCCACCGCGGTCCAGCGCTCGCTGCTGGTCAGCCTGCGCCGGACCACGCCGGAGATCAGCAATCGCGGCGTAAAATGTGCACCATTCGTGGTGCTGGTGGCGACGGAGATGCCGGCCATTCTGGCCGAGGTCTCCTGTCTGTCCAACGAACACGAAGCCCGACTGCTGGCCCGGCCGGCATATCGTCAACAGATCGCCCGCGCCCTTTTCGAGGGGATCCGGGACTACTGTGCACCGCCCGAATCCGCGGACAGCGGCGGCGGAAAAGGGAAGGAATCATGAGCAACGAGGAAGGTGACCTCTATATCGGTATTGACCTGGGGACGTCGAGGAGTGCCATTGCCACCTCCCGGGGCCAGAGGCACGTGGTGGAGAGCTACGTCGGCTGGCCGCTGGACATGGTGGCCCGCAAGGTGATCAAGCGGGACGTGTTGATCGGGCGGGAAGCGCTGGACAACCGGATGATGCTCGACCTGCACCGGCCGCTGGAACGGGGGCTGCTTAAGGAGGGCTCGGAGAAGGACCAGGCCGCGGTGCGCCAGCTGATGTCCCACCTGCTCGACCTGGCCGGGGTGCGCGAGGCCCGCGAAAACGGCAGCCGCGTGCGGGCGGTGGTGGGCGTGCCGGCCGAGGCGCTGCGGGTGAACAAGGAGCACCTGCGCGAGGCGCTGCAGGGACTGGTGGACGGGCTGATCATCGTCTCCGAACCGTTCGCCGTGGCCTACGGCCTGGAGACCCTGCTCCACGCCCTGGTGATCGACGTGGGCGCAGGGACCACCGATTTCTGCATGATGAAGGGGCACTACCCCACCGACGAGGACCAGCGGACCCTGCCCAACGCCGGCGACTGGGTCGACGAGCAGTTGGCCCGGCTGCTCTCCGAACGGAAGACCGAGGTCAACGTTTCGATCCACACCGTGCGCCGGTGGAAAGAAGCGTGGAGCTTCGTCGGCGAACAGAGCAAGCCGCTGAAAGTCACCGTGCCGGTGGGCGGCAAGCCCACCGAGATCGACATCACCGAAGAGATGCGCCTGGCCTGTGAGGGCCTGATCGCGCCGGTGGCGGAAACCATGATCGACCTGGTGGCGGCCAGCGAAACCGAATATCAGGAAAAGGTGCGCCAGAACATCATCCTCGCCGGCGGCAGCTCGGCCATTCGCGGCTTTGCCAAGCGCCTCGAGGAAGAGCTCACCGAATACGGCGGTGGCAAGATCAAAGTGGTGGACGATCCGGTCTTTGCCGGTTGTGACGGCGGACTGGCGCTGGCCACGGACGCACCCGGCGCCGATTGGGAAAAACTGTCCAGCTGAAACTCGGGGTTGATATGGATGAAGAATTGACCAATGTTGCCTGGGAAGGGATCAACCTCTGTCGCAACGGTTCGTGGAGCCAGGGCCTGATCCATCTGAGTCGCGTGGCCAAGGAGAAGAACCCGGAGGCCCAGTTCCCCGGGCTTTTCTATTCCTACTTCGGGCACGGCATCGCCCTTGTTGAAAGCAGGGTCCGGGAGGGCCTGGAGCTCTGCGAGAAGGCGGT
>JAQAZP010000154.1:0-13383 GCA_032127265.1 Acidobacteriota bacterium
GCACTGGAAGTTGCAGCCCACGGCAGCGAAGGAGAACGATTCGTGCCCCGGCAGACAATGGAAGATCGGTTTCTTCTCGATGGGGTCGATGCCGGCGGATGCGGCCAGACCGTAGACCAGGCTGTGCAGCGTACCCGACTGGTTCAGGCGCACACCGCAAATGCCGGTCTTGCCCGGCTCGATGACACATCGGTGGTGGCAGAGGTCGCAGCGCACCCTGTCATCATCCAGCCGGCTGTAGAGCACGGCCTCGATCCGCGGTTGATCCATCACCCGTCCCCTTGCGCAGCAGCGGCTTGTTCAGCCCGGCAATAATCGGACCACAGCCCCTCACGTCCGGCCAGGTTTACCATCGACTCCCACGGGAAAACCGTGTCCGCGGTCCGTTTCTCGTACAGCAGTTTCTCCAGGTCGATCCCCTCGTCGGCCGCGGCATTGCGCCAGCTCTGTCCCTGGTCGATGGCGCGGACCAGCACCCGGCCCATTTCCTCCCCGCCCAGGGCCAGCATTCCCTGGGCCAGCGCCGGCACCACTCCACCGGTCTGCAACTGGAGATTCGGCGTCTTGGCCCTCTTCACCTCCCGGTTGAGCAACCGCATCCGGGCCTTCAGTTCCCCGGGCGGCAGCATCGGCGCCCACTGGTAGGGCGTGTGGGGCCGCGGGACAAAGGGCTTGGCCGTGGCCGCCACGGTGAGCCCCGGCACAAGGTCCCCGGCGGACCGGGCCAGTTCGGCGGAAAAGCGGCCGATCTCCCTCACATCCTCCTCCCGCTCCCCGGGCAAGCCGACGATGAAGTAGAGCTTGAGGCGCTTGAACGGCCGCCCCGGGACTCTCCCCAGCCGGCGGACAAACTCGAAATAGTCCTCCTCCTTCTCCCGCTTGCCCACCAGCGCCCGCAACCGGGCCGAACCGGCTTCCGGGGCGATGGTCACCGTCTTCTGGCCGCTGGCGGCCAGGGCCTGGAGCAGGCGGTTACTGGTGGAAGAGGCTCGGAGGGAGGGGAGCGAGACCGGGATACCATCCTCCAGCGGCAACCGGCAGATCTCGTCCAGCTGCGGATGGTTCGCCGCCGAAGAGGCCACCAGGCCCACCCGGTTCCAGCCCTCCCGGGGCAGGTCAAGAATCGTCCGGCGGAGCAGCCCGGCATCGGACCAGAGCGGCCGGCCCATGCCGCAGCCCACCAGACAGAAGCGGCAGTGCCATGGGCATCCTCGACCGGTCTCGGCCAGCAGCATGCTGCCGAATTCGGTATTCGGGGTGACCAGCACCGAGTGGGCCGGACTCCGGTGGGACGAAACCGGCCCGGCACTGACCCGGCTCACCGGCCGCGGCGGGGCCAGCGCCGGAACCAGCACACCTTCCAGCTCGGCCAGTTGTTCCAGCAACTCCCGGCGGCCGCGCCGGCGCTGGCTAAAGATCAGTTCCATGGCCCGGGGCACGATCACCTCGGCATCACCGACAAAGACCAGGTCCACAAAGGATGAGAAGGGCGCCGGGTTCATGACGGCACAGACACCGCCGGCGGCCACCAACGGGTCTTGCTCGCCCCGGGCGGATGCGAAACGCGGCACACCGGCCAGATCGAGCATGCGCACCAGGTTCAGCAGGTCCAGTTCGTAGCTCAGGGAAAAGGCGATCAACCTGGCCGCAGATACCGGCGCCCCACCCTCCAGGGTGTAGAGCGGTGTGCGGGTCCGCAGGTGCGTCTCCAACTCGGCCTCCCGGGGGAGAAAGACCCGATCCACCGGCCCGGGCACATGGCGCCGCAGTTGTCCGAACACCGACTGGAAACCGAGGCTGGCCATCCCGATGCGGTAGTGGTTGGGGAAGGCCAGGACCACCTGGGGGCTGGTACCCGGTTCGAGGGGGGTGGCCATGGGATCCAGGACCGTCTCTTCCGCGATCAGCGACCGGCCGGCGGCAAAGAATTTATTCCGCATAGCCGTCCTCCACTACCGGGAAACCGGCGGCGCCGGTCTCTCTGCTGGGGCTTCGAGAGCAGCCAGGTTCCTCCGGGCTTCTTCGTAGTCCGGGTTGAGAGTAAGTGCCTGTCGCAGGTGCTTCACCGCTTCGGCCTGCTTTCCCATGGTAACAAAGATCGCGGCAATGTTGTTGTGCAATACTTCCTCCGGGGCACTGAGACGGAAACAGGCCTCATACTGCTCCAGTGCGCCCTGATGGTCACCCAGACGCTGGAGCAGGGCGCCCAGATCCATCCGCGTCCCCGGGTCGCCCGGGTCCAGATTCACGGCCTGGCCCAGAAGCCCGCCAGCCTCTTCCGCGCGCCCCCCCGCGGCCAGGGCCGCAGCCGCGTAACGCAGCACCCACTTGGAATCGTAGCCGATGGCGGCGGCGCGGAGATACTCCTCCCCGGCGCGTCCGGCCAGGCCCCAGGAACGATACATGTCCGCTTCGTAGAGACGGTAGGTGGCCAGCACCTGGCGGGCGTCCTGCCAGATCCGGCCCTGGCGGATGCGCCGTTCGCCGCGGAGACGGTAGGCTCCGAACTGCTCGGCCGGATCCCCGGCCCAGCCGGTGCCGGCCACGGCCAACAAGATCCCGGCCTGCTCCACCCGCACCGTACGGTTCATCCGGTGGGTGTAAAAGACCGGCACCGCGGCCCTGGCGATGATCGCGGCATCAACCCCGTCCAGACGCACCTGAAGTTCGTTCGGCGGCAGATGCCGCCAGCTGTAGAGGTCGTATTCGTCGCCGAAGAGGTTGCCTGCCCGGTCGTGGAGCACCAGGTCGCTGCGCTCGCCCTCCACCCGGGTGAGGTAGAGCAGCGGGAAGATGTCGAGGTAATGAAAAGCCACGAGATGGGAGCCCTCGGGCATGGTGGACAGCATATTCCGGGCGTGGTCGGCCGCCGGGGACCAGCCGCTCTTGTCCTGTGACGGGTAGAGCAGGATCCCCCGCACCACCGGCACGGCGATGAGCAGGGCCCAGACCAGCGCGGTGAACAGCGGCAGCGGCATCCGCTTCTCCCGCACCAGTGAGTGTGCGGCCAGGCCTACCAGATACTGCGCTCCGAGAGCCAGGCAGGCCACACCGGCTATCCAGGCAGGCCACAGGTAACGATACATCAGGTGCAGGTCATCCGGATTGCCGTAGGCCACCACCATGGCCAGGTTGAGCAGCACCAGCAGGAGCAGGCCCAAAAAGACGAACCGGCGGCGGTGCCAGAGAACCCAGGCGCCGAAGACGGCCAGCAGGGTCCCGGCGGCGCTGAATTCGGAGATGAACAGTCCAACGGCCTGTTTCACTGCCAGCCAGGACTGGTAGGGCGTGCGGGTGAACTCCTTGTAACTCCACTGCCCCTGGGAGATGTAGAAGAGAAAACGCTCCACGTCGTCCGGTCTCGACCAGTTGAGCTCGGGGCCGGCGGCAGCCCGCAGCGGGATGTAGATGTAGAAGAGCAGCGGCAGGAGAAAAGCCGCGCAACCGAGCAGCCAAAGCCGGCGCGATCGAAGGAATCGCCGGTCAGCCCCCAGCAGGATCAGCGGCAGCGCCGGCAGCACCAGCAGGCCGCTGAAATGCACCGCCGCGGCCAGGCCGGCGGCAAGAAAGGCCAGCACCGAGGAGCGAAGGTCTCCGCGCCAGGCCCCGTGGATGGCCAGGGTCAGGGCCAGGGCGACAAAGAAGGCGGCCATGGTGTAGACCTTGGCCTCGGTGCCGTGATCCCACATGGTGGGCAGGAACCCGGTGAACAGCGCGGCGCAGGCGGCCAGGGACTTGTATTGTCCCAGGGCACGGACGAGAAAGTAGACCGCCGTCGCGGTGAGCGCTCCGAAAATGGCCGAGAAGACGTTGAGCCTGAAGGCCAGATCCCCGAAGGGGAAGACAAGGGTGAACAGTTTGCCGGCCAGCAAGTAGAGGGGAAAACCGGTGGGATGGGGCACGCCCATGGTGACCGCGGCCGTGATCAACTCGCCGCTGTCGCCAAACGTGACGGTGGGGGCAGCGGTCTTGAGGTAGACCGCGAACACCGAAACGAAAACCAGCAGACCAGCGTAGCGGTCGGCCTGGTCGGGACGCGGGTTCTCCACCACCCGGGGGACCGCCAGTTGCAGGGATCGCTGGAGTTGTGCGGAAAACCGCATGGCGAGTCTCTCCACCTCGGAGCAAGGGGTGCGGCTGGACGTTCGGGGTGGTGGATCAGACGAGAAGCCCGCCCCGGGCATTCTCCACACTACTGATGAAACGGATCAGCCGCAGGTGGTTCTCGGTGGAAATCCGGTCGAAAGTGATCACATAGAGCGGGCCCTCGCCCGGGCGGCTCACCGCCCGCTTGGCGTCAGCCACTTCCTTCACCGTTCCGGACGCCCAGACTTCACCCCCTCCAGGCAGGTAGAGAATGATCTCGGACAGTGTCTGCTCCCTGGCCAGCAGCGACCCCTCCCCTTCCCCGACGCAGGAAAATCCACCCGAACTGAGCGAGATCACAAGCAGTTCTTTATCGGCTCCCCGGGTATCATCCGTCGGTCCGCCCGGGATTCGGACGCGGAACTGTTCCGCCAGCTCAAAATAGACGCGCAGCGCCGTGCGCCGCTGGGTCACTTCCAGTTCGGTTGGATACCCGAGCTTCAACGCATCCCCGATCCGTTCCTGGAATGTGGTCCGGAAGCGGAAGTATCCGCGGGGGGTACAGAAGGTCGTGAGCAGCACCGTTTCCGGCTTCAACTTCAATTCCCGGGCCATCTGTTCCAGGTCATCCACCAGGAGGTAGCTCTCGGTGCTGGAGTAGCGTGATTTGATCAGGCGGCCCCGGACTCTCGTGCCGTTCTCATCCGACCCCACCTGAAGCTCCACCTGGGTCAACCTTCGGGAGGCATCCTCGAGATTGAACCGGATATCACTGACCCGTTTCAGCGTGCGCATGGCCGATGAATGAGGCATGATTTCAGTCGGCCTCCGCCGGTGCATGACCCAGAAGGTCCTGATCACCGCTGTCCGGCTGCCCGGATTCGGCGAATTGACCATCGGGAATCACCATTTCCTGGTCCGGGATTGCCTCCAAACTGTCAGCACCTGACTCCACATCCGCATCCCGGGGCAACGGCCCGTCGAACACGGTAAAAAATCGGCGCAAGTGATCCATGTCCACAAGGCGGTTCAGATCGCCCCGCAGACCGGCCAGCAGCAACCGGCCGCCATGGTTGTCCACCCGATCCTGGATGGTACTCAGCGCACCGATGGCGGACACGCTCACTGTCTGAACGTCACTGAAATCAAAGTAGATGGTGGTCACCCGGTTGGTCAGCAGCAGGTCGACGTAGTCGTTCATCACCCCCAACTGATCCAGCCCGATGGACCCGGAGAGAGTCAACACACCAGAGATCTCATTTTTTCGCAGGGAAATACCCACGGCACATCTCTTGCTCTCGCGTGTTGCCCACGCGCAAACGGGGACACTGGTTGGATACGAAACAGTCGGAATTAGCAACGGTCGGAAAAAGTCTAGCCCAGGAGTGACGGACAGTCAATGAGCGTAATGAAAACTCAAATTGAGAAAGGAAAGCTGGTGGCGGTGAGTTCGGCGCACGCGCTCTCCTCGCCCCTGTTGCGGATTGAGATTTCCACGTTGGTTCTGAACTGCATGCAGTAGCCTTCGATCAGGATGTATTGCTTGTCGCCGATCATGATGTCGATGGTTCCCTCGAGACACCGAAGAAACAGTTCTTCACGCATGGCCTTGCGCGGGTGAATTTCGGCACCGGCGAAGAGGTGCAGCACGCCGTTGACCAGCCAGTTTCCCACGACACGCCGGTTGAACATGTCGAGGCGCCACCGTTTCGCGGCATTCTCGCAGGTGACCCCATCGTCGGGCCCCGACCTCAATACGTCATTCCGGCCGTTGGCGCCCCGCCCGAGGAAATAGGCAAAGTTCTTTTCCAGTGCCGCAGCCAGCTTGAGCACGGTGAAAAAAGAATAGTCCACCTGCTCGTTTTCATATTTCCAGATGGTGCTGGGAGGAACCCTGGCCGCCCGGGACAACTTCTCGAGAGTCAGGTTTCGTTCTTTTCGCGCCCTCCTCAGCATTTCACCGAGGGGATACGTGGTCGTCTGCATCACTCTTCTCCGGAATATGGCGCGCTCGACGAGCAGGCACCGCCCGACACTCGCTGACCGCAACACGTGGCAGCACCAATCAGGAATTGCTGAGGCGTGGAGCTTGAATTGGATGGAGCGATCAAGGCCGCACCAGTTCAACGCGTACAAACTTGTTCAGCATGCAACTGTCCGCAATATTACTAACATAGCCCACACAGGTCAAGGCCGGGAGGGAAATTTTTCGCCTCGATCACCCCCCGATGCAGGAGGAACCATACCACTGAAAATATCAATCGCTGCCGTTGACATTTGTGACCGACTTCTATAGATTTGCCCTCTGTCAAAACGAGCGGTTGGCTTGCGCGCCCATAGCTCAGTTGGATAGAGCGTCTGACTACGAATCAGAAGGCCAGAGGTTCAAGTCCTCTTGGGCGCGCCAATTTATGACCGGGCACCGCGGAAGGTACCCCCACAGCCGGTTTCGATACTACCGGCGGGGGGCTTTTTGGTTTTGCCCGGAATTTTCACAGGTCTTCGACGCCGCAGCAGATGACCTGTGAAAATTCCGGGCGGGGTGCCGGCCGCAGCGTGGAGGAACCGGTTTTGGCCGCCGATCCCACATGGCCGCCCGAATCGGCCGAATCCTTTATGCGCCTGGCGCTGGAGGAGGCCGACAGGGCCCGGGATATCGGCGAAGTTCCCATCGGCGCCGTGGTGGTGGATCGGACTGGAGACGTGATCGGCCGGGGATTCAACCGGACAATCACCGACATCGATCCCTCAGCCCACGCCGAGGTGATCGCGGTGAGACAAGCCGCCGCGGTCCTGGGGAATCACCGCCTCACCGGCTGTTCGCTGTTCGTCACCATCGAACCGTGTCTGATGTGCCTCGGCCTGATGATCCAGGCCAGGATTCATGGGCTGTGGTTCGGGGCCGACGACCCGCTGGTGGGGGCCGTGGACGGTGTCTTCTCCCGGCTCGAAGAACGCGGCAGGTTCAACCACCGTTTCCTCGTTCACCGCGGCCTGCTGGCCGTGGAAAGCCGGGAGATGATCCAGGTGTTCTTTCGCCAACGACGGGAAGACACCGGCCGCGGGAACGAGTAGAGTAGTGATCGAGCGGAGAGGTACCGAAGTGGTCGTAACGGGGGCGACTCGAAATCGTCTTGTCCGGTGAATAGCCGGGCACGTGGGTTCGAATCCCACCCTCTCCGCCAGTTTTGACCGAGAGGTATCATTGTATGTCAGGTTTCGGCTGTGGCCCGGGTCATCCCGGACCAGCGCCGGGGCCACCCGGTTTCGCCAGGGTAGATACGGAGAGGTGTCCGAGAGGCCGAAGGAGCACGCTTGGAAAGCGTGTGAGTGGGAAACTGCTCCGTGGGTTCGAATCCCACCCTCTCCGCCATTCTTCCCTGTCCGGTTGAAGATGATCTTGGCCGTGCTAGGTGGGGAGTTAGCGGTGCCCTGTACCTGCAATCCGCTATAGCAGGGCTGAATTCCCTCCCTCGGGGTGCGGGAATCCGGGTTTAGTCGCCCGATGACGACATCAGGGGCTCGGGCCCTGTGCAACGTAAATCTGCCAACCCCGTCAGATCCGGAAGGAAGCAGCGGCACGCAGAACCTTACGTGTGCCGCAGACCAGTCTGAGCTTCGTCCCATCGGCGTGGACACCGTATTCCGGTCTCAACGGAGGGTGCACGGCCACTTAATTATTTTCAACTGACCGCCGCCCGCCGGGGCGGACCACACCTCACGCGAGCGCATGTCTTACCAAGTCCTTGCACGAAAATGGCGCCCCCAGACCTTCGCCGAGGTCGTGGGCCAGGAGGCGGTGGCCACCACCTTGACCAACGCCATTGCCCAGGACCGCGTGCACCACGCCTTCCTCTTTGCCGGCACCCGCGGCGTCGGCAAGACCACCACCGCCCGGATTCTGGCCAAGAGTCTCAACTGCACCGACCGGAGCGGTCCCGAGCCGTGCAACACCTGCGAATCGTGTCTAGAGATCACCGCCGACAATGCCATGGACGTGCAGGAGATCGACGGGGCCTCAAACAATAGTATCGAAGATATTCGGGATCTGCGAGAAAACACCCGCTATTCCCCGTCCCGGGACCGGCACAAGATCTTCATCATCGACGAGGTCCACCAACTATCCAAATCTGCTTTCAACGCGCTGTTGAAAACGCTGGAGGAGCCGCCGCCCCATGTGGTGTTTATCATGGCCACCACCGAGCAGCACAAGCTTCCGGCCACCATCATCTCCCGCTGTCTTGTATTCGAGTTCAAGCAGATCGCCTCCGGCGCCATGTTTACCCATCTGGCGAAGCTCTGCGCCGCGGAAGGGGTGTCGATCAGCGAACGGAGCCTCCAGTTGGTGACCAGGCTCGCCGCGGGAAGTATGCGCGATGCCCTCTCCACCCTGGACCAGGTGATCTCCTTCTGCGGAAACGAGGTCACCGACCGGCAGGTGCTGCACCTGCTCGACGTCACCGACTTCGACCTGCTGCAGCAGGCGGCCACGGCGATCCAGATGGGAGACGCCGCCGGGGTGTTCACCCTGGTGCACCGATTGCAGGAAAAGGGCCACGACCTGAACCGCTTCTGCCGCGACCTGGTCAGCCATATGCGCAACCTGATACTGGTCAAGCTCTTCGGCCCCGGGGAGAACTCGGGCGACGGATCGCTGGCCACACTCACCGAAACCGAGAGGCAGGAGCTGGCCACGGCGGCCGAGCAGTTCACCGAACCAAACCTGGTCTGGTGTATCGACGTGCTGCTAAAGACGGATCAGGAGATCAAGCGGGCATCCCAGCCCGGCTTCCTCCTCGAAACCGCACTGGTCAAACTGGCCCAGCAGGCCCACCTGAAACCCCTGAGCGAACTACTCCGTCTCCTCGAGGGTGGTCCCGCACCCGATTCCGGCGGCACACCCGGAGCACGGAAACCGCGACCCGCCGATCAGGCCGCCCCGCCGCGGCCCCGGACAGCCCCCGGCGCCGGCAAGATGGAGCGCGAGGATAAACCGGCCGGCACGGTGGAGGGGCTGCTCTCGGCCCTCGCCGGCTCGAAACCGTCACTCCACGGCATGCTGTCCCTGGCAGCCGGGGTCCACTTTGCCGACGGTGAACTGCTGATCGAATATTGCGAAAAGGATCAGTTCCAGCAGCAACACATCGGACGATCGGACAACATGAAGACAATCCGTGAACTGGCCCGTCACCAGTTTGGCCGCAACGTGACAATCCGGGTGGAAGCGGTGGCCAACCCGGCCGCAGCCCCGGAACCCGAAACGGTGTCCGAATCGGCCCCATTGCCCGAACGGCCCCCGGTGCACGAACCGGCCACGAACGGCCGGAGCGAGGCTACCGCCCCGGCTCCGGACCAGCCAACGGTGAACGAACCGCTGATCCAGAAGGCCCTTGACCTGTTCGGCGGGAAAATCACGGCCGTTGAACCGCCGGAAAATGGAGGGAATCCTGACCATGGTTAACATGCAGAAACTGATGAAGCAGGCCCAGAAAATGCAGGAGCAGCTGCAGCAGGAACTGGCCGCCATGGAGTTCACCGGCTCGGCCGGCGGCGAGATGGTCTCGGTGACCGTCAGCGGCTCCAAGGAGATCAAGGCCATCGAAATCAAGCCCGAGGTGGTTGATCCTGACGACGTGGAAATGCTCCAGGACCTTGTGCTGGCCGCCATACGCGAGGCGATGCGCCTGGCCGACGAGGCGGTGGGCGAAAAACTGGGCGGACTGACCGGAGGGATGAAGATCCCCGGCCTCAACATGTAGCAAACCGTGTCCAACGAACTTGCAGAACCATTGCGCCTCCTGGTGGAGGAATTCTGCCGACTGCCCGGTATCGGTAAGAAATCGGCCCGCCGTCTGGCCTTCCATGTCCTGCGCGGCACCGACGATGACGCCCGGCGAATGGCAGAGACCATCGTCCAGGTGAAAGAGCAGATGCGCCACTGCGAGATCTGCTTCCAGTTCACCGACCAGCAGCCCTGCCGAATCTGCTCCGATCCCGGCCGTGACCAGGGGCTGGTCTGCGTGGTCCAGGAACCGGGCGACATCTTTCCCATCGAGCGGGCCGGCGGCTATCGCGGCCTCTACCACGTGCTGATGGGCGCGCTGTCGCCGCTGAAGGGCGTGGGCCCGGAATCGCTGAAACTGACCGAACTGCTGCAGCGCCTGGATACCGTCAACGAGGAGGGCGGCGTCCACGAGGTGATCCTGGCCACCAACCCTGATGTGGAGGGAGAGGCAACTGCGGCCTACACTCTTCGGCTGCTCAAGCCGAAAGGATATAAAGTGACTAGAATCGGCTTCGGACTGCCGGTGGGCAGCAGCCTGGAGTATGCCGACGAGGTAACCATGGCCCGGGCCCTGGAGGGCCGCAGGGAGATCTGAGGAACGATGCGGGAGAGCGACCTGACCCTCTACAAGGAAGACCACGACCGGGTGATGGAGGTCATCGACCGCCTCTACATCGATACCGCCGCCCGCCTGGTGGTCCTGGTGGACAAGAACGGTCAGCAGATCGTGGTCAGGGGCGACACCGAGGATTTCGACACCACCTCACTGGCCTCGCTCACCGCCGGCAACGTGGCCGCCACCGATGGTCTGGCTCAACTGCTGGGCGAGCGCGAGTTCACTATCCTCTTCCACGAGGGCGAACGGGACAACATCCACATCTCGGTGGTGGCCGAACGCATCATCCTGGTGGTGATCTTTGACGACAACTCTTCCCTGGGGCTGGTCCGGTTGCGCGTGCGACGCTGCACCGGCCAGTTGGAACGGCTGTTCCAGTCGATTCTCAATCCCGTTCCGCGGGCCCCGGAGATACGCGGGGACAACAGCCGTACCCTGGAAATAACCGATGACGACATCAACCGGCTGTTCGGAGGGTAGATGACTTTCATCAACTATGCCGCGCAGGAGATCAACTGCAAGATCGTTTACTATGGCCCGGGGCTGGGCGGTAAGACCACCTGTCTGCAGTATATCCACAACCGAACCCTGCCCTCGGCCCGGGGCAAGCTGATCTCACTGGCCACTGAAACCGACCGGACCCTGTTCTTCGACTTTCTGCCCCTCGACCTGGGTTCGATTCGAGGGTTCCGGGTTCGTTTCCACCTCTACACCGTCCCGGGACAGGTGTTTTACGACGCCAGCCGCAAGCTGATCCTTCGCGGAGCAGACGGGGTGGTCTTTGTGGCCGATTCCCAGCCCGAGCGGTTCGATGCCAATATGGAGAGCGTGCGCAACCTGGAAATCAACCTGCGCAAGCACGGCTTCGACCTGCGTACCATGCCCTACGTGCTGCAGCTGAACAAGCGGGACCTGAAGCGCGCCATGCCGGTGGACGAACTGACCAGGCACCTGCGTTTCAAGGACGAGCCGGTAATCGAGACGGTGGCCACCCAGGGCACAGGCATCTTCGCTTCGCTCAAGGACGTCTCGCGCCAGGTTCTGGGCAGCCTTCGCCGCGGTGCGGCGTAAACAGACTGTCTGCTGACAGTTAGCGTCAATTGACATCACCGGACCGGGAATCTATAATCGGCAACTCAAATTGAGATTTGTTCCTCCGTAGCTCAATGGTAGAGCAATCGGCTGTTAACCGATAGGTTGCTGGTTCGAGTCCGGCCGGGGGAGCCAGCTTTTTGTACCGCGAACTTCAGGCACCAACGGGTTAACAGAGACCCCGAGAAGGAGACTCCTCGGGGTTTTCCTATATCCTCAAGTATTCAAACAGTTATGCTCTTCCCGCCGATTCGGCCCGACTCTCTTTTCGAAGAGGGTTACATCCGGTCACCGGGACGAACCCCCTGTTTTGATCCCGAAATTGCCAAAACTCTCTGACTCTCTGTTTGGGTGGTGGATTTGGTTAACAGGTTGAAAAACGTGGGGTCCCAGTTGAAAGTTACGAACCTAAGACCGGTGGGTTAACACAATCCGGGTCTCAGTTGGCATATGCAGATGGTCGGACGGATATGGGGAAACAGCAAGACACAGAGCACATATCTGCTCATACCAATTTGACTAATTAAAGCGCACATTGCGAGGACTCGTATTTTCAATATCATTGGTTTGATCGATAAAAATCTAACATCTCCATTTTTGCCTTTTGCGCTAAACTATTGAATGTTGATCCTTCGCGTTCGCATCGCTCTCTTATCGCCTCAAACGCTCTCATGTCTCTTATGTGAATGAAATCGTTAATATGCGATATCGCCTCCTTCCTGCTTGAGGAGGTCAATTCCTCGATTTTTTCACTTGCAACCTTATTGTCAATCAAAAATGGATAATATGTAATGTTTCTAAGCCATATATCATAAATCAGATATGACTTGATTGTTGCGGTAAATTTCCTCATGTTTTTTATCTTTTCATTGATATCGTTAAAATAGTGCCGAATAATTTCTCTCCTGTCATCAATACCACTTTGATCATAATTAAGCTGTTTGAGCATATCGAATTGAAGAAGTCTATTTGTGTAAACTGCTGTATTAATGTATGCACTTACCATGCTCACAATTCTGGGATCAAAATATCGGTAAGCAAGCATTTGCATCCGGCATTTATCAAGGAAGTCGATCATTAATTGACTTGGAGTGCTGTTTAGTGCCAGATTGGCTCGTTCGATGGATGCCTTTCTAATATCTGATAGCTCCTGGTCTATTGTGTCAAGCATGGCTTGCTGATAATCAAATTCGTTGTAAGTGGAGCATACTATCCCCACGTACATATTTCTCTTTTCAGATGATATCTGTCGTTCTTTCTTTTTATTCGCAATGATGTTAGCAAGGTATGTAAGTAAAACGGATAAGATAGCAACGAGAGAAGCAAATAGTGCACCGTAAAATGTTCCTTCATTTCTCTCCATCCATGTTTTATTATCTTCAACTATTCGTAATGACATGACTTCGTCTGCTGAGCCGCCAACATCTGAATATGCAACGGTGTTGCATACGATTAACAGCAAGGAGAATATCAATAAAATACTTCTCATTAGTGGTCTGCAACAATGGATGAATACGCACTCGACGATGTTGTATGTGGGACCGCGACGCATCAGCACTTTAGTTTCTCCCTCGCAGCGATTACTAGATCCTCATGCGCAGCAACGACCTCATCTGCAAGAGAGTTTAAGCTAGCTCCGATCTCTCTCACATTTATTGAAGAGAAATCATCATCTGGAGCTAAAACCAGTAACTTATCGCACTTCTCTTTACTTGCACGGTAGTGTTTATATAATTCCGTTAGGAACTGCTTAATCTTTACCGAGAGATAACGCTGCTTCTCCTTAAGCTCTTCATCAAGAAAG
>JAQAZP010000155.1:0-3901 GCA_032127265.1 Acidobacteriota bacterium
AGCAGGCGCGTTCGGTTGGGCCCGCGGTGTATGTGGTCAACCACCGCAGCCGCATGGACGGACCGCTGATGCTGTCCGCGGTGCCCGACGCCGCGGTGATCATCAAGGCGGCTTACGGCCGCAACATCCTGTACTCCGGCTTTGTAAAGCACCTCGACTTCATCAGCGTGGAAGCAGGCTCGCTCAGTTCGCTCTCCACCGCGGTGCAGCGGGCGCAGGGGGTGCTGGCCGCCGGGCGGAACGTGATCGTCTTTCCTGAGGGGACGCGTTCCGTCACGGGGCGGCTCCTGCCCTTTCGCGACATCGCCTTCAGGCTGGCCCGGTCGGCTGACGTTCCCATCGTGCCGGTGGTGCTCCAGTCCGATCTGCCGTTCATGGCAAAACGGCCGGGCAGCATCTTCCCCCCGCGCACCATCAATTTCACCCTGCGTTTTCTCGAGCCCGTGCGGCTGCAGGGGAAAGAGCCACTGGTCGCTCTGGTCGAGCGCGTGGAACGGGCGATCGCCGCGCAATTGCGGGAACTCGACAAGGGGACCGTGTGGGAAGTGCAGCCGTGAACCGGAGGGGAGTCACCCAGGGGGAGGCTGTGACAACGTATGCTTTCACGCTGGAGGAGATCCTTGAAATCCTGCCGCACCGTCCGCCGTTCCTGTTTGTGGACAAGGTGACGAAGCTGGTGCCCGGCAAGCTGATCGTGACCGAATGGTTCATCAGGCCCGACGAACCGTTCTTCGCCGGGCATTTCCCCGGGAAGGCGATCATGCCCGGGGTATTGGTCCTGGACGGTCTGGCTCAGTCCTGCGGCTTGCTCTGGGGGTTTACCAAGCAGGTCAAGGGCGGGGGCGGTGAGCGACACCCCCGAGATCTTCTTCCTGGCCGCGTCGAGCATGAAGTTTGTCAATCCCGCCTATCCCGGTGAAACCCTGGAGATGACCGCCCGGGCCGACCGGAATTTCGGCACCCTCTACACCTACGAGGTCGAAGCCATGTCAAAGCGCAAGGTTGTTGCCAAGGGAAGCCTGACCCTGGCCATGATGCAGGGGCAACCGTGAAGATCCTGGCGATCATGGGCAACCCCCGCAAGAACGGGTACACGCAGCGTCTTTCAAAATTCTTTCTCGCCGGGCTCAGGTGCGGCGCCGCCGAGGTCGATGTGATCGACTTGTGCCCGTTGCGGATCAAGCACTGCGTCGGGTGTTACAGCTGTTGGCTGGTGCACCCGGGCGTGTGCATTCACAAAGATGACATGGTCTCGGTCATGGAGAAGTTCCAGGCGGCGGACATCGTCGTGTTCCTCTCCCCCCTCAATGCCTTTGGGCCGAGCAGTTTCGTCAAGGTCTTTCTCGACCGGACGTTCGCTTGGACCAAGGAGGGCTTCGTGCCCACGCCGGCGGGACTCATCCGCAACACGGTGCGCGACCCGGAGCACTGGCCGAAAAAGCTCGCCTACGTGTTGGTGGGCGCGTTCCGCGGTGAGGAGAATTTCGCCGCTGCGCAGAAGACATTCGAATTGTTCGCGCCGGCGATCGACACCGTGCTCTGCGGCGGGCTCATCCGTCCGGAGTCGTACCTGCTGCAGTTCGACCTGGCAAAACCCAAAACCATCAAAGTCATCGAAACGGCGTTTGAGCAGGCGGGGGTCGAACTCGCCACCACGGGAGAAATCACGGCCGAAACGGCCACCCGGGCGGCCACCCCCCTGTCGTCCGACCTGCACCATTTTCAGGTGTACGCCAATATCTACTGGGAGCACGCCCGCAGCCTGGGACCCCGGGCGCTCGATGTTTCGGCGGTGCGCGAGCGGGTGCTCGGCGACATGCGGGTGCTGCTCAGCGAAATGGTGCGCAGCGTGGATGTCGTGGCTACCGCCAGGAAGCGGTTCGTGCTGCAGTTCGACTTTACCGACACCGGTGCGCACTTCAACGTGAGCGTGGACCACGGCGCCGCGACGTTGACGCAGGAGACGTCCGAAACGTGCGACCTGCGCGTGACAACCACGACGGTCGCCTGGGCCAAGGTGTTCATGCGGCAGATCAATGTCCGCGACGCACTGGTGAGCGGCGAGATCAGGCTCGAAGGGGACAAGACGCTCTTCACGCGGCTGGACCGGTATTTCCCGCCGCCGGTAGTGTAAGGCAGTGGGTGGAGGGGTCGCTATCGGCCCCCCTCACAGGTAGCGAAATCGTGTCTTCACCCCTAGGGTGAATATTAATCTTGACAGACTACTGATCATGACCCATATTGTCTTCACCCATAAGGTGAAGGCATTTATGGAGACATGTGAGAGGGCGCGTGGACATCAGGTTCCGGACCCGGAAGCTGCAAAGTCACTATGAACGCTCTGGCGAAGCTGTCAAAGCTTACGGAGAATCCGTGGCGCGGAAGTATATCCAGCGGGTCAATATTATTAAGACGGCCCACGATATTGAGGAGTTGAAGCGGCTCCCCGGTCTCAGGTGCCATCCGCTCAAGGGTGAACGCTTGGGCCAGTGGGCGGTCAATCTCACGGAGTACCAGCGGCTGATCTTCACGCTGGAGGGCGATCGGCTCGAAATCGTTCGGATCGAGGGGGTGAGTAAACACCATGAGGACTGAGTCGGTGACGCATTCCGATCTGGCCATCCCTCCGGGGGAGTACCTCGAGGAGGTCATCGGGGAGCTGGGGATGACCAAGGACGAACTGGCGACGAGGATGGCCCGCCCTGCGACCAAGCTGAGCCAGATCTTCAAGGGGGAGAAGGCTATCACCGCGGACACCGCCCTGCAGCTCGAAAAAGTAGTCGGCGTGCCGGCCCATATCTGGCTTGGGCTGGAGTCCGAGTACCGCCTCTCTCTTGTCAGGCAGGGAAAAGTGCACGAACATGAGTTATTGAAAGCCGAGACCGGTCTCGCAGACATGTTCTGCTATCAGGATCTTGTTAAACTAGGCGCGGTTGCACGCCGCACCCAGCCGATCGATAAAGTCGTTGAACTGCAGCGTTTCTTCGGTGTGGCCAGCCTGCATTCTGTTTTCGAGGTCCGGCGTTACCAGGCTGCGTTCCGTTGCGGTAAGCCGCCAAAGCACGGGCATTTGCGCCATGCCGCTGCCGCATGGCTCAGGATGGGGGAGATCAGGGCACAGGGAATCGCCTGTGCTTCTTTCAATAAGCCCCTACTCCAGGAATCCCTCATGAAGATCAGAGCAATGACCCTGCTGACGCCGAATGAGTTCCTCGGGCCCCTGAGCGAACTGCTGGCGAGCACCGGGGTTGCTTTGGTTGTCTGCCCCCATTTCCCCGGCACGAAGGCCCATGGGGCGACCTTTTGGCTCGGGCGCGAGAAGGCCGTGCTCCTGCTGACCATCCGTGGAAAGTGGGCGGATATCTTCTGGTTCAGCCTTTTTCACGAAATCGGTCATGTCATGTTGCATGACCGTCAGGCCGTATTTCTCGAGGATAACTGCGCCGCTCCTGAACAGGCGGAACAGGAAACTGCTGCTGACTGTTTTGCCGCCGATACACTTATTCCACCCAAGGTCTATGAGCGTTTTCTCAAGCACGGAATCTTTACTCCCTTCTCCGTCCGGGGTTTCGCCGATCGGCTCGGAATTGATGCCGGAATCGTAGTCGGACGATTGCAGTACGACGGACGCCTGAAGCACGAATGGAACAACGACCTGCGAAAGCGTTACGAGTGGGTCGATAAGACAGTGTAACGGGACACAAGGGGGAGAGTCATGTTCCCGACAACCGACTGGGGCCTCTTCGAAAGTGTCCGCGGCACTGCTGCTCCGGCACGCAGGTGCGCGCTTGAGACATTGTCCTTTGTGAACTCTTCAGTCAGGGATCAGCGGTCGTGATCGGTATCAGATCCAGCCCGCCGTCCGCAGTCGGCTGCAGCCTGATTTCCCGCAGCGCGAGGC
>JAQAZP010000156.1:0-14898 GCA_032127265.1 Acidobacteriota bacterium
CGGTATCTCTGTCTGAGCGAAATGTCAAGAGGTTCCTGATACCCCTCACGTGAACTCGAGACCCGTGAGCGAAGACAGAGATACCGGCCCGACTCTTGAGATACCTGATCAAAGACTGTTGTATGGACAAGGCAGGCGTTGACTTGGCCCCGGGCCGGTGGGTAGAATTCAATGGATACTGAAAAGGCATCAAATTGAGACGTCTTTCACCGATCACCATCCTTCCGCAAGGGTGGTGACAGCGGGTCACCGGCATTCCGGCAGGGACCGGTGGTTTTTTTCATGCCCCAAGGAGATTGAAATGAAAAAGGGTTTGATTTACATGTTCCTCGTCACCGCCTGCTGTCTGCTGGCAGCGGGTTGCGGCGGTTCCGGCGAAGAGGTGGCGGACGCCACCGATGTGGACACTGCAGTGGTTGAAGATGCCGTACCGGCTCCCTTAGTTAATCCCCTCGAGGGTCTCGAACCCGACGCCGTGGTGGCCACGGTGAATGGCACCGAGTACACCAAGGCCCAGGTGGAAAAGAAAATCACGGAAATGTCCCAGCAGATGCGGGGCCAGATTCCTCCGGGCATGGAAGGCCAGATGGCCCAGCAGGCCCTGAACAATCTGGTGGATCAGCAGTTGCTGCTCGAGGCGGCAGCATCGGCGGGCGTGAAGGCGGCCGACGAGGAGATCCAGAAGCAATACGACAAGTTCGCCGGCCGTGCGCCGTCACCGGCGGAATTCCAGAACGCTCTGACCTCCATGGGCTTCACCGAGGAGTCGTTCCGGGCTGAAATCGGCAAAAATCTGACCATTGAAACGCTGCTCACCGATAAGCTGGCCAATGCCAAGGCGGTGACCCAGGAGGACGTGGAAGCGTACTACCGCGACAATCCGGATCAGTTCGTGTTGCCGGAGCAGGTCCAGGCCAGCCACATCCTGATCAACAGCGCGGCTGAAGACACCCCGGAAGCGAAAGAGGCGAAGCGCCAGCAGCTGGCAGACCTCAAAATCGAAATCGACAATGGTGCCGACTTCGCCGCCCTGGCCGGCGAGCATTCGGACTGTCCCAGCAAGGCACGGGGCGGTGACCTTGGGCTCTTTACCCGCGAAAAGATGGTCAAGCCCTTCTCTGACGCCGCATTCGCCATGGAAGTGGGTCAGGTGAGTGACGTGGTGGAAACCCGCTTCGGCTACCACCTGATCAAGGTCACCAGTAGGCAGCCCGCCGGCATCACGCCGCTGGACGAAGTGCAGACCCAGGTGGAAGGTTTCCTCGACCGGCAGAACAAGGAAGCCGCCTTCAACGCCTACATGGAATCGCTCCGCGGTGCGTCCGACCTGGAGTACATCGAGGGCTTCCAGGTTGCCCCCACCGTTTCCTGATTCGATTCGATCCCGGTATCCGGGCCCCCCGGGGTCTGGATACCGTGTCCCTTTTCCCGCTGATCAGCTTTCACGCTCCTCGAACCGGCGAAGCAGCTCCACCAGATCCCGCCCCACGAGTTTCAGCCGCCAGCCTTGAAGCAGCCGGTGATCCCCCGGCCGTGCTCCCGACCCGGCGGAAAGCAGCGCCTTGACCTCGGCCCGCGGGGCCACCAGGGCCGGGTCGATCCCCTGCCGGTCAGCCGCTTTCCTCATTATCTCCAGGGCCTGATCCACCAGCGGTCCTGAGATACCGGTGATCCTGTGGTTCGCGGTGCGTGGAGGACAGTCCCGCTGATCCAGAGCCAGGCCGGTTTCCACCGCCTGAAGAATGGCCGTGCCCGACCGCCGGGCGGTGCGGTCGCTCACCCTGCCGCTGCCGATCAATGCCTGCATCGTTCGCGGCTGAACCCTGGCCAGGTGGATCAGGGTTTTGTCGGCCAGCACGCGCCCACGGGGCCGGTCCCTCCTGCGGGCCGTCTCTTCGCGGTAGGCGGCCAGCTCGCGCAGTACGGCCAGTTCGCGGCTGCTCAGCCGTCCGGTGCCCTTGACCCTTATGAACTGCTGGCTCGGATCCCGGTCCTGGTAAGCCGCCGGATCGTCGAGGCTTGCCAGCTCCTCTCCCAGCCAGACGGCCGTCCCCCGGGCCGAGGCCCGGCGCAGCAGCTCGTCCCGTGCGGCGTGGAGGTGCCGCACATCGTCTTCGGCATAGGCCACCTGCCGGTCGGTGAGCGGACGGTGCAGCCAGTCGGCGCGGGTTTCGGTCTTGGGCAGGTGGATGTCGAACAGATCCGCCAGCAGGTTGCCCAGCGAAGTGGTGGCGCTGAGACCGGCAAATCCGGCGGCATAGCGGGTATCAAAAATGTTCCGGGGCAGCGTGCCGGCAGCACGGCTGAGAATCATCAGATCCTGGGGTGCATCGTGAAGGATCTTCAGCACCTTGCGGGAACCAAGCAGCCGCCCCAGGGGCTGCAGGCCGCCGGGCTCGAACCCGCCGATGGCCGGCGCATCCACCAGCCGGCAGGAGCCGTCGGGCAGGCCCAGTTGCACCACCCCCAAACGGGGGTAGAATGTCCGCTCCCAGAAGAACTCGGTGTCCAGCGCCACGCTGCCTTTTTCGAGGATCAGGTCCACCACGTCCTCGAGCGCGGCTTTGGTGTCGATCATCGTCCCACCGCCTGTTCCAGGGAAGCGCGCAACCCCCGGGCCTCCTCCAGCAACCGGGCGGCCGCGGGCAGCGGATCGGCTTCCGCGGCCGGTGCACCAACCGTCAACAGGGCGGTGGAGGGATACGCCGGATCGTCCGGGTTGCCCAGGCCGGCATCACGCTGGCCGCGAAGACAGTCCAGGATGACATCGCGGATTTCCCCGGCCCGGTCCACCCCGCGGAAATAGCCGAGGTGCATGTTGGCCGATTTATCGTGCTTCCCCCCTTTCCCGCCGGGGTCCCCGCCGCCGCCGCCGGCGGTCCGCACCTGGAGGTCGGAGATGCCCAACATCCGCTGCAGCGGCCCCTGCCGGATGGAAAGGTTCTGGATATTGACCAGGGTCATGGTCTGCTCCCGGACCGTGAGCAATCCTTCACGGATCCGCAGGCTGCGGTCGGTGATCATGTACCAGCGGTAGCGGTAGTCGAGGTCGACCATCATGAAGGTGAACGGAAGCTGGATCACAAAGAGCCCCAGACCGATCAGCTCGAAGATCTGGATCAGGCTGTGGCCAATGGTGAACGGACCGAACTGGAAACGGCCGAGGACGAAGTAGTAGCCGGCCGCG
The DNA here is from genome assembly GCA_032127265.1 of Acidobacteriota bacterium. Taxonomy (GTDB): domain Bacteria; phylum Acidobacteriota; class JAQAZP01; order JAQAZP01; family JAQAZP01; genus JAQAZP01. The sequence continues at coordinate 3,188 of JAQAZP010000156.1, forward strand.
ATACCGATGATCGTCCCCAGTTGGCTCAGGCCCCACTGCACCAGGCGGTAGCGGTAGAACCCGCGGGCCGCATTGAAGACCCGCACCGACCCGGGGCTGCCGGCCGGCGGCTTGGGTCTTGCCGGCACGCGGAGCCAGCGGGTGATCAGACGGCCCAGCGGCCCGCTTTCCCTACTCATCCGCCCCGCCCCTGTTTCCGCCTTTTTCCAGCAGCCGGCGGACGGCGCGCAGTTCGTCGGCCACCTGGTCCAGCACAGCGGCCAGGCCGGCGGGGGCGGTGGCATCGGGTATGTTCACGCCTCCATCCGGCACCGCGGCCCGGGCTGCGGGATCAGCTATCCCCCGGGCGCCGCGCATACGCGAGTAGAGGAAATCTCGCAGCTGGTCGAATTCCGGAATTCCCTCGATGGTCATTTCCGCCCTGGCGCTGCCGCTGGCCGTCTGGATCTGGATCCGGGCCAGGCCAAGCCAGCGCTCGACAAAGTTGCTCACCAGGTGGATATCCTGAATCCGAGCATAGGTCAGGTTGATCTCCTTGCGAAACAGAACGCCCCAACTCATGGAAACGCCCTCCTCACCGAAGCGGTAGCGCATGGTGTGGTAGCGGAACCAGAGCGGGAGGCTGACCAGGGGAAAGAGCGGCCCGCTGACCAAGGCCGAAAGGAGATAGTAGCGCCAAAGCGTCTGGTCGGGCCGCTCGATGGCACTGATGGGCCGTTCTTCGATCATCGCTCCTCCCTGCCCGGCGAATCCAGTTGCACCAGGCAACCACCCAGCAGATCTGCATGGGCGGGATGACACGTAAAAATTATGGTCTGCCGTTCGGCGGCAAACTCGCCGAGCACTGCCGCCGCCGCGGCCTGCCGCTGCGGATCCATGTCCACCATGGGATCGTCGAGGATCAGGAAGCCGTCAGTGTCCTTGAGAAAGTAACGGGCCATGGAAAGGCGGACGGCCAGCCCCACCCCGGCCCGTGTCCCCATGGAGAGCCGGTCGGCGGGGACTTCCGTACCGCCCGGCAACCGGGCGCCGCTGCCCTGCCCCACACCCACACCCTGGTAACGGCCGGCGGTGAGCCGGGGCACAACCTGTTCCAGTTGCTCGATCCAGGGGTCCATGGTCTCGGCGTCGAGGGAAGAGCGAACCTCGGCGAACGCCTCACGTATGCGTTCCACCGCTTCGGCTTCCCGGAGCACCCGCTGTTCCGCCGCCAGCGCCTCCCGAAGAGCCGCTTCCGCCTCCTCCATGGTCTCCCGGGGTCCCCGGGCCTGGAGTTCCAGCCGGTCCATTTTCAATTGGGTCAGCAGTTCGCTCTTCTGCTGGAAGTCCGCCTGACATGTCTCGAAGCGGTCCACGAAGTCAGCGGCCGCTCCCATCCCGTCGGGCAGCGGGCTCAGCGAAGCCAGGCGTTGTTCCGCCGACTTGAGAGCCGACCGCTTCTCCAGCAGCCGGTCCAGCAGATTGTCCATCGACCCGTATTCGGATTGCCAGGCGGAGAGCTGCTGCTCCTTCGCGGTCACCGCCCCCTCGATCTCCCTCATCTCCCCGCTGGTCCGACCCTGTTCCCGGGCGATCACCTCCACCGGCCGGTGGCCGCTTTCGTCCCGTCCGGCCGGACTTCGCTTGCGCAGGGCCTCGATGGTCTCCCCGTCGAGCACCGTGACCAGCCGCTGGCGGCAGGTCTCGGCCTCCCGCTGCGCGGCGGCACTGGTCTCCCTGGCGGCCCGGGCATCGGCCAGGGAGGAAAACCCCAGCGAGTCCAGCCGGGCGGTATATTCCGTCGAGAGACGCCCGAATTGCCGGCGCAGCTCGCCCACGTCGGCCTCACCACTGCTCACCGTCAGCGACCACTGCGGGTGTTCGAGGTTGATCTGTCCCCCGGCCACCAGGTCGAGAGACTCACCGGCAGCCAGCCGGTGAGCCGCCGGGTCGTCCACATCGTTCCTGGAAGTCAGTTCCAGGGGGACCCTGGGGATCAGGGAAAGCGTGATCCGGCCCGCCCGCAGACCGGCGGTCAACTGCTGCAGTTCCTGGTCCAGGGAAACGGCCGAGCGGTAGTCATCCTCACTCACCGCCGGCAGTCCGGACAATGCGGCCGATGCCTGGAGCCAGGCCTTGTGCTCCCGTTCGGCCCGCTCCAGCTTTTCCACGTTCCGGCGCGCGGCGGCCGCCGTTGCGGAACGCTCCAGCTCGGCGGCCAGAACGGTATCGGCCTCGATCAGCAAATTCCGCCGTTCAGTCAGCCCTTTCACCTCCTGCTCGGTGACCGGCCAGGCGGTGGTTATCCGCCGCAACGCCTCCTCCACCTGTCCCAGGGCCTGCCGCTCCAGTTCGATCACCGTTCGCTTGCGCGCATCCTCGGCCGCCTGGCGGTTCTGGTCGAGAAAGAGGGAAAGGCCCTCCGTCTCGGCGGCCAGCTCGCTCAACCGACGGTTCATCTCGTCCAGTTCCCGCTCATGCGCCAGCGCTGTGTCGCGGGCCCGCCGGGCCCGTTCCCGGTCATAGAACGCCTGGAGGATGCGCCCCACTTCACGGCTGTAGGGGTTGTCGATGCCCCGGTTGTTTTCCGGCCGGTTCAGCTCGCGGTCCCAGCGGCGGAAACAGGCGCCGTGTTGCATCTCGATGGCCCGCTCCAGCTGCTCGATGGAGATGCCGTCGGTTTCAAACACCGCCCGGCGCAGGATCGCGGCCAGGTCGGTCACCGGGTCCCCGTCACGGTCCAGGCTGCCCAGGGCGTCGGCCACGGCCGACTGCCCGGCAAAGAGCACCGTGCGCCAGGTGCCTTCACGAAACCCCAGCAGTTCGTCCAGCTGCTGCTGCACGGTCTGGTCACCGGCCAGCAGAGTGCCGTCGGGCAGGGTAAGCTCGGAGCGCGCCCCTTCGCCCCAGGACCGGGCCAGCCGAAACAGACCGTCTCCGGCATCCGCGATGCGGAAGTCCAGCTCGGCGCGGATGGTGTCGCCGCCGCCCAGCGGCATGAACCGGGCCACCTCTTTCTGGAAGCGGCGTTTGCCGCATTCGGCGGGCATGAAGAGGAGCAGGCGCAGCGCGGCCATCAGGGTGCTCTTGCCGGCCTCGTTGGGGCCCAGCACCACGGTGAGGCCCGGACGGAATTCCACGGTCCGCTGAACGATGCCGGCAAAGGGGGCCAGGCGCAGGCGGGTGATGATCATGAGCCGGCCCCCCGGATGAGATCATAGGCCATCTGCAGCGCCAGGCTGTCGCCGTCAGGGGCGGAAAGGCGGTGGAGCAGGCGGTGGGGAAAGGAGCCTTCGGTAAATTCCCGATCGATATCCTCGGCGGTCACCTCGCGCAGCAGGTCTCCGAGGTCGCACTCCAGATGCAAAACCTGCTCTTCCAGCCGCGTCACCAGCTCACCCCTCCGGTCATGGATGCTCCCCGGCACCCGGCCGGACAGCTTGAGTTTCACCAGCGCGGACTCTCGCGGCAGATCCTCGATCAGTGAGACCAGCGCGGCGAGGTCCTCTTCGCCGGCCAGGACCCGCTCCAGGGAATGGAAGCTGAACCGGCCGGTCTGGATCGAGCGGTGGGACACCGTGCGGTCCGGGGCCAGCTCGATGATCCAGGCATGACCGGGGTGCGCACAGTCGAACCCGTCGGGTTCGGGTGTGGAGGGAAAGAAGTACCGCGCCCCGCTGCCGCTCTCCGCTTCAGGGAAGCGGACATGGGTGTGCCCCAACAGCCAGAGGTCCATACCGCAGGCTTCCAGCTCCCGGGGCGTCATCGGATAGTAGGCGTCGTTGAAATCGATGGAGAGCCCGGTGACGCTGCCGTGGGCCATACCCAGGTGATGGAGTTCGGCGCCCACCCCGGATGGCGGCTCGATCCAACCGATGGCATTGGTGGAGGAGTGCTTGGCGGTGCAGGGGGCGGCATGGACCACCGCCTCGACATCATAGGGCCGCAGGTCGTATGGCCGGGCCTCGCTCAGCAGGAGCGTCCGTTCGCCGGCGGCCTCGCGAAACCAGTTCCAGAGCGTGTCGTCACCGGCCTGGATGTAGTCGTGATTCCCCGGGAGCACCAGGACCAGGCGGCCTTCGAACGCCCGCAGGGCCTCGGCGGCCCGCACCACGTCCCGCTTGGTCACCTGCCGGTTGTCGAACATGTCCCCGGCCACGGCAAACAGACGGCACTCTTCGCGGTTGGCCGTCTGGACCATGCCGGCCAGGGTCTCGAACCTCGCATCCACCAGCGCCGCCTGCACCTCGGGACGGTAGCCCCGGGTAAATTTCATTCCCAGGTGCAGGTCCGCCGTGTGAAAGATACGTATTCCCATCTACTCCGCTCGACTGGTGCCTGTTGAGTTGCCCGATTGATCCTGGCTACTCTAAACAAATCGGCGGCGCTCTTCAACACGCATGGCACATGGTGGGGATAGGAGGCCGTGAGGAACAGGCCGGCGAGACGTCGTTAGAACGTCAATCCCGCCGGCACAATTGTCCGCAGTACCGGATCGGCGAGAACTGCGGCTGGTCAGCGCAGCAGCCGGATGGTGAAGGGGTAGCGATAGCGTTCGCCGGCGGAAGCCTTTACGGCCCCGACAATGGTCAGGATCAGACCGGCCACAATGGTCAGGAAGAGCAACGGCAGACCAATCAGTATGCAGCAGAGAATGCCCGAGGCGATCATGGCCAGGGTCACGGTAATCTGGAAATTCAGCGACTCCTTGCCCTGGTCGTCGATGAACTCGTGATCATCCTTCTTCAACAGCCAAACGATCAGGGGGCCGATGATGTTGCCGAAGGGAATTCCGACAAGAGCTACCAGGGCACTGAGGTGGCAGAGCATGCCGAAGGTGTGGGCCTGGGAATCCGTGGTCGAGCGGATCACCTTGGCCTCCGGGGCAGCGGGTTCCGATGCAGGGGTACCGTTTTCCATGGTGCAACCTCCCGGTTTCATCAGTTTCACACGATGTGCCGCTCTTCGATTACGGCAACACCCTCTATACGGACGGGGACCACGGATTGTTCGTCATGGTGCGGGGACGCTCAGCGCTGATCCTGGAGCCGGAGCGAACGAAGGACGGCGCGCCGGGCACGATCGAGCGACCTCACCAGGGCGGTGACATCCGTTTCACCGGTGTTGTAGTTGGTGATGCAGGCTCGCAGCGCCGGCTTCCGGCCGGCCAGCCGGGTCGCCGAAATCCACGCCTCGCCGGAACTGATGACCTCGGCGGCCACCTCCTCGATGAAACGGGCCGTGCTTCCTTCGCCGTTCAGCCGGTCGACAAAGCAGACGATGGGCAGCGGCGTGGGGTTGACCACTTCCCATCCCGATTCGCGCAACTGGTGCCGCAGCAGCTCCCCCATGGCCGTTTGATGCCTGATCACCGCGGCACACCCCTCCCACCCGGCCACGGCGAGGGTCAGGAAAACCTTGAGCCCGATGAACCGCCGGGACCACTGCAGGGAGCCGGCATAGGGATCCTGCACACGAAGTTTCCGGCCCTCGGCGGGCATGTAGTCGGCATGGATACCAAAGGCTCGGCCCAGGATGTCATCGTGACGGGTGAGGAACATCCCGGCACCCATGGGAACGGAAAGCCACTTGTGGGCGTCAAAGGTAATGGAATCCGCCAGGTGAATCCCCTGCATCAGACCGGCAAGTTCAGGGAGCAGCACGGCGGCGCCGCCCCAGGCGGCGTCCACGTGCAGCCAGAGCTTTTCTCTGACGGCCAGTCCGGCCAGGTCGTCAAGGGGGTCCACCGCGCCGCAATTGGTGGTGCCGGCGGTGGCCGTCACCATGAAGGGCATGTTTCCCGCGGCACGGTCCTCCGCGATCATCCGCTCCAGCGCCCGGGTATCAAGGCGCATATCTCCATCAACCGGGACACGGCGAACCGCCCGTTCGCCCAGGCCGCAGGCGCAGGCGGCCTTGACCAGGGAGTGGTGCGCTTCCAGGGAGATGTAGAGCACCGGCTGGGCGGGCAGACTGCGCAGACCGCCGGTGCGGTAAAGGGCGGGAAAGGCTTGTTCCAGGGCGGCGAGGATGGCGGTGTGATTCGCCTCCGCCCCACCGCCGGTGAATGTCCCGCTCAAGCCGGTGGTTTCATCGTAGCCGAACCGCTTTCCCAGCGCGATCAGGACCAGCCGCTCGATCTCCACGGCAAAGGGACTGTGGCTCCAGGCCGCCAGCTGGGGGTTGAAGGCGGCCACCAGGGCGTCGGCCACGATCCCCATGGCTGACGGGGCGGGGTTGAACAGGCCGAAATACCGGGGGTGGGGGGTGTGCACCTGGTTGTCCCACAGCCCGTTGGTCACGAATTCGAGAATGCCGTGAGGTTCCTGGGGTCGGTTGAAATCCACCACGGCCAGCAGGCCGCGGATCTTCTCCGGACTGAGGGAGGGCGCCACCGGCCGCCCGGCCACCTTTGCCGCATACTCCTCGATGGCTTCGAACACGTGCTGCCAGAGTTCATTCCTGGTGATCGCGTCGAGGCCGAAAATCCGGGAGATACTTTTCGTGGTCTCGCCAATCATTTCTTCACCCGGTCCATTCCAGACGTCAGGCACCAACAGGTGCCCGGTACAGAATACACCATTAACGCCCCTCGCCGGCGGGTGAGGTTCCTCTCATTCAGCATATCGGCGGCAGCGGAACCGACGATTACCGGCGTACGCCGCCACCGGATCGTCTCTACAGAAGAATGTACTCCCGGGCCGTCCACCGGTCGGGACGGCCCGGGAAGCGCTTCACATGTTACTCGTTCCTGAACGCCTTGCGGCTCCGGTCGCGGACATCCCCGAAACCGGGTTCCAAGGGCGGATGTTCACGGTGCAGCCGCAACACTTCCTCGATCCCGCGGTCCAACTGGGCATCGTCTCCCCGGGCCACATCCTGGGGCATGTTCTCCACCTCGATGTCCGGGTCCACACCGTGATTCTCCAGCTCCCAGCCATCCCGGGGGTCCCACCAGGCGGACTGGGGATTGGTCACCAACCCCCCGTCCACCAGCGACCGGGCGCCATAGATGCCAACCACCCCGCCCCAGGAGCGCATGCCGATCACCGGGGCCAGGCCGTTGAGCTGCACCGCCTTGGGGAAGATGTCCCCGTCCGAGCCGTTGAACTGGTTCATCAGCACCACGAAGGGGCCCTTGAGCACCCGGTCGGGATAGGTGCCGACGCCGCCGCCGCGAACCCGCGAGTAAGAGAGCAGGGGCCGGCGCAGCCGTTCGAGGATCATCTGCGAGACGGCGCCGCCGCCGTTCCAGCGGGTGTCCACCACCATCCCCTCCTTGTCCAGCTGGGGGTAGAACCAGGTGTTGAACTCCACCAGCCCGTCGGTCCACATGTCGGGGAGGTGGATGTAGCCGATCCGGCCGCCGGTTTTCCGCGCCACGTATTCGCGGTTCTCGCGCACCCAGTGGGAGTAGCGCAGGTCGGCCTCGCTGGCCATGGGGGTCACCAGGACCTCCCGCGACCCCTCCATCTCCGGCTTGCCGTTCACCGTGAGCAGGGTCGGCCGGCCGGCCGTGTTCTCCAGCCAGGCGTGTATCGGCCGGCGGCCGTCGAAGGGCCGGCGGTTGACGGCCAGGATGTAATCGCCCTCGGCGATCTCCACCCCCGGCTCGTCCAGCGGCGAGCTGACCCGGTCGGGGGCCGAACCGCGGTAGATCTTCGCCACCTTGAAGGCGTGGCCCTCACGCAGCAGGTCGGCGCCCAGCAGGCCGGTGGACACCGGCGTGGGCCGCACGCCCATGTCGCCGCCAAAGACGTAGGTGTGCGAGGTGTTCAACTCACCGAACATCTGGCCGATCAGGTCGGAGAGGTCGCCGCGGGTGGTCAGCCGGGGCAGCAGCGAAGCATACTGGTCCCTGATCGCCTCCCAGTCCAGCCCGCTCATCTCTTCGTCCCAGTAGAAGTCGCGCATCCGCCGCCAGGCTTCGTGGTATATCTGGGCCCACTCCTCCCGGGGGTCCAGTTCGATCACCATCCCCGAGAGATCCACTTTCGACTCGGCCAGCGCCGGGCCGGGGGGTGCGGCGGTGGCGGTGACGTAGAGTTCGCCGGGCCCTTTGAGAATGGCCATCTTGGCGCCCTTGGCGGCGATGGTGTAGCCGGAGATCCCCTCGACGAAGGGTTTCGATTCCTTCTTCTTCAGGTCGAAGGCGTACAGCGACGCCGTGGGTCCGTCTTCCTGGAACAGCCCCGGCTGTTCGGCCATGCCCCGAACCGGCACGCTGATGTAAAACAGGTGGCTGGCGGTGGCCTCCAGGCCGGTGTAGTTGCCGCGGTCCACAGGAAGCTCCAGCGTCCGGGCCTCCAGGCCCGCGGTGTCGATCTCCACCGGGTCCGGCGCCGCCTCGGCGTCCTCCTTGTCCTCGCCCTTCTCCTCTTTGTCCCCGTTCTTTCCGCCCTGCTCACCGTCTTTCTTGCCCTTGTCCTTCTTGTCCTCCTTCTCCGCCTCCTTTTCCGGCGGCAGCCCGGCCGTCTTCACCAGCGGGTTCTCCAGGTCCTTGCGCAGCAGCACCATGTAAAGCTTGTCGTTTTTCTGCTCGACGTTGTTCCAGTCGAACTGCCCGAGGAAGGGGTTCACCGCCCGCGAGGAGACATAATAGAGGTAGCGACCATCGGGGTCCCAGGCCGGCGAACGGTCTTCGGAATAGTCGCCGGTGACCTGGTGGGTTTTCTTCTCCACCGTATCGTAGATGTAGATCGAGGTGTACTCGGAGGGCAGGGTGAGGGTGTAGGCCAGCCAGCGGCCGTCCGGGCTCCAGACATACTCCCGGATGGCAAAGTTCGTGCTGCGGGCCACCTCGGTGACCTCGCCCCCCCCGGCCGGCATGGTGTAGAGCCCCAGGTCGCTGGTGGAGAAGGCCGCCAGCTTGCCGTCCGGGGACCAGGCCGGCGCATAGTGCCAGGCACTCTTTTTCGCCACCGGTTTGACCACCTCCGGCTCGCCGCGGCCCCAGGCGTCGATCACCCTGAATTCGTCGTCGCCCGCCTCGTCGGAGGTGTAGAGGATCCGCTCGCCCTGGGGATCGAAGGTCGCCTCGCGTTCCCGCGCCCCGGAGCCCCGGGTCACCGGCAGGGTGACGCCCTCTTCCACCGGGACGGAGAATATCTCGCCGCGGGCCACCACGGCCAGCCGGTCCCCCTCGGCGTCGAGCGAGAACCACTCCAGCGAGCGCGCCGCATCGGGGTAGCGGACCCGGGTCAGCACCCGGTCGCTGGGCAGTTCGACGTCGATCTTCTTTTCGCGGCCATCAGCCGGGTCGAAGACGTGGATGTCCGCCGCGAGGCAGAAGGCGATCCGGCCGTCGGGGCCCATGGCCGGCCAGCGGATGTCCCACTTGTCGAATTCGGTGTGCCGGCGCCGGTTCGAGCCGTCGGCGGCCATGGACCAGAGATTCACCGTCCCGCCCTGGTCGCTGATGAAGTAGATCCGGCCGCCGTGCCACATGGGAAAGGCATCCATGCCGTCAAAGTCGGACAGCAGGCGGAAATCGCCCTTCTCAGGGTCGCCGGCCCAGATGTCGGTGGCCGTGCCGCCGCGGTAGCGTTTCCAGTTCCGGGTGTCCCGGGAGCGCCGGTTGAAGGCCCAGGTCCCGCTCTCCCGGTCCACGTCCAGACGGGCCGCCCATCCCAGGGGCAATTCCTCGGCGTCGCCGCCCTGGAGGTCGACGGTGAAGAGGCGCCAGGTGCCCATGGGGTCGCTGCGCAGGCTGCGGAAGATCACCCGCTTGCCGTCGGGCATCCAGCCGATCATCTCGTCCGGGCCGCCGTGCCAGGTGAGGCGCTGCGGCTCGCCGCCCGCGGCCGGGATGACGTAGACGTCGAGGTTGCCGCCATAGGCCCCGGAGAAGGCGATCAGCTTCCCGTCGGGGGAGAAGTGCGGGAAATACTCGTTGCCGTCATCGGTGGTCAGCCGGACCGCCGTCCCGCCCCCGGAGGCAACCGTCCAGAGGTCGCGCTCGGCGCTGAAGACGATGCGGTCGCCGTGAATGTCCGACTGCTGCAGGTAGGCATCGCCGGCCACGGCCCACGGGGCTGCGGCGGCCAGGACCAGGATACACCAGGCACGCAGGAACCACTTTGGTCTGCTCATCAACTCCTCCACTGGTAATCAGGAAACATGAAACCGCCAGCCCCCCCGGACAGAAACCGGAGCAGCCCCGGACAGACCCTGTTCGGGCCCCGGCTCGCTCTTCAAAGGTAAAACGACAAAATCAGGTGTTGGTTCCGTGAGTGAGGCAAGGGAGGCGCGTGGGGCAGACCCCGGGTCAGGTTTTACAGCAGGCGTGGAATATCCGGCCGATGGCCTCGGCTGCCCCCAGGGACAGGGATACGTGGCGCTCAGCTGGCACCCGGGGCTCGCGGGGATTGATGCGGATCAGGGTGGCTTGCGGTGCACCGGCCACCTCTTCGGAAAGGTATCGCACCGTGGGCACCGCCGTGCCGGCCCCCACCTCGATGACGGCAATGGCATGACCCGCGTTTCGGACGTCGCCAAGCCAGTGGCGAAGTTGTTGGCCCTGTCTTTCGGCCCTTTCGACGTTCCAGTGCCAGTCGCCGAACATCAGGATATTGGGGCGGGCCAGGCTGCCGCAGTCCGGGCAGAGGGGCAGCGGCTTGCGGGCCTGAAAGGCCTCCTCGTCCACCGCCACTTCCACGCCATCGGCTCTCCAGATGGCGCCGCTGCACGGCGTGCAGCACTGCAGGTGGTGGATCGATCCGTGGCACTCCTCCACCAGCTCACGGTCAAACCCGGCCTTTTGAAACTGGCCGTCCACGTTGGAGGTGAAAACGAAACAGCCGCCGGGCTTGCCCTGTCCCAGCTGCCGCAGCTGGTGAAAGCCCTGGTGGGGCACGGTGCGGCGGTAGAGATTCAGACGGTGTCCGTAGAAGGCCCAGGCCAGCGCCGGATCCCGCTGGAACCAGGCAGGATTGGCCATGTCGACAAAGGAGATGCCCAGGCGGGCGATGGGGGGATAGGCCTTCCAGAACCCCTCGTTGCCGCGGAAATCGGGCAACCCGGAATCGACGCCGATACCGGCGCCGGCAGTGATCAGCAACGCCCCGGCATTCCGAACCGCTTCGGCGGCACGCTTGACCTGCTGGTCCATGGCCGGTTCCCCTCAGACCGTTTGCCCCGCTCCGGCCACATGTGCAGCCAACCGTTTCTTCCCCGCCAGGTCGAGACGGGAGAAGAAGACACCGACTTCGAAGCGGCTGCCCTTCGGATCGTCCACGTCGGGTGCGGACCAGACAACCGTGCCCTCGCCCTTGACCGACATGAGCCCGCCGGCCTCGCCTGCGGTGCCTTTACCATTGGGGAACATGATTTCCAACTCGAACCTGGTCATCGGTTCCAGGGGCAGGTCGGACTTGAAATACAGTCCGGAGATACTGAGGTTCACCGTCTCGAACGAGGAGAGACGCACATCCCCGTCCGCACCGCTCAACGCGGCTTTGAACTGCAGCTTCGAGTCGACCCGCTTCGACCCCCGGCGTTCCTGTTCGCTCTTCGACATCTGCCTGGATCCCTCCTCACGCAGGGCACGGCCGGGCGACGAACGCACCGGCGGGGCCTGTTCTCTTTCAGCCATGTCCTTTTTCCGAGGTAGCCGCATACGGCGACGGAGTCCGACGCTCTGCTTGAGGCGAGTTTACAGGGAACGCGGGGAGAAGGTCAATTCGGCCGGGGCGCGGTGGAGAGGAAAATGATGCGGGCGGGAAGGCTCTGCA
>JAQAZP010000157.1:0-4059 GCA_032127265.1 Acidobacteriota bacterium
TCTACTATATTTTCAAAATGTTTCTGTCCATCGCCGTGACCTTGCTCCGCAAGCATTCACTGCCTTCCCGCAACGGGGAGAAGGGGGGGACCAGCTCATGATGCCATTACGCCAGAAAATCTTCGCTTTCATGTTGGCGGTCATCATCTTGGTGACCATCTTCGAGCTGGTGCGGAAACGGAAACTGAGGGAGGAGTATTCCTGGTTGTGGATCTTCACCGGTATCAGCATCCTGCTGGTGGTCTGGCGATATGACCTGCTGGTGCGCTTCACCCACTTCATTGGAGCCTACTGGCCCACCACCACTCTCTTCATCCTCGGCCTGATCTTCCTGATGTTGATCAACCTCCACTATTCCGTTAAAATTTCCGGCCTGACCAACCAGGTCAAGCACCTGAGCCAGGAGATCACCCTGATCAAAGGAGAGCTCTCCGGCCAATCAATTCCGCCAGAGGAAGATTCACACGATGGCTAAGGTCCGGAAAGGCAGTATCTCCACCCGGCGCAAGGCCACCGGACCTCAGGACGGGTCAGCTTCCGGATCCAGGTCACGGGCAGCCGGGCCGGCCGGCGCAGCGCCGGCTGAACGCTCCGGCATTTTGTGGCACGTCCTGGTCGCCGCGGCGGTGCTGGTCATGTTCTGCGTCGCCTACGGCGGCACCCTGCATCACAGTTTTCACTTCGACGACTACAACATCATCGTCAATAACGACAAGATTCATCGTCTTGACCTGCCCACCATCATCTCCACAAACTACTTCCGCCCGGTGCTCTTTGTCACCTTCGCCCTGAACCATCACTTTGGCGGATCCGACCCCTTCGGCTATCACCTGGTCAATATCGGCCTGCACCTGCTGAACATGCTGCTGGTCTTCTACCTCATCTCGTTGCTGGTCCGCCTGGTCAACAGCAGGGCCGAGAGAGACGAGGAAGGATGGCAGCCGATTTCCTGCTTCTACCCCGCCCTGCTGGGTACGGTGCTGTTCGGGCTGCACCCCCTGCAGACAGAATCGGTAACCTATATCGCCTCCCGCTCCTCGGTGCTCTGCACCACTTTTGTACTGCTCACGGTGGTGGGCTTCCTGGCGGCGCGGATCGAGGGGAAGAATGGTCCGGTCCCGCCGGGGAAAAAGAGCATACTGCTGGCCTTGGCCACGCTCAGCTTCATCCTCGGGGTGGCCACCAAGGAGTTGGGTATCTGCGCCCCATTGATCCTGCTGCTGCTGGAGTTCTTCTTTTTCTCCCGGGGCGCCACCGTGATGATGAAGACGAAAAACATCGTCCGCTACCACCTGCCCTTCCTGCTGCTGATCCTGCTGGGCGCCAGTCTGCGCCTGGCTTTCATGTTTCGGCTCCACAACCCGGCCGAGTTTCGCTCGCCATGGAGCAACCTCCTGAGCCAGTTCAGGGTAGTGGTGCACTACATGGTGATGATCTTCCTGCCGGTGAACCAGAATGTCGATCCGGATGTCCGGACCTCGGAGAGCCTCTTCGAGCCGTCGGTGCTCCTTTCCCTGCTGCTGATCCTGGCGCTTGTCGTCTTTGGCTGGGTGCTTCGCAAGCGGCAGCCGCTGGCCGCGGCGGGTGTCTTTGTCTGGTTCACAGCCCTGCTGCCCACCTCTTCCATCATCCCTTTGCGCGATCTGATGGCCGAACACCGGGTCTACCTGCCGATGGTGGGAGCGGCGATGCTGGCCGCGGCACTGCCCGGGATGCTGGCCCCGCAGCCAAAGCGGGCGGGCAGGATCGCCCTGGCGGCAACCCTGGTGCTGGGCCTGGCGCTCAGCGTGGCCACCTTCCAGCGAAACAAGGTCTGGCTCTCCGGCCTGACCCTCTGGGAGGATTCCATCGCCAATTCCCCGGACAAGGAACGGCCGGTGATGCACTACGCCAACGCCATCTCCGGAGCGGGCCGGCTGGATGAAGCCAAACAGCTGTACGAAAAAGTGCTGACCATCAATTCCGAAAATGCCACCGCCCGCTACAACCTTGGAATCATCTACAAGCAGCAGGGCGACTACGAGCGGGGGGTCGAGGAGTGGCGGCGAGTGTCGCGGCTTGAACCCGGACACCCCAACGTACATCTAAATATCGGCAACTACCACCTCTCCAGGGGAGAATTGGACCGGGCATTCCTGGAGTTCAGGGCCGAGATCCAGTGGAATCCGCGCAACCCCCTTGGATATTTCAGCATGGGGAACTACTGGAGGAGAGTCGGAGACCTGAAGAAGGCCGAAGCCAGCTGGAAACGGACGCTGCAGTACAAGGAAGATCTGGAAGTCTGTCGGTTGCGGCTGGGAACCCTCTATTTCGAAAACAACCAGTTGGTCAAGGCCCGGGAGCAATTCGAGGCCGCGCTGCACTACAACCCGGGGAGCGCGCCGGCGATGTTCAACCTGGGCCACGTGCACTACAAGGAGGGAAAGGTGGTGGAAGCCGCACAGCTCTACGAGCGCAGCGCCGCCGCCGACACGCGTTTCGTCGATCCGCTGATCAATGCCGGGAGCATCTACCTCCGCGAGCTGAACCAGCCGCAAAAAGCCGCGGCACTGCTGAGTGAAGCCCTGAGACGCAACCCCAACCACTCCGGGGCGGAGGCTATCCGCCAGACCCTGGCCGGGATGGGTGTCAACCCCACGGCCGCTTCAGGACCGGCCGGCCTCCCCCGCCGGCCGTAACCAGACCTGTCATCGCGAACCATTGACCCGCTGCTTTCCCCGGAAAAAAATAGCCCGGGGGAGGCCCCCCGGGCTTTTACACTCTCTCGGAATCAATCGATCAGTCGAAGTACACCGTCCAGTGGTCGAAGGAAACCGGTGCGGCCATGGCATCGGTCACCGTCGTGGTCTGGGAGAAGTCTCCGGGGTTCAGTTCATGGTAGTCGAAGATCTTCACGGTCTGCGATTCGATCATATACATGCTGTTCAGCAGCGTATAGGTGTCGTAGTGGTCCACATCGGAGTCGCCGGAGCGGTGGGCGTTCTCGATGAACTGCAGCGTGCCGTTGGCGTCCTGCCGCACCCGGGCCTGCCACCAGTCGCTGGTGGGCTCGTTCAGGTCACGGTCGGAGGTCCAGCCGAAGAGGGCGGTGAGGTTGCCGCCCACGTCGTTGGAGAAGCGGACCCAGCGGGTCCAGAAGCCGTTGAAACCCATGATCCCGGGGGCGTCATCCAGCCGGTCGCCCTTGAGTACGCCGGCCACGTAAACGCCCGGAGGCGGCACGAGACCGTGGGAGAAGGGCTGGCTGGAAGAGCTCAGCATCTTGATCCCTTCACGCTGGGTGTTGGGGTTGACGATGATCGCGTTGCGCACGCGGTCGTACATCCGGCCCAGGTTCTCGTAGGCGATGTGGTCGCCGCCCTTGCCCGACGGGGGCAGCAGCGAGCTGGAGGTGGAGCTGCCGAGCACCGGCACGTCGTCGGGGATCACGGGATCCAGACGGAATGTGGTGTCGTAGTAAATATAGGTGATTTCCATGTCCTCGCCGCCGAGCCACTCCACCGTCTTGGTGGTGTAACCGAAGAGGTCGTAGCCGGCGCCGTTCCAGTTGTAGTAAGTCCAGTCCTGGAACCAGATGTTCACGTCGCTGACCCGGTAGTCGTAGGTCTGCTCTTCCTTGCCGGTGAGGGTCATGGTGCCGTCGTAGATCTCGGTGGTGGTGAAGTAGACGCCGCCGATCAGGGTGCGCACGGCCTCACGCACTTCGGTGGTCACCAGGCTCACACCGTCCCACTCCTCGGTGGTGATGGTGATGGTCTCGTCGCCGGCCGCCGGGGTGTCACACACGGACTCGTAGGTCACCAGCTTCATCAGGGTGCCGCTGGCGTCGGGCTCCCAGGTCTCCTCGGTGCTGGTGAAGCCGCAGGTGCCATAGTTCATCCGCGGGTCGAGGTCGCCGATGGCCCAGGCGGTTGTGCAAATCAGGATCACCAGCAGCCCGGTGAACAGGACACTCACGTTTTTCTTCATTTGTCTGATTCCTCCGGTTCTTCGGAACGGCCAATCCGATTGTGGCTTGACCTCCCCTGGGGAGATCATAAGCAGTTCAAAGAGAGTGAC
>JAQAZP010000158.1:0-17457 GCA_032127265.1 Acidobacteriota bacterium
CAGGCCAGGATAGCAGGAAGAATAATCAGGGTGGCCAATACCGCCGGCCAACTGGATAAACGATATTTCCGCATGGTCGTCTCCTGGATTGGATTGATTACCGGTGATGGTGCAGGACACTCTGCAGAATAGAGAAGAGACTTTACCCTGTCAAACGGGACGGGACTGCCCCGGGGGATCGGAAAGTATCCGCCGCTCCCGGAACTAAGGATCGGGATTTCCTTTTCCAGCGACGATCATGTTACACCATTTCCACCCACTCTCTCGGCCGGATCCTACGGATGAGCCCCCAGGCTCGCACCATTCATGACCAGCCGGCGGTCGCGGTAGAACGGCCGGTGAAAGTGCTTGGGTAGGACAAAAACCAGCTATATGTAAACCGCGGTTAGCATTGCGGAAACTGGGGCTTGTCCAACGCGGTCACTCGTATCTCAGCGCCTCGATGGGGTCGAGGGCCGCGGCCTTCCGTGCCGGGTAGTAGCCGAAGAAGATGCCCACCGCGGCGGAGAAGACCAGGGCCACGATCACCGTCTCCGGCGAGATGGTGGTGGCCCAGCCGGTGAAGCGGCCGATGATCGACGCCCCGGCAAAACCCACACCGATGCCGATGGCCCCGCCGAGGATGCTCATCACGATGCTCTCCACCAGAAACTGGGTCAGCACGTCGCGGCCCCGGGCGCCGATGGCCATACGGATGCCGATCTCCCTCGTCCGCTCGGTGACCGAAACCAGCATGATGTTCATGATGCCGATGCCGCCGACCAGCAGCGAGATGCCGGCGATGGCGGCCAGCAGCAGGGTCATCACCTCGGTGGTGCTCTCCGCCGCCTCGGCCAGCTCGGTCTGGTTGCGCACGGTGAAGTCGTCCTCCTCCCAGGCGGCCAGCTCGTGGGAGTCGCGCATGATCAGCGCCAGTTCTTCCTGGGCTGCGGGGATGTCGTCGGGCGAGGAGGTGGAGGCGAGGATCTGGGCGATAAAACTGCGGCCGGAGAGGCGGTTCTTCACCGTGGTGTAGGGTGCGAAGACCACATCGTCCTGGTCGTTGCCGTCGGCGGTCTGGCCCTTTTCGGCCAGCACGCCGATGATCTGCACCGGCACGTGGCGCAACTGGACCCTGAGACCCACCGGGTCGGTGTCGGGGAACAGCTGGTCGGCCACGGTCTTGCCCAGCACCACCACCTTGCGCATCGCCCTGATGTCGGCCTCGTCGAAAAAGCGGCCCGAGGCCACCGGCCAGTCGCGGATGTACTGGTAGTCGGTGTTCACGCCGTAACAGGGCGCGCGCCAGTTGCCGGTGCCGCCCACCAGGTGGCCGAAGGTCATGATCACCGGAGAGACCGCCGAGACCAGCAGGCTCTCCCGCTCGATGGCCTCGGCATCGTCGAGAGTCAGCCGGTTGAGGCTGCCGGCACCGTGGCTCACCCCGCCCGAGCTGGACGACCCGGGGGTGACCACCAGCATGTTGGTGCCCAGGTTCTGAATCTGCTTCTCGATCTGGGACTGGGCGCCCAGGCCGATGGCCACCATCACGATCACCGCGCCCACGCCGATGATGATCCCCAGCATGGTCAGCAGGGTGCGCATCTTGTTCTTCAGGATGCTCTTCACCGCCACCCGGATCAGGGTTCCCGATCTCATGAGCAGGCCCTCCCCGCGACTAGCGGCTGGCTGTTCCCGGTGGGGCTGTCACTGACGATCCGGCCGTCACGGAGCTTGATCACCCGCCGGGTCACCGCCGCCACCTCCTGCTCATGGGTCACCAGCAGGACGGTGATCCCCTGGTTGTTCAGGTCCTTGAAGAGGTCGAGGATCTCCAGGGTGGTGCCGCTGTCCAGGTTGCCCGTGGGTTCGTCGGCGAGGATGATCGGCGGCTGCGAAACAAGCGCCCGGGCAATGGCCACCCGCTGCTGCTGCCCCCCGGAAAGCTCACTGGGTTCGTGGTCCATCCGGTCGGCCAGCCCCACCCGCTCCAGCGCCTCGGCGGCCAGTTTGCGCGAATCGAGCTTGCGCCCGCTGCGGTCGTAGAGCAGCGGCAGTTCAACGTTCTCCAGCGCCGAGGTGCGAGCAAGGAGGTTGAAGACCTGGAAGACGAAACCGATCTTGCGGTTTCTTATGTCGGCCAGCTGGTCACGGCTCATCCCGTCCACCCGGATGCCTTCCAGCTCGTAGGTCCCGGAGGTGGGCGAGTCGAGACAGCCGAGGATGTTCATCAGGGTCGACTTGCCCGACCCCGAAGCGCCCATGATGGCGATCATCTCCCCTTTCACCACCGAGAAGTCGATGCCGGCCAGGGCCTTGACCGTGGTGGTGCCCAGTCGGTAATGCCGAGTGATCCCCTCGGTGCGGATGACGGTTCCGTTATCCATTGTCCCTAGAACCCTCCGCGGGGTGGGCCGCCCCGTCCCGGCTGCTGGTTCTGGCTCTGGAAGGGGTTGGTGAACCCGCTGGAGGCCTCGCTCTTCGTCACCCCGGCGATGATCTGCATCCCCTCTTCCACCCGCCGGCCGATGATCTCGGTGGATTGACCGTCACTGATCCCGGTGCGCACCGGGGACATGGAGAGGTTCCCCTCCTCGTCGAGATACCAGAGCAGGCCCATGCCGTCGGGCATCTGGCCGCCGCTGAACATCTCACCCATCCTCCCGCCGCCCATACCGCCGCCGGGCATTCCACCACCGGGTACCCGGCCGCCCTCGCCCATCCCTTCACCGCGCTGCCGGCCTTCACCCTCACCACGCGGTCCACCCTCATCCCCGCCCTGCCTGGCTTCACGCCGGCCTTGCATCCGTTCCCGTGCCTCGGCGAACATCTCCTCGGTGGCTCTGAACCGCAGGGCGGCGTTGGGCACCTTGAGCACGTCGCTCACTGTCTCCACCAGGAAGTCCACCGTGGCGGTCATCCCGGGCAGCAGGGTGCCGCCCGGGTTCTCCACGTCCACCACTACGGTGTAGTTGACCACGTTCTCCTCCATGGAGGACTGCAGCCGTACCTGGCGCACTATCCCTTCAAAGGAGTCGTCGGGGTAAGCCTGGACGGTAAACCGCCCCACCTGCCCCTCCCTGATCTTGCCGATGTCGCTCTCGTCCACCGAGGCGAGGATCTGCATCTTCGCCAGGTCGTCGGCGATGAGAAAGAGCTGGGGTGTGGAGAGGCTGGAGGCCACGGTCTGGCCCACATCCACGTTGCGCTCGATCACCGTGCCGGAGATCGGTGCATAGACCGTGGCGTAGGCCAGGTTCTGCTGGGCTTTTTCCAGGGCCACCCGTGCCGACTTGACGCTGGCCTGGGCCACCTCCAGATCGTACTGGGCGCTGTTGAACTCGTTCTCGGCCACGATCTCTTTTTCGAAGAGCCCCTCGATCCTCGCGTATTCCCTTTCGGCCTGGCGGAGCTGCGCTTCGTTCCGTTCGAGGTTTGCTTCCGAATCACGCACCGCGCTCACCAGCAGGGTGGGGTCGAGACGGGCGATCACCTGGCCCTTGCGCACCGTGTCGTTGAAGTCGACGAAAATCTCGGAAATGATGCCCGACACCTGGGTCCCCACTTCCACGGTGGTCACCGCTTCCAGCGTTCCGGTGGTGGAGACCACCGACTCCAGGTCACCCCGCTCGAGGGTGACGAAGCGGTAGGACGACACCTCGCCACCGGTATCCCGGAGGAAATACCAGGCCGTGGCGCCGATGATCGCCAGGACAAACACGATGGTGATGAACTTTTTCAAGGTCCGTTCCTTTCCGGTCTGACAACAGCTGGCCTTGCGGGTTCAATTACCGCCAGGGGTCACTTTCGGCCCCACCACCCCATTAGACGTGAAAAACGGATTAACATCCTTCAAGGGCGGTCAAAGAATTGTAAAGAAAGATGATGAAGTGTAAAGCGACATCGCCGGCACGAGAGGAGATACTACCACAGCCCGGGCGGGTTTCGGAGGCACCGGCAGCGGCATTTACATGATTTGTCAGACGTGTATAATCGGAATTACATACACTTGGGTCCGACCGGCCCGGTTCAGTTCCAGAGTGCTGGACAATCCGCCACAACCGTAAACGAGGTGAAACATGACAAGACGAAAAGGTGTGCTTGCCGCTGTTTTCGGGCTCACCCTCTGCCTCTCTCTTGCCGTCCTGGCCGGCCCGCAGATCGGTGACCCCGCCATCGAATTCACCGCCTATGACGTGAACGGCAACCCACACAGTCTCAGTGACTTTCAGGGCAAGACCATGCTGCTCAACTTCTGGGCCTCCTGGTGAGGAGGATGTGTTGCGGAGTTGCCGCAACTCGGAACCATCGCCACTGACTACGCCGCCAAGGGCATCCAGATCATCGCCCTCAACTACCAGGAAAGCCTGAGCATCGTCCAGGGCTACCAGGACACATATCCCGATATCCTCTTTCTTCTCGATGACGGATCGATCTATGCCCAGTATGCCCAGAACAATTACATCCCGTTGAACTATGTGCTGAACCATGACATGGTCCAGACCGTGGAATACTGGGAGGAGGGCTACAACGAAGGCCAGGTGCTGGACACGATCAACGCCGTGCGTTCGAAACTGGTGGCCACACTGGTCCAGGGGGACGATACCTATGCACTGGGAGAGACGCTCTCGTATGACGTCCACGTGCAAAGCTGGACCTTGATGCCCACCGCAGCCTACGTGGTGGTGGACGCCATCCTGCCCACCGGCACGACCAGGAGGCTCGGCGTGGCCTACCTCCATTTCACGCTCGGCGAAACGAAAGTGATCCCGCGGGAGCACGTGATCCCGATGAACGTGCCCACCGGCAACTACCGGATCCGGGTCCAGGTGGGGCTGCCGACCAATGACCTGTGGAGCGCGGATTACTTCGAGTTCACCGCCACACCCTGAGCGGTGGTGCCTGCCCTGACGGGCATGGCGCCGCATCCAAACGACCACACGGCCCCCTCCCCCACCGGGAGGGGGCGTTTTCATTTTTTTGCCAAGCATCCCCACGATTTCATATACTGGTGTCGATTCTCCACGCCAAACCAACTGCCGTACAGGACAGCACCGGGAGGCTGAAGCCGTGAACAGCAAACTCCACCGCAACGACCCTGCTTCACGATCCGTCACACTGGCATGCGCCGTGCTGGCCATGGTCATCGCCCTCACCTCCGCCTGCGCTATGCGTCAGGTGAAACCGCTCACCGAGGAGGATGCGTCATACGGCTCCATCTCCCTGAGGTACGACTATGCCCGGGCGCTTCGCGACCGGGACCGGGCGGCCCTGCTGGCGCTCTATCACCCGGGCGACCAGCAGGGGGAAGCACTGCCCTGGCAGCCGCCGGCGACCACCGAAGAGAACGGCATCCGGCTCCAGCGGGACGATAACCGCACCGTCCCCGTGGGCCAGGTGCCGGCCTTCGTGGACTACCTGGTCGGGGCCTACAATGAGGTGACCCGGGCGCAGGTCTGGTTCCACGAGTTCGAACCGCTGGACCCGGACCATCTCTCGATCAAGGTCTGGGTGGAGGTCAACGGCAACTCCGCCGAGGGCCGGCGGGCCCACCGCGGCATGTGGCACTGGGACGTGGCCCGGGAGGGCAGCGATGCCCCCTGGCTGATCCACGGCCAGCAGCTGGTCCACTGGGACGAGACCTTTGCCGCGGTTCCGTTCTTCGAGGAAGCGGCCGCCGGTGCGGGCATCGACCTGGTGCACGAACAGGGATTGAAGGAAGATGCCAAGGGCGGCGCCGATCTGGACCACGACGTGTTCGTGCCCGAGATTCACGCCGGCAGCGGGGTGGCCCTGGCCGACATGGACCGCGACGGCGACCTGGATGCCTGCTTCGGCAGCGGCGGCCGGAACCGGCTGTACCGCAACCTGGGGCACGGCCGGTTCGAGGACATTACCGAAAGCTCCGGCACTGGCTACGAGGGCAACACCCGCGGGCTGGTGTTCACCGACCTCACCGGCGACGGCCTGCCGGACATCTACCTGGCCAACGCAAACTCGCTGAACGTCTTCTACCGCAACCGGGGCGACGGCAGCTTCGAGGATCTCTCCGAGCAGAGCGGGGCCCGGGGGCTGGATACGGTGAACACCTCGGTGGTGGCCGCGGACGTGGACCTGGACGGTGACCTCGATCTGCTGGTCACTGCGTATCGACCGCCGGAGAACTTCTTCGCCAACCTCTTCGCCACCAACGGCGCACGCAACCTGCTGCTGATGAACGACGGCAGCGGCCATTTCACCGAGGAGGGTGAGCAGCGCGGGCTGCCCGAGACGGCCTGGTCCCAGGCCGCGGCATTCGGCGACGCTGACGATGACGGTGACCCGGACCTCTTCGTGGCCAACGACTTCGCCTGGGACCACTACTACATCAATGACGGCACCGGGCATTTTACCCAGGCCGCAGCCGACTCGGGGATCACCCGCCGGGGATTCAGCATGAGCGCCTCCTGGGGTGACGTGGACAACGACGGCGACCAGGACATCTACGTGAGCAAGATGACCAGCGGCACCACCTGGATGTTCGACGACAAGCGGTTCCCGATGAAGGGCATCCAGCGCCTGGTGCGCAAAAAGGTGATCAGCGACCTGATGGACGAGACCGCGGGCAACAGCCTGTTCGAGAACCAGGGCGACGGCACCTTCCGCGAGATCAGCGTGGAAACAGGTACCTGGATGGCCCACTGGTCCTGGGGCTCCGACTTCTGGGACTTCGATCGCGACGGCGACCTGGACATCTACTGCGCCATGGGGTTCTGGTCCGGGGAATCGTCCGAGGACACGTGAGTGCTCTTCTGGAACAGTGTGGTGCCACACTGGAACGATTTCGACAAGATTCAGGAAAGCTTCAAACTGGGCAACCGCTCGCTCAACGGCTACGAGCACAACGTGCTGTTCCGCAATGACGGCGGGCAGTTCACCGAGATCGGCCACGTGGCCGGCGTGGATTCCGTGTTCGACAGCCGCGGGCTGGGGATCGGCGACCTGGACGCGGACGGGGACCTGGACCTGCTGGTCACAGCCCTGCGTAAACCGGTGGCCCTGTTCGACAACCGGACGGGTGACGCCAACCACTGGGTGCGGGTCCGGCTGGAAGGCTCCGATCCGGGGAACGTCGACGCCGTCGGCGCCCGGGTCCGGGTCCGGGCCGGCGGCCGCGAGTGGCTTCGCGAACTGCATGCCGGTTCCAACTTCCTCTCCCAGAGCAGTCCATGGGCGTTTATCGGGCTGGGCAGCACGGAAGCCATCGACCAGATAGAGGTGACCTGGCCCGCGGTTCGCTGCAGTACGGGTGATGTCAACCGCCAGGTGCAGCTGTTCAACGATCCGCCCCTGGACTGCACACTTGTGCTGCACCAGGGGGAAAAACGCTTCGAGGCCATCCAGCCGCTGAAGCTGGAAGTGCCGGATGGCGATCAGGCGCTCGACGGCGAGAAGGGAACCGGACCCGCCGGACTGCCGGCAGCCGAGGCCGCCACCGGCCTGGTCACGCTGGACGGCCGGCCGGCCACCCTGGACACCTGGCACGGCAAGGTGCTGGTGGTCAACTTCTGGGCCACCTGGTGCAGGCACTGTGTGGCCGAGATCCCCATGCTCAGCGCTCTCGGCCGGGAGTGGGCGGACCGGGGCGTGGTCCTGGTGGGCATCTCACCGGAAAGCGGCAGTTCGACCAAGGTGGGTGAGGCCGCCGGGAGGTTCGGTATCGATTACCCGGTTCTTCTCGCAGAGAAGAGCTTTATCGACGGCTTCGGCGGCATCCGCGCGCTGCCGGTGACCGTGGTGCTGGATGAACAGGGCAAAGAGCGGTTTCGCCACGTGGGCCCGGTGACCAGGGACCAGATGGTGCAGGTGCTACGCGAGATCCTCCCGGCAACAGCGGAGTGAGGGCGATCACCGAAAAAAAGAAAGCCCCCGGAGGAGATCCCCCGGGGGCCTTTTTCGTTTCACGGTTGACCGAGGTTACGCGGTGACCTTGGCTTCCATGGCCTTGTGGGCTTCCTTCGACTCACAGCAGGCCTTGCAGCCCGGGGAACCGGCGTTGAGGCCGCAGGCCTCGCACTTGGTCACGCCTTCCTTGCAGCAGTTCTCGCTGCCCTTGATCTCACCGCACTTGCAGATGGTGGCGTCGGTGCCCTTTTCCATCTTGCAGCAGCCGGGGGAACCAGCGGTCAGGCCGCACTTCTCGCAGGCCTTGGCATCGGCAGCACAGCACTTGCCGCAGCCCTTGAACTCGCCGCACTTGCCGCAAAGGGTCAGGTTGCACTTGGTGGGGTCGCACTTGCCGTCGGCGCCCATTGTGCAGGCAGCCTTGTCCTTGTCACCGGCATTGACAACGGCGGCGCCACCGGCACAGCAGGCAGCCTTGTCCTTGTCGCCGGCAGTGACAACAGCAACGCCGGCGCACGTGGCGGCACAGCCCTTGGCGTCAGCAGCTGTGGTGGTGGTCGAACAGCTGGCCGCACAACCCTTGGCATCGGCAGCGGTGGCGGCAGTGCAGGCGGCCTTGGCCTCATCGGTCTTGCCCGCGCAGCAGCCACCCGCGTCTTTGGCATCACCGGTCTTGGGGGTGTCGCACTTGCCGCAGTCGGCGACGGCCACGTACCCGAACAGACCCACCACGGCGACGATCGTCAAAACTACAAGGATCTTTTTCACGTTCTGTTTCTCCTCAAGCTTGATTTTCGGGGCGGCACGCCCCTGATTGCATCCATTGAAGATTCCGACCGGCCCGCCCGACGTCTCCGGGGCAAGCCGGTACCATACGCTGAATATGTTATTTTACCGCGTCGGGGCCTGTTTCGTCTATATAAATGATCGGAAATGACTATCAGGCAGATTTAAGTATGTCTCTGCTTGACAATTCCCGGCCCACAAACTACAAGAATTAAACCATTCCCCGAAGGTGGAGCCCTTCGGGCCGGCAAATTCACGTACAGGCTGTTGGCACAGGAAGCGGTGGGACACCGCTTCTGATATCCCTTCGATCGGGTTGACGCCAAACGGAAAGGAGATGTTGATGAACAGGATTAGTTACACCGCCATTGCCATGGTCATTGCCGCAATGGTGGTCGCCGCCGTTCCCGCGGCCGCCCAGACCGTGGAGGCCACGGAATTTCGGCTGGAGAACGGCTTGCAGGTGCTGATCGTGCCGAAACACGAGACGCCCACCTTCATGGCCGCCATCGTCGCCCGGGTGGGCTCGTCCAACGAGATCACCGGAATCACCGGCATCTCCCACCTCTTCGAGCACATGATGTTCAAGGGGACCGAGACCATCGGGACCAAGGACTACCAGCGGGACAAGGAGATAATGGATCGCCTGGACGCACTGCGGGCCGAAATGATGGTCGAGCAAGGGATCATGCGCCAGAAACTGCGGCAGGGCGAAATCAGCGACATGCTCGACCCCGAAGCAAAGACCGAGCGCTTCCGGGAGCTGGAGACCGAGTTCGATAAGCTGATCGAGGAGCAGCGTGAGCTGATCATCAAGGACCAGCTGGACGAGACCTACACCAAAAACGGCGGGTCATTCCTCAACGCCATGACCTCCAACGACATGACGATGTATTTCGTCCGCCTGCCGGCGAACAAGCTGGAGCTGTTCTGCTGGATGGAGTCGGACCGCTTTCTCAACCCGGTGTTCCGCGAGTTCTACTCCGAGCGGGACGTGGTCCGGGAAGAACGCCGCCTCGGTGTCGACTCCACCCCCACCGGGTTGATTGAAGAGGATTTCACGGCCATGTTCTGGAAGTCCTCCTCTTACCACTGGGACGTGATCGGCTGGCCTTCCGATCTGGACAGCATCACCCGCAAGCAGGCCAAGGACTACTTCGGTACCTACTACGCCCCGAACAACCTGACCCTGATCCTGGTGGGCGACCTCGAACCCGAACAGACCATGACCCAGGTGCGGAAGTACTTCGAGCGTTTGCCGCGCGGCGCAAAAGAGCCGCCTGAAGTGGTGACCCTGGAAGAGCGGCAGTACGGCGAGAAGCGGCTCACCGCCGCAGCCGAAACCGACCCCCAGGCCGAACTCTGGTATCACACCGTGGCCTGGAAGCACGCCGACAGTTACGCCCTGGAGCTGCTGGCCGGCATCATGAACGGCAAGACCGGACGGCTCTACAAGAAGCTGGTGGAGGAGAAGGGCCTGGCCAAGGGCGCCATGGGCGGCGGCGGCCGGGGGATGAGGGGCGGCGGCGGCCTGGGCGTGCGCGCCGGCCAGGACTCGCGCCGCTATGCCGGCGCCTTCCAGATCAGCGCCGAGGGGCTGGCCGGAGTGAAGGCCGAAGAACTGGAAGCGGCGATCGGCGAAGCAGTGGACGAACTGAAGGCCGAACTGGTGACCCCGGAAGAGCTGCAGAAGGTGAAGAACCAGGAGAAGGTGAGCAACATCCGTTTCATGGACATCATGGGCGGGATCGGCGTGCTCTTCATGATCGCGCCCAACGCGGCCATGGGCGACTGGGAAGAGGTGAACCGCGCCCCGCGGATGCTTGACGCGGTGACCGCCGAGGACGTCCGCCGGGTGGCCAACACCTACTTCGCCAACGACCAGCGCAACGTGCTGATCATCAACACCAAAAACGCCCCGGCCGGCGAGGAGCCGAAGCAGGGCCCCGGGGGCGGCGGGATGGAGGAGCGGATCAAGGCCATCGAGGACCCGGCCCAGCTGGAGCAGGTGATCGGGATGATCAACATGGGCCTGGGCCAGACTGAAGATCCCGAGCGCAAGGAACAACTCGAGAATATGCTCGCCATCGCCGCCGCGCGCCTGGAAGAGCTGAAGAAAGCGGCCGACAGCGAATAGGCCCAGCGCCAAAGGAGAGAAACAAATGATGAACCGATTCTTTTCTCGTGCCGGCCGAATTGCCCTGCCGGCACTGATCCTGCTGGCCGCCGCGGTGGCGGCCCCGGCCGGTGAGATCGTCGACCACCCGGACAAACTGACCTATCCCGAACTGACCTACACCCCGCCGAAGCCGGCGGACTACCGGCACCAGCTGGACTGCGGCGCCACGGCCTTTGTCGCCGAGAACCACGTGGTGCCCACTTTCGAGCTTACCGTCCTCGCCCGCACCGGGTCGATGTACGAGCCGGTGGACAAGGCCGGCCTGGCCGCCATGACCACCTACATGATGCGCAACGGCGGCGCCGGCGGGATGACGGCCAGCGAGATGGACGAACGGCTGGCCTTCCTCGCCGGCAGCATCTCGGTGGGCATTAATGATGACTTTGGACGGGCCAGCCTCTTCTGCCTGGTCAAGGACATGGACGAAGGCCTGGCCATCCTGCGCAAGGTGCTGCAGACACCCGCCTTCGACCAGGCGGAGCTGGACCGGCACCGCGGCGACATCCTCTCCGGGCTGGCCCAGCGCAACGCCTCCACCTCGGCCATCGAATCCCGCGAGTGGGCCTTCCTGATGTATGGCGACCACCCCTCCACCACCGAGTATCGCCAGACCGGCGACTCGATCAGCTCGATCACCCGGGAAGACATGATCGCCTTTCACCAGAAATACTTCTTCCCCGGCAACTTCACCGTGGCCGTCTCCGGAGACTTCAAGACCGACGAGGTGATCTCCAGGCTGAACACGCTCTTTGCCGACTGGCCCGGCCAGGACCTGGAACTGCCGGCTATCGCCAACCAGGTCCCCGGCCCCGCGCCCGGCGTCTACATGATCAAGAAGGATGACGTGAACCAGTCACGGATCCGCATCGGCCACATCGGGGTCAAGCGGGACATCCCGGACGAATACGCGCTGATGGTGATGAACGACATCCTCGGCGGCGGCGGGTTCACCTCGCGGATCACCCGGCGGGTCCGTTCCGACGAGGGCCTGGCCTACAGCACCGGCAGCCGCTTTGACCGGCCGGTGCTCTACCCCGGCACTTTCCAGGCCTGGTTCCAGACCAAGCACGCCACCGCCGCCTTTGGGTCGCGGCTGATCGTGGACGAGATCAAGCGCATCCGCGAGGAAAAAGTCGAGGATGACGTGATCGAGATCTCCCGGCAGAGTCTCATCGGCGGCTTGACCAGCCCGTTCAGCAGCAAGAACACCATGGTCAACACGTTCGCCGGCGACCACTACACCGGGCGCCCCGACAGCTACTGGCAGGAGTACAGGAAAAACGTCGAGGCCGTGGGCGCCGACGAGGTGCTGGCCGCGGCGAAGAAGTACCTCCACCCCGACAAGCTGGTCTTCCTGGTGGTGGGCGACCCGGAGGCGGTGGAAGCCGGCTCGGACAAGCACCCGGAGAAGTATTCCGACTTCGGGCCGGTGACCATCCTGCCGCTGAGGGACCCGGTGACGCTGAAGTAGAACGGGACAACAGTTGAAGGACTGAAGCGAACCCCCCGTCAATAGCAATGGCGGGGGGTTTTTCTCGAACCATTCGAGGTCATTTCCGTTTATTTGGAATATGGTGCACTGGTACATAGTTGGTTTCCACACAAAAGGACGTCACTGCCGGAATGAAACGACCCGCGTTTGTCACAGTCCTTTTCGGATTCCTGCTCACCGCGATTCTTCAATCATGCGCCAGCCCCCTTGACCAGGATTTCAACGGAATTCCGCTGTTCGACAGCTACGCGGAAGCGGGCTTTGACGCCGCGAAGATCAAGGCTGCCCAGCGCTGCATGAAGTCGGCCGACCCGGTCATCACCTCAGTGGTCGTAATCTACCAGGGAAAGGTCCTTCTCGCCTGGGCCGATATCGAGTTCCCCTAAAAATGTCACTCAATTCGCAAGGGGCTGCTGAGTGCCCTGTACGGCATTCATGCGGTGGAGGGGAACATCGACCTGGAAAGCACGCTGGCCGAGTTGGAGATCGACGACATACATCCCCTGACCGACGCGGAAAAACAGGCAAAGGTCATTCACCTGCTCAAATCCCGGTCGGGCGTCTATCATCCGGCCGCTGCTGAAACCAGCGCCATGGCGGCCCGTCGGCCGGAGCGCGGCAGTCACGCCCCCGACAGCTTCCACTACTACAACACCTGGGATTTCAATGTCCTGGGCACGATCTTCGAGCAGCAGACCGGCTCGATGATCTTCGACGAGTTCAACGAACGTATCGCTGAACCACTCGGTATGCAGGATTTCGAACCGGACAAATGCTTCTATACCCACGAACGTGAGCACTCGCAGCACCCGGCCTATTTTTTCCGGATGTCGACGCGGGACCGGGCACGCTTTGGTCTGTTGTGTCTCCGCAACGGGAACTGGAACGGCACGCAACTGGTCCCGGAAGATTGGGTCAGAAATTGTATGGCCGAACATTCATCCGGGCTGATCCCGGAACTGGACCTGGTGCTGGCGATCTCCGGAGATACCGAAAACGGTGCCGCTCGAGCCGGAACAGAATGTATTCAGCTGCTGGACTTGATTCTCCGCGCGAGGATCGAGTGTTCGAAAGGGAATAACGACAGAAACGAAGCCCCAGTCAGTGGCAGGGGCTTTGTGCGTTCAGGGGACTGCCCGCCGAAACAGCTTCTTGACCCTTTCCCTGGCCGGGATCGATAATGTGGCCACGCGGACCGGGATGGCCGGTTGCAGCGGGGAGGGCGGGTGCGACAGCACATCTCAGTGAGAACGCGGAGGACGAGATGACCGATTTCAAGGATGTTGTGGCCGCCGGGATCCCGGCCGAGATCCCGCCCATGCCGGCCGAGGAGGCTGGCATCAACCACGCCCCGGCCCGGCCGATGCTGCTCAGCGACGCGGAGAAGGCCCTGGCGCTGAAGAACGCCCTGCGCTACTTCCCCAGGTCGATGCACACCGAACTGGCGCCCGAGTTCGCCCGCGAGCTGGCCGAGGACGGCCGGATCTACATGCGCCGCTTCCGCCCGGCCTACGAGATGCACGCCCGGCCCATCGACGAGTACCCCGCCCGCTGCCGCCAGGCCCAGGCGATCATGGTGATGATCCAGAACAACCTCGACAAGCAGGTGGCCCAGCACCCCTACGAACTGATCACCTACGGCGGCAACGGCACGGTCTTCCAGAACTGGGCCCAGTACCTGCTGGTGATGAAATATCTCACGGAGATGACCGACCGGCAGACCCTGGTGATGTACTCCGGCCATCCCCTGGGCCTCTTCCCCTCCCACCCCGACGCCCCACGGGTGGTGGTGACCAACGGCATGGTGATCCCCAACCACTCGAGCCACGATGACTACACCCGGATGTCCTCCCTTGGAGTGACGATGTATGGCCAGATGACCGCGGGCAGCTTCATGTATATCGGGCCCCAGGGCATCGTCCACGGCACCACCATCACCCTGCTCAACGCCGGGCGGCACTACCTGAAGCTGGGACCCGGCGAGGGCCTCGAAGGCAAGATCTACGTCACCTCGGGCCTCGGAGGGATGAGCGGGGCCCAGGCCAAGGCCTCGGTGATCGCCGGCGCGGTGGGGGTGATCGCCGAGATCAACCCACTGGCCCTGAAGAAACGGCACGAACAGGGCTGGCTCGACGAATACGAGGAAGATCTGGACAAGATGCTGCTGCGTATCGAGCGGGCACGCAAGGAAAAGAAACCGGTCTCCCTCGGCTACCTGGGCAACGTGGTGGACCTCTGGGAGAAGATGGCCGACGCCGGCCTGGAAGTGGAGATGGGCAGCGACCAGACCTCGCTGCACATCCCCTTCACCGGCGGCTACTACCCGGCGGGGCTCTCCTACGACGAGTCGAACCGCATGATGGTGCAGGACCCCGCGGGGTTCAGGGAAAAGGTCTACCAGTCGCTGCGCCGCCAGATGGGTGCCATCGACATCATGGCCGGCCGGGGCATGCACTTCTGGGACTACGGCAACGCCTTCCTGCTGGAAGCCTCCCGGGCCGGGTCCAAGGGGCTGCTCCGTCCCGACGGCACCTTTGCCTACCCCTCGTATGTGGAAGATATCATGGGGCCGGTTTGTTTTGACTACGGCTTCGGCCCCTTCCGCTGGGTCTGCACCTCCTGTAATCCCGACGACCTGGCCAGAACCGATGAGATCTCGGCCGGCATCCTCGAGGAGATGGCCAAAACCGCCGACCCGCGGATCAGCCAGCAGATGCTGGACAACGTTCACTGGATCCGCGAGGCGGGCCGCAACAAGATGGTGGTGGGCTCCCAGGCAAGAATCCTGTATGCCGACCGCCAGGGCCGGATCGACATCGCCCTGGCCTTCAACAAGGCCATTGCCGACGGGATCGTCAGCGCTCCGGTGGTGCTGGGCCGCGACCACCACGATGTCTCGGGCACCGACTCGCCCTACCGCGAGACGGCCAACATTCGTGACGGCTCGATGTTCTGCGCCGACATGGCGGTTCAGAACTTCATCGGCGACGGGTTCCGCGGCGCCACCTGGGTCTCGCTGCACAACGGCGGCGGCGTGGGCTGGGGCGAGGTGATCAACGGCGGGTTCGGCATGGTGCTGGACGGCACCGAGGACGCCGCGCGCCGGGCAAAAGCCATGCT
Source organism: Acidobacteriota bacterium (assembly GCA_032127265.1). Lineage (GTDB taxonomy): Bacteria > Acidobacteriota > JAQAZP01 > JAQAZP01 > JAQAZP01 > JAQAZP01. The sequence continues at coordinate 15,441 of JAQAZP010000158.1, forward strand.
CTCCTGGGACGTCTCCAACGGCCTGGCCCGCCGGGCCTGGGCCGGCAACGACGGCGCCATCTATGCCGCCGGCCGGGCCATGGAAGCCGAGCCGGGCATGAACGTCACCCTGCCCTCGGCCGCCGACGAGAAACTTGTGACTGATGCGGTGAAAGAGGCGTTCAAGGACTAAGACCCGCCGAACATGATAAATGCAAAAAAATGGGGTCAGGCACCAAAAAGTTGCATTTATTGCGGAATGGGGCCAGGTACCAAAATGCTGCAATGCAACTTTTTGGTGCCTGACCCCATTTTTTTGCACTATTCCACCACCACCTCGTCGCTGGCCAGCATCACGGCGGAGTCTGCCGCCTGCTCTTCGTAATATGAGACGAAACGGGCGGTTTCGGTCGAATCAGTGTCAGCCAGGTTGTGCGCCCAGCGGTGGCCGATGGGCTGATACCACAGCTCGGCGGTAACGGTGAGCGGACCTGATCGGGCATCCACCTTCACTTCGTAGCGGACACGATCGGTGCCGGCGGTAAAGTCCGCGTCATCCCGGGCCACACCGTTCACGGCGATGTCCTCGTGGGCCGTGGCCTTGTCGAAGCCGGCAGGCAGGATGCGGTTGTCCTTGAGGTAGCTGACGCCGCTGATCAGCGAGGTGGTGACCCTGCCCTGGTGATCGCCGAGAATCGGCTCGTAAATTTGCACCTGGTCGGCCTGCTCAATCAAATCGTAATGCGGCTCGTAGGCGGCGGCGTCAGTATCGTTGTCATTGCCGGCAATGGAACCGTCAGGCTGGAAAGCCCCTGATTCAAAGAGGCTCTTCCCTTCCCCATCCCGAATGGTGAAATGGATCCAGACCCGCCGCGAGGGGTAGGCCGTGGGCAGCTTATGCCCGGCCAGATTATGCACCAGCAGTCCGGCCCGTACGGTATCGCCGGAACGCTCGGCACCCTGCAACACAAGTGTTGCCGAAGCATTGGCCAGGTTCTCTTCGGCGTTGGCCGAAGTGCCGGCCAGTTCCTGGGGCAGGGAAGCCACGCCAAGCTCACTACGATGCTTGTTGAAGATCCGCGGCATGAGAAAGTTGCCGCCGCGGAAGCTGTGCTTCGACACGTTCTCGTGCTCCAGGCCCATCACGCCGGAGACCTTGGCCTGCCCCGCCACTTCGGGCATGTGGCACGACTGGCAGCTGCGCTCTCCGGCAAAGGCGCTGTGCTTCCATTCGAGATACGGCACCTGCTCGGGCAGTTCGCCCACCACCTGCCCCTCATCGTCCAGGGCATGGGTATAGAGGGTGTGACAGGTGGCACAGAGCTCCGACTCCTGAATGTGGCTACCCTGCTGCGGGGTATAGAGCGATGCCGAGCGCATCAGGTGCTGCCGGCCGGAATCCACTTCAAAGGGCCCGTGGATCGCCCGCTGGCCCAGCAGTGTTGAGGTGTCGATGGTGAACCCGGCGGTGAAGCTCTCCTTCTCGCCAAAGTGTTCCGCTGTGATCTGGTGACAGATAGTGCAGGTGACGCCGTCAACAGCGATTTGGCCAAGCGATGTCTGCTGCAGGTTCACCGGCAGGTTGGCGAATACACCGCCCTGGCCGCCGGCGATCTTGGCGTGGTAGCGCATGGCCGGCATGTGGCAGGCCGAACACTCGTGCTGGATCGCCGCCGAAGCGGTGGGATGGACCATGATCTCCCGGCGAACGGCCGCATGCCAGTAGGGGTCCCGGGCCGCATTGGCCATCATCGAGGAGCGCCACTGGCCGCCGATGGAGATGTCCTCTCCCGAAGCCGAAACCAGCGCGTTGTGACAGGCGATACAGCGGTCGGCGGTGACGAACAGGCCGGACGGATCGGTCAGGTGCGCAGCCGGGGTGTCAGCCGCCGCGACCGGTGAAGACGCACGGGCCACCGGGCTGCAGCAGGAAATCAACAGGATGAGCAGAACAGGAAGCAGAATAGGTGCATGTCTGAGGTTCTTCATCTCACCACCCCTCGGAGAAGCCGCCGTCGAACCAGTCCCACAGCAGGTA
>JAQAZP010000159.1:0-24916 GCA_032127265.1 Acidobacteriota bacterium
CGCGTGGAACCGGGGGTCAACACCGGCCTTTCGCGTGAGCAGGTAAATTGTCCCGTCGGGTGCCACATCCACGTCGTGGTGCGCGACACTGCGGTAGGCCCACAACAGATTGGAGTCCTTGTCCAGTTTGACAATCCCCCGGCCCTCGAAGATGGCCAGCAGGTCCCCGTTGGGGTAGAGACGGGCATTACGGAAGAAATCCACATCGGGACTGGTGTCCGTCATACTTTTGCCCTTACGAGACTGCGGACTGTCCTTTCGAGCAACATACGGTTCGCCGGCATCCGGCCATACATCATCATGGGGACACCGCCACCGATGGAATACCCGGCCGTCCATATCCATCAGTATCGCTTCAGGCCCGTGTCCTGACACATAGAGGTTGTATCCGCTGCCGGCCCGGGCCGGATCGTGATGGGTGACCCCGGTCCCGCCCGCCTCGCGGGATCCGCTGACATAGCCGATGGCCTCGAGGCGCGCCATGACCTCGTCCTCGCTTCCCTCCGTTGCCTCCCCCCGGGGATGGACAGCATGCCACCGGCCGTCCAGGTCCGTTTTCTCCGATCCATTGTCGCCGGCGGACCCGCGTCCGATTGTACCGTCAGCCCCTGGATCGGGAGCCGGTCCAGGATCCGCCCCCGAACACCCGGTCAGAAGAAAGAAAGCCAGGGCGAAAAAAGCCTGCAGAATGACTACACCTCTTCCCCGCCGGATTCCGCTTTGAGTGAAGCGCCCCATTGGACTCCTTTCCAACCTTCCCCTGCACTGCGATCCAGCAAAGCCTAATCCACTGCCCCATTTGTTGACAAGCCTGGGGGTGAGGCTTAGGATGACGCTTCGCCCCGAATTCTCAACTCTGGAGTCGTTTACGGGCACCATGGCGTCGCTGGCCTCCCAACTCCGCACCCACTGGCCGCTGGCCGCCGCGCTGGCCATCCTGATCCTGCTGCAGTTCGGCGCCTGCATCATCGACCTGCCCCGCCTGATCGACAATTTCACCATCGATGACTCGTATCTCTACCTGCAGGTGGCCTGGAATGCCGGAATGGGCGAAGGCTTCACTTTTGACGGCATCCACCGCACCAACGGCTTCCAGCCGCTGTGGCTCTTTTGCATGGTCCCCCTGGCCGCGCTGCTTCGCGAACCGCTACTCTTCCTCCGCGCCTCACTGGGCCTTTGCGCCCTGTTCAACCTTGGCACCACGGTAATGCTCTACCGCATCGGTTCACGGTTGGGGGGCCGCCGGACGGCCCTGCCCCTGCTGGTGGGCTGGATCTGGATGCTCTCCACCTGGAAACCGTTCCTTTCGGCGATGGAGACCAGCCTCTACCTGCTGGTCTTCACGGTCTTTCTCCACCAGTTGCTCCGGGACAAAGTAGCGCCCCTTCGCCTGTCGCTACTGGGCGGCCTGCTGGTGCTCTGCCGTCTGGACGCCATTGTTTTTGCCGTGGCCGGACTGGCGGCGGCGCGGCCCAGGCGCTGGAAGGAGCTTCCGCGCCTGGGCCTTCCACTGCTGCTGATCCTCGGCCTCTACCTCGGCTGGAACCTGCTGAGCTTCGAACACCCCCTGCCGGTGTCGGGCCAGGTGAAGACCATCTACCAGGAGCAGGAGCTGGGCCCCAATTATCTCGGCCCTCCGCACGCCGAAAAGACGTTCACCACCTGGTTCCGCATGGCGGCCAACAGCGCCTCGCGCATGGTCTCGGCTCCGCTGGAGACGGTCTTCCCCAGGCAAAAGGCCTTCAAACAGCGCTGGTTCTGCCTCGCCGCCCTCTGTTGCTGTCTGCTGGCCGGCCGCTGGAGATGGCGCCTGGGGCTGTTGGCCCTGGCCGGGCTGCTGCACATGGTGATCATGGCCGCGTCCATCGGCCGCTTTGCCGGTCTCGGCTGGTACTACGCCCCACTGATGGTGATGGTGCTCATCGGCACTGCCGCGGCCCTGGGACGGATCGGAGGCCTGCTGCCTAAAAAACTTGCTCCGCTGGCCGCCCTACTGCTGGCCGCGGCCTGCGGGCTGTCTGTCTGGACTGCCGTGGAGCGGATGATCGAACCCCCCGACCCGAACAACCTCTACCAGTGCCGCTACCGGATGGCCCGCTGGATGGCGGTTAACCTGCCGGCCAATGCCGTGGTGGGTTCCTGGAATGCCGGGCAGATCGCCTTTTTCTCCGGGCTCACCGTAGTGAACCTCGATGGACTGGTCAACGACCAGGCCTATGCCCGCCGGTTGGATCAGCAACTGCCGGTGATGGACTACGTGAGGCGCGAGGAGATCGGTTTTATCGCCGACTACGACGGTCCCGACCTGAGCATGGCGCCGGGAAAGAGGTGGGACTCGCACGAGCAGTTCCGGGGTGAACTGCCGCGAAACCAGCTGAAGCTCCTGCACCGTGAGCCGGCCGGCGGCAAAGCGCCAATGACCATTCAACTGCTGAAAGTGATGCCCCAGGGCCTCGCGGAAGGATCTCGGCCCCCACGCGAAACAAGGCATCGGAGTCGGAACGGTTCTGCACGGTGGCGCTAAAGGTCAGTTCACCGCTGGATGGCAGTTGGCAGGGTAGTTCCATTGGATCATAAAAGGCAGAACCACCCGACAGCTGGTTGGGGTCCGGCCCTGGCATCACCCCGCTCGCCACCAGTCGGTTCAGCCGGGACAACTGGAGCAGGTCATCCTTCCCCTTGAGGACCGTCTGAAGGCCCAGGCGGGCCACGACCCTAAGAACCCCCACGGTGCCGGCTTCGTACTCCAGCCTGATCCGGTGGACCCCGGGTTCCAGTGATTGCGAATCCAGAGTTATCCGGACCTGCGCGGCCGAATTGAACCGCTCCAGCATAACGCCATCCCAGAAAACATCCACGGCGGCGGCCTTCACCCGGCTGCCCAGACGGAGGTTCACGGTCAGCGGCTGCTCCGGCTGATGAAGGATGCAGCAGTTCAGTGTGTAAACCGGGTCGAGGACCCAGCGGTTCGCCCGCGGCTAGTGATGCCAACCGGCGCCGGGGATCAGCAGCACCGGGTGCCGGGAAAGAGCAGGAGCAGGGCGAGGAGGAGAAAAGCCACGGCGCTTCAGGACGACTGACGAATTGATATCCGATGGCCCATCTCTTCCTTGTGGAGGTGAATTGAAACCGGCTCAAGGAACGAAACGATACCCCACGCCGCGGACAGTGAGAATGTGATGCGGCCGTTCGGGCTCGGATTCGAACAACCGCCGCAGGCGGAGGATGAAGTTGTCCACGGTTCTGCCGGTGGGAAACTTGTCCATCCCCCAAATCTCCTCGATCATATCAGCACGCGGGATCGGCTGGCCCTGAAAGCTGACCAGCATCCGCATCAGTGCCGCCTCCTTCTCGGAAAGGGTCACCAGACCATCGTTGGACCGGGCCTCGCGGGTATCGAGGTTGATCTCGTAACTCTCGCCAAAGCGGATGATGCGGTCCGAGGGCAGTTCCCGCTCGGCCTGGCTGCGTCGCACCAGGGCACGGACCCTGGCCAGCAGTTCGGAGACGTCGAACGGTTTGGCCAGGTAGTCGTCTGCTCCCTGGTCCAGGGCCTCGACCTTGACATTGACATCGGTGCGGGCAGTGAGCATCAACACCGGTGTGGTGACCCCGCCGGCCCGCAGGTCGCCAAGCAGTTCAAGGCCGTTCCGGCCGGGCAGGGCGATGTCGAGAAGAATGAGGTCGAACTGCTCGCGCAGGCCGGCGGCCAGGCCGTCCTCGCCGTCGCGGGCCCAGGACACCTGGTAGCCTTCGCCTTCCAGGTTCATCCGCACCATGGTGCCCACCAGTTCCTCGTCTTCCACCACCAGAACCTTGATGCTCACGATGCCGTCGCCTCCTCGAACTGCAGGGTAAACCGGCTGCCCTTGCCCGGCCCATCGCTCTGCGCGGTCAAATCGCCGCTCATCCGGCGGGCCAGGGCCCGGGCGATGGAGAGCCCGAGGCCGGTGCCGTGCTGCACCGCATCCACCGCCTCGGACGTACGCTGGAACGGTGCGAACAGTTGCTCGGCCTGCCTGGAATCGAACCCGATCCCCCGGTCCTCCACGATCACCATGGCCTGTCCCGCCTCCCGGCGTACCCGGATGGTCACCAGCGGTTCGGGGCCACCATATTTATAGGCGTTGTCGGTAAGGTTGTCCAGGATCAGCCGCAGGGCGGAGCTGTCGGCTTCAATATGCAGCTCGCCCTCGGTGTCCCAGACCAGGCTCAGCGAGTCGGGCCGGTCAGCCAGCGTCCGCTGCCGGTGGATCACGAAGCGGTCCAGTATCGCCCGGAGCTCCACCAGCTCCACCCGGGTTTCCAGCTGCTCCGCACGCAGCCGGCCGGCGAGCAGCACGTTTTCGATGGTGTGCTCCAGGCGTTCGGCCTCCTTGAGACCCATGGCGTACAACCGGTCTCGCTGCTCCGGCGGAACCCGGCCGCGGACAAAGGTCTGGAGCATTGATTTGATGCCGGTAAGCGGGGTCTTCATCTCGTGACTCACCGCGGCGATGAAACTTTCCATCCGTCTCATCTGCAGCCGCTGCTGCCGCACCTGGCGGTAGAGCATCACCGTACAGATGGCGAGCAGGGAAAAGAGCAGCACCCCCTCGCCGGTGACCATCATCCGCCGGCGGTGGTTCCGTTCCTCGATACGGCTCACCGCCATTCTGGCCGGCCGCACGGCAAGCGCGGAGTGGCCGGGAAGGGTGACGGAGAGGTCGCCCACTTCGCGGTCCTGCTGTGAAATCACTTCCAGCAGCGATTCGCCCATCAGCGGACCGGTGGCCGGCGTCTCGGCTCCGGCACCCAGATGGGCGGCCTCCAGCTCGGCGCGGTGACGCAGTTTCTCGATAGCCGCGTCTCTCTCCAGCTCCACGGAGCGCATGAAGAAGATCGTCCACCAGCTGCCGAGAGCCAGCAGGGCGAGGAGTGTGACCCCGAAGAGAATGTGATACCCGCGTCCCTGGTTCATGGCAAGGCCTCGAGAAAGTGAAAGGTAACAACAACCTATTTTTTCACATTTATCCCTGGATCGCGAGTCAACGACCTTGGCGGACCGCGGGGAGACATATAAAAGGAGGTGAACGGAATGGTCAGCGGCAGTCTTCGCTGCGGTCGCGGCACCGTTCGCGAATCTGGCGGAAAAGCGTACTGGTGTGGTGGTGAAGTATTCCGTCCAGGTCGGCCTCCACCCGGGCCCGGTCATCCTCGCTGAGGTAGCTGAGGCGGCCGCGCACCAGGTCGGGAATCTCATCGTGAAGCACCTGCTGGTGGTGTTCCTGGACCGCGCTGAGGATTCCGGCATACTCCGGTTCACCGCAGAACCGGGCAAACTCCTCGGTGGCGCGAGCCACCAGGTCGTCCGCCTCCGTGTCCGCTGCACAGCTGATCGCCGCCCCGGCTTCGGCGGTGAGTTCGTCAAGACCGGCCCGAACCACTCCTTGGGGCAGGCGCCGTTCCACCTGCTCCGGGACGCCCAGGTCGAGGATATGGAGTGAACGTTCCTCACCCAGGGCGGCCAGCATCTCACCATGAACCACCGGGTGCGGGGCGCCGGTGCAGACCACCACGGCGTCTGCATCGCCCAGCAGGCTGGGCAACTGGTCCAGCGGCAGCACCCCGCTGTTGTTCGGCTGGGAAACCGTGCGGTTGCAGGTGACAATTTCGAACTGCGGATCCTGCTCCAGCAGGCCGCGGACCAGCTTGCCAATGACCCCCAGCCCCACCAGCACCACCCGGCAGCTCGACTGCGCATCAAAGCGCTGCCGGAGATAGGCGGCGGCCAGCCCGTGAATACCCCGTGCCCGGTCGCCGAGACAGCAACGCCGGTCGGCGATGTGCACCAGGCGCCCGGCGATGGACCCCAGACCATTGAGGGTCCGGGATGAGCTACCGCGGCTGCGGGCCGTTTCCAGGGCGCCGAAGAACTGGCCGGCTATCTGCCGTTCCCCCACCACCAATGATTCGCGGCCCACCGCCACCCGGAACAGGTGCAGCGCCGCCTCCCGCCCCTGGTGGATGTAGGGCTCCACGCGGCGGACCACCCCGCGGGGCAGTCGCTTGACCATCCTGCCGCGCAGCAGTTGGGCCGCCCAGGCGGGGTCCGGACCGGTGACGATCCACTCGTTGCGGTTGCAGGTGGCCAGGTCGGCAAAGCCGTCAGCGGCCGCGGTGCGGGCCAGGTCCAGGGCCATCCCCAGGGCTTCCTCTTCGGAGAGCAGCAGCCGGGAGCGGTAGCGGGACGAGGCCACACGGAAGTCGCAGCCGACAACAGCCAGGGGGATCGGGGCACGGGTAGTCGGTTCGTTCATGCCACGGCCTCCTCGATCCGGCAGTTGACCCGGGACTGGCGGAGCACCGTCTCCGCTGTCTCAAGACCCGAGGCCACCGCGTCCTTGATTCCCACGCCCCGCAGATAGTTTCCGGCCAGGTGAAGACCGGGCAGCCGCTCCAGCCGGCGTTTGACTTCGGCCATCCGTTCCAGGTGGCCGATCACCAGCTGAGGGATGGCCGTTCGGTGCCTGGTGACCCGGACCATGCACGGTTCGGCCCGACAACCGGTGAGCCGCAGCAGGTCATCCAGCACCAGTCCGACAAGGGCCTCGTCATCCAGATCCAGCGCCCCGGGGTCGAGCATTCCGCCCATATACGCGGTGATCAGATCGCCCCCATGGGGTGCCCGTCCCTCGAAGACCCGCGACGGGAAAAGCACTCCCAGCGAACAGACACCCTCCCCCCGCGGGGCCAGGAAACCGAAACCGTCGGGCAACGAGGCCAGCCGGTCCTTGAAACCCAGGGATATCACGGCCACCGGGGCCATGGGGATACCGCCCAGCAGGGCGGACAGTTCGGGATCCACGCCGGCCAACAGCCGCGCTGCCTCGTGAGGGGGGACAGCCAGGACCAGTTGCGGTGCATGAGCGGTTCCCCCGCTACCAGCCACCCGAAACACGCCCCGGTCCGTGGCCAGCTGTTCCACCGGGCTGCCGGCCCGGAACCGCGAGCCCAGCTTGCCGGCCAGGGCGGCGCTGAATTGCCCCAGGCCCTGGCGGAAGGACCAGAGACCGCTCCGGCGCGGCGGTGCCGCATCGCCCAGGGCCTGGCGGGCCGCCTTTTTTTGCCGCTGGTGGCGAATGGCGCCGCGAATCATGCTTCCCGTGGCTTGCTCGAAACCCCAAAAGAGCGGGAAGGCCGCGGGGGCGGAGAGTGCCGCCGGATCACCGGCATACACACCGGAGACAAAGGCTCCGGCAATGACCCGCGCGGCTTCCAGCCCGAAACGGCGCTCGAAAAACCTCAGGGCGGAATCATCGGACCTGCCCCGGCCGGTAAACAACGGTTCGGCAACCAGGCGCAGCTTGGACCGCCAACTGAGCAAACGGGTGGAGAGGAAGGTGCCCAGACCGTCCGGCGCCTGGTGCAAGCGCGTGTTGCGGGCTATGAAACGGGCCGACGCGCTGGGCCGTGACTGGACCAGTTGGTCCTCCAGACCCACCTCCGATGCCAGGGCAAAGATCTGATCTGACGATGAGAGGAATGTGTGCGGCCCGCGCTCCAGCCGAAACCCCTCCACAATTTCGCTGCGCACGTTGCCACCGGCCTGCGGTGCCGATTCGAGGACCAGCGGATGCAGACCCTGCGCCGTCAACCGCCAGGCGCAGGAGAGACCCGCCATGCCGCCGCCCACAACGATCAGATCATGATTCATCGTCGTACTCCGTCTGTTGATCAGCGGCGATCCAGCCGGCCAGGCGGGCCTTCTCCAGCACCAGCCGCGCCAGTTGTCCGATAAAGACCGGATGGCTACCCGGCGCCGGTGCCCGGCGGTAGTCTTCGATACCGCAGCGGTCTGCCAGCCCGGCCATCTCACGGTCGAGATCCCACAATGTTTCCAGGTTTTCGCAGGCGAATGTTATCGGGGCCACCACCAGACGGCGAACGCCCTCGACGGCCAGCCGGCGGATCTCGTGATCCACGTGGGGTCCGACCCAGGCCAGCGGTCCCAGCCGGCTCTGGAAGGCCAGGGAACGGGGCGGAGCCGCCGGGAGCAGGCGTTCCAGGGCCGTCACGGTCCGCTGCACCTGCGCCACATAGGGGTCGCCTTGCTGCACCACGCGTGCGGGCAGGCCGTGGGCAGTGAACAACAGGTGGTCCGCGCCGTCCAGCAGCGGACCGATACCCGCGGCCAGCGTTTGGACAAAACCCTCACCGGCGGGATAGGACGGTGCTTCCAGACACTCCAGTCCCAGCTGGTGGGCCACGCGGCCCAGATGTGCGACCGAGGACCCGCTGGTGGTCTTCGACCATTGTGGATAGGCCGGAAGCGCCACCAGCTGCCGAACGCCCAGCAGATACAATTTTTCGAGCACGGATTCCGGACCGGGTTCACTGTAACGGAACACATGGCGCACGGCGAAACCTTCACCAAGCCGTTCCTGGAGCGCCCCGGCCTGCCGGGCCGATTCAGGCCCCACCGGGCTGCCGCCCCCGATGGATTCGTAGCGCCCGGCCACCTTTGGTGAGCGGCGCCAGGCGATAATACGGGCCAGCAGCTGGCGCAGCGGTGCGGGCAGGGGCAGCATCACCGCGTCGGAGAAGAGCCGGGTAAGGAAGGGCCGGATCTCCTCCACCGTGGCAGGCCCGCCCATGTTGAGCAGCGCCACCCCGATCGGTTTTTGCGTGGCCGCCAGTTCCATCAGACCGTCCTGGAATAGGTTTGCCTGGCTTCACCGCTCTCCAGGTGGCGGTCGAAAACCATGCAGATATTTCGGATAAAAAACTGTCCGACATCGCTGACCCGGATCGCCTCACCGTCCCATGAAACCAGCCCGTCGTCGGCCAGGGACTCCAGCCTGCGGAAGTCGTCGGCAAAGTAGTCGGCAGCGGCGATACCGAAGCGGCCGGAGAGGGCGCCGAGGTCGGCGTGAAAAGTGCAGAACAGCTCCAGCAGCAGTTCGCGTCTGATCTCGTCGTCCCGGTCCAAGAGGTATCCCCGCTCCAGCGGCAGGTCTCCGGCAGCCACCCGTTCCAGGTAAGCATCAAGGGTCTTGGCGTTCTGGGAATAGGTGGAGCCCACCCCGGAGATGGCCGAGAGGCCCAGGCCCACTACATCCAGGCCCCGCCCGGTGGTGTAGCCCATGAAGGTACGGCGCAGGGTGCGTTGTTCCAGGGCGGTCACCAACTCGTCGCCGGGCAGGGCAAAATGGTCCATCCCCACCTGAAGATATCCGGCTTCACGGAAGCGATCGGACATCAGGAGGAATATCCGGCTCTTCAACTCGGCGTCGGGGAGGTCGCGTTTTTCAAGAACCCGCTGGTGCGGGTGAATCCATGGCACATGAGCATAGCTGTAGAGCGCGATTCGGGAAGGCCGCAAGGCCAGGGTCCGGGCAGCGGTCTCGGAAACCGTCTCCAGGGTCTGGCGCGGCAGGCCGTAAATCAGATCGAAATTGATCGCCTGGCAGCCGTTGCTCCGCAGGTGCGCAACGGCATCCTCCACCTGGATCAGTTCCTGGTCCCGGTTCACCGCCTCGAGCACCGGGCGGGCAAAATCCTCTACGCCCAGAGAGAAGCGGTTGAACCCGTGGTTGAGGAAAACGTCGAGTTTGTTCCTGGTGGCGGTGCGGGGGTCCACCTCCACCGAGAGTTCCGCGCCCCGGTCAACGTCCCAGATCCCCCGGAGGCCGCCCAGCAGGCGGTCGGTTTGTTCAACCGACATGAAATTCGGTGTGCCGCCGCCCAGGGCCACCTGGCGCACCGGACGCGAGGCACCAACCGCTCCCGCCGCCAGGGACATCTCCCCGACCAGAGTGTCGAGATAGGTCTGGACCGTCTCGCTGCTCCGCCGGCCGAGAGTGTGGCAGCCGCAAAAGAGACACCGCTTGTGACAGAACGGGATGTGGAGGTAGAGCGACAGGCCGGGGTCGGGATCGAGCCCCTGTCTCGCATGCCAGCGGGCATGCAGAGCCGCAGGGTCAATCTCGTGAAAGTGGGGCGCCGCCGGGTAGCTGGTGTAGCGCGGCCCGCGCACGTCGTACTTTTCCCGCAGCAACGGATCCACGTCGCGGATATCGTGACGACTCCCGCGGTCCGCCCGCTGATGGTTCAGCTCAGCACCGGACATCCCACCCCCTCCTGCACCGCCGACACCAGCGCCTCGACACCGGCGATGGGAACGTCCGGAGTGACCCCCTGGCCGAGATTGACCACGTAGCCGCCGCCGGCCGAGGCCTCGACCATCTCCCGCACCCGGTCGCGGATGCGGCCAGTGGGACCGAGCAGTTCCGCCGGGTCGAGGTTCCCCTGCAGGCCGATGGTGGCGGGAAGCCGCCGCCGGGCTTCGGCCAGGCGCAGGCTGGCGTCCACCGAGAGCACGTCGCAGCCCGAGGTGGCCGCCGCTTCCAGGTGGCCGGCAGCGTTTCGCAGGTAGAGGATCACCGGCACGCCGGCCTCCTGCAGCCGTTCCACGATCATCCGGTTGTAAGGCAGGGAGAGTGTCTCGTAGTCCTCGGGCGAGAGGTACGCGGCCCAGGTGTCAAAGATCTGGACCACGTCGGCCCCGGCGAGCACCTGCATCAGCAGCAACTCGGTCACCGCCTCGGCCAGACTGGTGAGGATGTCCCGGGCCAGCGCCGGGTCGTTGTAGGCCAGCGCCTTGAGATTGCGCACGTCCCTGCTCGACCGGCCTTCCACCAGGTAGGCGGCCAGGGTGAACGGCGCCCCGGCGAAACCGATCAGCGCGGTACGCGGGTGCAGTTCACCGGCGAGGATCCTCAGGGTGGTGTCGAGGTAGCCGAACGCCGACCCGGCATCCACCCGGTGCAGACGCTCCAGGGCGTCGCGGGTGACCACCGGCTCGGCGATCACCGGGCCCCCGGTTTCGAAGCGCACCTCGGCGCCCATGGCCTCGAGCACGATAAGGATGTCGGAAAACACCACCGCCGCGTCCATCCCGTAGCGGCGCACCGGCTGCAGGGTCACTTCCGCGGCCAGCTCCGGCGTGCGCACCATCTCCCAGAAACTGTGCTCGCCGCGTAGTTTGTTGTATTCCGGCAAGTGCCGCCCGGCCTGCCGCATCAGCCACACCGGCGGGCGGTCCACCGCTTCACCTCGGCAGGCCGCAATCATCCGTTCTCTTCCGTTCATCATCCGTTATATCCTCCGGTTCGGTGCGGCCGGCGACCAGTGTATTTCCAAGGGGCCAAGCGGCACCTCACCATACTAAAGCCTATATTCCCTACTTGAGTCATGGATTAGTCACGGCATGTCACAAATTGGTCACAACCTGTCACTGCGAGGAGCCGTAGGCGAAAGCAGCGATCTCAATGACCGCACGGTGAAGAGGAGATTGCTGCTTTCAAGGGCAGGGCCCTCTCCTCGCAATGACAATAGCCCACGCAATGACAGAGACCAATCCCACGTTTGACAGGTCAACACCCTTTTGCTATTTTCGATTTCCCGTCGGGAGTCGTCCCTCTGCGCGGTTGGATCACAACCTGCGTAATCAGGGGGCAGGCCGTAAGCCGGAACAGGTTAAATTCTTTTGTGGCCAGATACTGAATAAAGGGATGCAAGACGCATGAATATCAAGAAACTGATTGTCAATGTGGTCAAGGTCTCGGTAACGGTTTTGATCCTCTTCCTGATCTTCAAGAAGTTCCAGATCAACATGTCCGATATCACCACCGCTCTGAAGACCTCCAGCCCCGCCTGGTGGGGCGCCTCCCTGCTGACCCAGGCCGCCGCCATTTTCTTTTCCATCATGCGCTGGCGGGTTTTGCTCACACCGCAGAACCTCAACGTCCCCGGCGGCCACCTGACCAAGACCTACCTGGTGGGGCGGTTCCTCGGCACATTCACGCCCACCGGCGTGGGCCTCGAGGCCTACAAGGCCTATGACATCGCCCGCTACACCAAGAAACCCACTGAGAGCGTCTCGGTGGTGGTGGTGGAAAAATTCCTCACCATCCTCGCCCTCTCACTGATGGTGATCTTCTCTCTGTTCGTCATCACGCTGCCGATGAAATTCCTGGTGGCTGTATTCGGCCTCTTCGGCTTCCTGCTCCTGGTGACCACGGTGCTGGTGGTGAAGCCGACGCTGTTGCAGTTGATCCTCAAGTTCCCCCTTCCGGCCAAGGGCAAGATCGAGGGCATCATCAATAGCGCGGTAGAAGCCTTCACCCGCTACCGCCAGAACAAGGGCGCCCTCTTCGCTTCGGTCTTCTTCGGCATCCTGGTTTACGCCTCGCTTTTTGCCACTTTCTACACCAACGGCCAGGCCCTGCACCTGCCCAACGGCCCGGAAGGCCGTTTGGCTGCAGTGGAAATGAACAACGAGGTGAAAACGACGCTGGCCGGGATGGATGTGGAGTACATCGGGGAGCAGGACGATGCGGGGGACCCCACCGGGATGGCCCAGATTTTTTTGACTCCGGACGAGGAAGCCCGACTGGTGGCTTCGGGTATCGAGCTTCAGGACGCGGTCACCAAGGAGACTTTCATCCGCAAAGGCCTTTCACTGGGCAGTGTGATGACCGTGGGGCCTCTGACCCAGATCGCCACCATGATTCCGGCTTCCATTGCCGGCATCGGGCTTCGTGAAGGCGCCTTTGCCGGATTCCTGCGCTCCTCCGGTGTCTGGGTGGGGCCAAAAACGATCCTCGCCTCCCTGATGTGGTATTTCGTGTCGATCACGCTGAACATCGTCGGGGCGATCATCTTCCTCACTCGCAAAACCGACTACCAGGCGTCCCAGGAAGAGATCAACCGGGTGCTCAAGGGCAAATAGGCGCTCGACGCCCAGCGGAGCAATCCTCTTGACCCGCGACATTCTGCCCATCGAAGTGGCGTCAGGTGAAACGGCCATGGCCGGCGGTGGCCGCCCGGAGATTGGTACGGCGCCGTTACCTCGACTGCACCCGCAAATCGCCCTATTTCAAAAGCCTCTCCGACCGGGAGGCGCGGGAGCGGTGGGCAAATACCGCTTCCACCTGAAGATCAATCATCCCGGGCCGTCAGCGGGACGGCGCGGCGGCGGGTTCTTTTTTCGGGGCCGGTTCAGCCCCTGACCTGCCGGCAGGCGCCACCCTGGTGACCTTCCAGGTGGCGCTGTCCATCCCGGACAGCAGGTCGATGATACCGCGCTGGCCCACCAGGTGCGCCGCGCCGACCACCACGAAACAGCTCTGGCCCTCATGAAGATAGCCGGCGACCTTTTGCGTCATGGCCTCGTTGCGCAGATAGACCAGTTTCTCCAGCACCACCTCCAGCCGCTTGTCCTCCTTCGCGCTCTCACTGACCAGGCGCTCCATGGCGTCCGTGTCACCGGATGTCCAGGCGGTGACCATCTCCCCCATCAGCCTTGGAAACTCCTTCATTTCCAGAAGCGTGGATACCAGGAAAAGTTCCTGCATTTTGTCATCGAAACCAGAGAGCAGCTCCAGCTGGTAGTCACCGCTCTCCAGTTCGTACACCGGCTTGCCCTGCTCGCCGGCCAGGTCGAGAAAATGCCGGTCGATACCAAACTGTTCCTGGTAGCCGGCCCGGGCCATCTCGGTCACGGTGAGCACCATGGATAGAAACCAGGGCTTCATCGACCCGAATCCGGCCGTGTTCAGCCCCCGGGATTCCAGATACCTCTCCAGCAGATCCCAGGTCTCTTTGGAGACCGAGGCTTTCAGACTTTCGTCCACGCCATACATCCCCCGGGAGAGCAGCTTCTGCTGCAGCGCCCCCATGTCCACCGTGTCGAGGTTGACCTCCACCACCAGGGCCGGGGAGTCCTGCCAGGCCTTGAGGATGGCCTGGTCCAGGGGGTAGATATCCGCCTTGGCCGCGTGCATCGAACCGAGCAGATAGACGGTGGCCGTGTCAGACCGGGCCTGCCAGAGAAAAAGCCCTCCCTCGCCCGCGGGAGCGGCCTGGGGGCAACAGAAGAAAAGCAGGGCCAGCAGCGCCACCGCGCGGGACAGCCTGGAACAGTTAACCATCATTGAAACTCCTTTTGCCGGACCGGCCTACTTCAGCAGATTCTCTTCGACAAAGAGGACCATCGACCAGTAGTAAAAATCACGGTTGCTTTTCTTGCTGAACCCGTGCCCCTCGTCCTTGGCCATCAGATACCAGGCCTTGCCGCCGTTGTCGCGGATGGCCGCGACGATCTGCTCGGCCTCGCCCACCGGCACCCGGGGGTCGTTGAGCCCCTGGACCACCAGCATCGGCTTGGTGATCTTCTTCACCTGGGTCAGCGGCGAGATCTTCTGCAGGTGCTCGCGCATCGCCGCGTCCCGCTCGTCGCCGTACTCCACCCGGCGGAGGTCCCGGCGGTAGTCCTCGGTATTCTCGAGGAAGGTGACGAAATTGCTGATCCCCACCACGTCGATGCCGGCTTTCAGCCGGTCGTTGTAGTGGGTCATGGCGGCCAGCACCATGTAGCCGCCGTACGAACCGCCAAACACCGCCACCCGCCCGGCGTCAAGTTCCGGCCGGGCCGCGATCCAGTCCAGCAGGGCGCCGGCATCCTTCACCGAGTCCTCGCGTTTGAAGCCGTTGTCCAGCAAAAGGAAGCTCTTGCCATAGCCGGCCGACCCGCGCACGTTGGGGGCCAGCACCGCAATGCCCAGTTCGTTGACGAAATACTGCACCAGCGGCGAAAAACCCGGCAGATACTGCGCTTCGGGCCCGCCGTGGAAGTTGATCGCCACCGGGTGCGGCCCCTCCCCGGGAGGCTGGTAGTAGAACGCCGAGATCTGCCGCGGCTTGCCGTCCACCGTGTCGAACGTATCGAAGTGCACCAGTTGCGGATCGACAAAACCGTCGGTGCGCAAGCCGCCCACTTCGCTGAAGGTCCAGCGCCGCAGCTTCTGCTGCTCCATTTCGAAGGTGTAGACGTCGGTGGTGGAACGGGCGGTTTCCAGAGACAGGGCCAGCCGTTTGCCGTCGGGATGGAAGAGAAGCCCGCCCACCTGCCCCACCGGAACCCCGGGGATCGGCCGGTAGGTCCGGGCGGCCGTGTCCATCAGGTAGGCCCGGGCAATGCCGTCCTCATTGGCGGTGAAGGCCAGCAGGTCGCCCTTTAACGACAGGTCCATGCCGCCGATGTCCCAGTCCAGATCAGGTGTGAGCACGGTGAAGGTCTGGCTCTCCAGGTCGTAGTATTTCAGGCGGCTGAATTCTCCGCCCTGGTCCGAAGTGATGTAGATCCCCTTGCCGTCCCTGGACCACAGGGCCTCGCCATAGGCGATGGTCTCATCGCTGGGATTGATCTGGGTCGTCACTCCGCTGGCCACGTCGACAACATGGTAGGTGGACTCGTTGGCCGAAACATAGCTGATGGCCAGGATCTTCTTGTCATCGGGCGACCAGTCCACCGGAATCCAGAATCCGCCCTTCTCCAGGATCGGCTTCGACTCCCCGGGCTTCTCCACCGTGGCCAGGTGAAGATCCCAGTCCCGCCCGTTGCGCCTGGTGGTGTAAAAGACGAAGCGGTCGCCCTTGTTCGACCAAAGCGCGCTGCCGTTGCGCGACTCGCCGTCGGTGAGCATGGAGTATTGCCCGGTCTCCAGATCGAACCAGAAGACCTGGTACGCCTCGCCGCCGCCCACGTCCTTGGAAAACAGGAAACCGTTGCGCCGGGTGTCGGGGCAGATGGAAGCGCCGCGCACCGGTTCGTCGAAGAAGGTGATCTGCCGCCGCGCCGCACCGGCCGAGGCCACGTGGTGGATCTGCTCCGTTTCACCGAACCGGGTGGAGATCAGCATCCCGCCGCTGTGGTCCCAGTCCTGGAACGACGCTTCGCGTGTGCTCTGGTACTGGAACATCCGGTCGATGACCCGCTGGGGAATCTCCGGAATCCCCTCGATGACCAGGTTCCCCACTTCCCGACGTTCCACACCGGCTGCGGCGGGCATGGCGAGCAGGCCGGCCAGCACAAACGTGGCGACGAACAGACAGACAATCCGATTCATTAAGCTCCCTCCTTGGATTTCAGGCATCTGGCCAAGAATCTCGCAGATCAATGCCGATTGCAAGCCTGTCGGTTACAACCATCTTTTGAGGAACCCAACGAATTCCGGGCCGACATGTTCCATCAGCGGCCCACTCGCCGGCAGATCCTTTTCAGCTTGCCTGAACGGCGGCTGAGGCCGTATAGTTGGTAGTCTTCAAGGTCACGATGAGACGGTAAGACATTTGATGAAGATCACCTGCGTTACCGAGAAGTGGTGGCGGCGGTTGAGGAACGCCAGGTGAGGGCTCCAATGCCGGGTTGACCCCGGACAGCGGCTGTGCTATTTTTCCCGAAGATTGAGTACAATAAAGACTTTCGGCGACTGTTCCGCCCCCGAAAGTCACCCCCCCTTCCAGACCGGCCATCGAATAATGCGACCTCCATGTGGTCGGATGATGGCAGCGGAACAAAACAGCGGCACGGTGGGCATTGGCTGCACGGGACTGATTTCATTCACGACGAGCTTGATACTCCGGGAAGGACCATTTCATGAGGTGTGATTCCGTTTCGCCGCCTTTCACGCCTGAATCGTCAACCACTGGTTGGCTGAACAGGCTGTATACCGGTAGGCCGGTGTTGCTCTGCATCGGCCTGCTTGCCGTATTCCTGTTCTCCTCCTGCAGCACGCGACAGCAGCCGGTCACACCTGAGTCTCCCCAGAGGGGGTTCGCCAGGGTGACCTATGAAGAAGCGGAACCGACGGTCAATGCACTGGCGGAGCAGATCATCGAGCGCGCCGAAGAACACTACCGTGAAGGGTGCCGGGCCTTTATCGAAGAGGACTGGGCCCAAGCCGAGAACAGTTTCGCCCTGGCCCTCAGCCTCTACGCCAGTCACACTGACCTGATCCGCGAGAACCAGCAACTGGCCGAAGCCTATGAGGGTCTCCTCGAACGGGTCACGCCGCTGAAAGAGACGGTTGTCCTGCGCATCGAGGAAGAAGCGCTGTGGCTTGAGCAGAGCGAACCGGCACCGGTGGACGAACTGGCCGACCTCGACACCGGCGACATCACCGAAGACCAGGTCATCGAGGAGACGCCGGCGGTGGCGGAGGAGCTGATCGCGCGCCAGGATCTGCCGGTGGAGATCAACAGCCGGGTGCGCTACTTCATCGAGCGCTACCAGAAGCAGGACCGGAAATTTTTCGAACAGTCCCTGGTGCGCCGCGGCGCCTGGATCGGCATGATCCGCTAGATCTTCGCCGAAACCGGAATCCCCACCGAACTGGCCGCCATGGCCCTGGTGGAGAGCGGCTACAAGACCAAGGCCCTCTCCCGGGCCCGGGCTTACGGCATGTGGCAGTTCATGAAGGGAACTGCGCGGCTCTACGATATCCGTATCGACAGTTGGCAGGACGAACGGGCCGACCCGGAAAAGGCCACCCGCGCCGCCGCCCGGCACCTCAAGGACCTCTACGAAGACCTCGGTGACTGGAAGCTGGCCATGTCCGCGTATAACGCCGGCCAGGGCCGGGTGGAGCGGGCGATCAAGCGCTGCGGCACCCGGGACTTCTGGAAGATCTCGCAAAGCCGCCACCTGGTGCGCGAAACCCGAAACTACGTGCCCGCCATCCTGGCCGCGGTGGTGATCCTCAGGGATCCCGAACACCATGGCTTCAACGTCGAGCCGGAAGAGCCGATGGTTTACGACAAGGTGACCGTGGACAGTTGGGTCGACCTGGACAAGGTGGCCCACTGCGCCGACACCGACCTCGCAACAATCCACAGCCTCAACCCTGACCTCAAATACAACACCACCCCGCCCAACCGGATCCCCTACGAAGTGAAGATCCCCCGCGGGCAGGCCGAGGCCTTCAACGTCGCCTTTGCCAAAATCCCTGCGGACCAGCGGGTGGTTCCACAGATCCACACTGTTCGCCGCGGGGACACCCTCTATGAAATGGCCAGCAAGTACCGCACCACGGTGACCGCCATCTGCCAGATGAACGGCATCAGCTCGCGGCGCGTGCTCAGCGTAAACCAGAAGCTGCTGATCCCCACCGGGCCAAATGCACCGTCCTGGACCGGCGGTGAAACATCCGGCGGCGCAGCCGTGGCCAGCGACTTCGAGTCAGGAAAACAGATCACATACAAGGTGCGGCGGGGTGATACCCTGAGCCGGATCGCTTCCCGCTACGGCACCTCCTGTGCCAGCATCGCACGCTGGAACAACATTTCGGAAAAGAGCCTGATTCATCCCGGCCAGCGGCTGACCATTCATTGCGGCCAGCGGGTTTCGGGCGGCGGGTCCTCCGGCGGCAGCCAGAGCGTGGCCTACCAGGTCAGGCGGGGGGATACGCTCTCCGACATCGCCAGGAAATACAATACCTCGGTCAGTTCCATCTGCCGCTGGAACAAGCTCCCGTCGGTGCGCATTTATCCCGGAGATCTGCTGACTATCTACGTGGAATGAGCGCCTGAAGACCGAGGCCCCCTGAATCGAGAAATCCCGGTCCCGGCCCTGACCCGGGGCGGCCCCATGCCGCCATCGGGCGGTCTGTGATTTGGACCCAGGTGAAAGCGGTTATCATGAAAATCGGACTGATCGGTCTGCCGAACTCCGGCAAGACCACCATCTTCAACGCCCTGTCCCGCTCCGAGGCCGAGGTTACCAGTTTCGCCAACGCCAGGGCCGAGCCGAACCTGGCGATGATCAACGTCGAGGACGACCGGGTGGACCGGTTGAGCGCAATCTACCGTCCGAAGAAAACCGTCCGCGCCTCCCTGGAGCTGGTGGATTTCGTCGGTCTGAGCGAGGGCTCGGCCCGCGAGGGTCTGTTCTCCGGCGTAGCGATGGGTATGGTGCGCAACGCCGATGCCCTGGCCCTGGTGGTGCGACGGTTTACCGACGCACTTTCCGACCCGCCCACACCGGTGCAGGATGTGGCCGAGATCGAAGACGAGCTGATTATCTCCGATATGATCGTGGCCGAAAAACGGCTGGAGAGGATCGAGTGGGGAAAAAAACGCGGCCTGCAAAACGGTGACGCAAAGGTCGAGGAGCAGGCGCTGCGCCGGATGATGGAACATCTTGAGGGCGGCTTGCCGCTGCGCCGGATGACACTCTCCGCCGAAGAGGCCCGGGCGGTGCGCGGTTTCCAGTTTCTCTCGCAGAAACCGCTGATCGTGATCCTCAACGCCGACGAGGAAACCTACGGCAAGGACAACAGTCTGGTGGAGCACCTCAGGGAACACTACGCGGTGATCGAGTTTGCCGGCAACTTCGAGATGGAGCTGGCCCGGATGGACGAAGAGGAATCGGCGGCATTCATGGAAGATCTGGGGATAAGTGAGTCGGCCCGGGCCCGACTGACCCGGCTGGCCTACGAGACCGTGGGCAACATCTGCTTCTTCACCGTAGGTCAGGACGAAGTGCGGGCCTGGAACATCATCCGCGGGCAATCGGCACTGGAAGCCGCCGGCGTGATCCACAGCGACCTGGCCCGCGGATTCATCCGTGCCGAGTGTTTCGCCTACGACGACCTGATTGACTGCGGCTCGGAAAAGGTGATCAAGGAGAGAGGCCGCTTCCGTCTTGAGGGCAAGACCTACCTGGTTCAGGATGGTGACATTCTGAGTATCCGTTTCAGCGTATAAGGTATACCGATGCAAAAGAACAATACTTCCGACCGATTTCGCGGCAACCGCAACAACTCACGACGAAGAGCGCCTGCCCCAAAAGAAAACACCCCCATGCCGGAGAAAGCGAGCGGCATCCTTAAAATCAACCCCAAGGGGTTCGGCACCCTGCGGGACCCCTCCACGTCCTTCCGGCCCGGCCCGGGAGATGCCACTGTCCACCCGTCGTTGATCAAAAAATACGGATTGGTCACCGGCACGGCAATCACCGGTGAAGCGCGCCGGGGGAACCGCGGCCCCGAACTGGCCGTGGTGGAGACGGTGTGCGGGCTGCCTCCGGAGGAGTTCCGCCAGCGCCGGCCCTACACCGAGCTGGTGGCCCTGGATCCCGAGGAGCGCATCGGCCTGGCGGCCACCGGCGACATCACCATGCGGGTGATCGACATGGTGGCCCCGATCGGCAAAGGCACCCGGGGGCTGATCGTCTCCCCGCCCAAGGCCGGAAAAACCATGATCCTGGAGAAACTGGCCAACGCCATCCACGCCCACGACCCTGACACACAGATCATCATCCTGCTGGTGGACGAGCGGCCCGAGGAAGTGACCTGGTTCCGCCGGGCGGTGCTGCATGCGGACGTGCTGGCCAGCTCCAGCGACCAGAGCGTCGAGCAACAGCTGGAACTGGTGGAACTGACCCAGGCCCACATGCGCACCGAACTGGAATGCGGCCATAACGTGGCGGTGCTGGTGGACAGCCTGACCCGCATGGGCCGGGCCTACAACCTGAAGAGTTCAAACACCGGACGGACAATGTCCGGCGGTCTGGGCGCCGGGGCAATGGAAATCCCCCGCCGCTTCTTCGGCATGGCCCGCAATATCGAAAACGGCGGTTCGGTGACCATCCTGGCCACGGCCCTGGTGGATACCGGCTCGCGGATGGACACCCTGATCTTCGAAGAGTTCAAGGGCACCGGCAACAGCGAGATCATCCTCGACCGCAAGTTGGCTGAAGAACGGATATTCCCCGCGATCAACATCCCGGCCAGCGGCACGCGTAAGGAGGAACGACTGTTCGGCAAGGAGGAAGGCCAGCGGATCTTCAAACTGCGCCGGATCCTCTCCGAGATGCAGCCACGGGACGCCATGGAGAAGATGCTCCAGCTGATGGAGCAGTATCCGACCAACGAGGCGCTGCTCAACGCCGTGGGATCGGTGCGGTGAGCAATCGGAGGCCTCCCGCACGAATGGGGGAATCGGAGTCGGAAGGATGCGGCTTGTGCGAAACAAGACTGTTCATCACTTCAGCGTTCTGATAGTCCTCCTGATCCTCTCCCTGCTTTTTCTCTGGCCCCTGCCCATCCACGGAACGACCCGGATCATCGGCGGGGGCGGGGACCCGCTGCTGGAACTCTGGACACTCTGCTGGAACGACCACTGGTTCTCCGGTCAGGCGACGTCCTACTTCGACGCCAACATCTGCCACCCCGAGAAGAATTCGCTCGCCTTCGCCGACCACCTCTTCTCCCAGTCACTGGTCTTTGCCCCGCTGTACCGCATCACCGGCAACCCGGTGCTCAGCTACAACCTGCTGCTGGTGCTGACCCTGGCCCTCAGCGGCTGGGGGGCCTACCTCTGCGCCGGCGCCCTCGGGCTGTCGCGGCCGGTGTCGATTGTGGTGGGGATCCTTTTTGCCTTCTTCCCCTTTCGCACGTCCCAGATCAAGCACCTGCACATCCTCTCCACCCAGTGGCTGCCCTTCTGTTTCTATTTTCTTCTCGGTTTTCTGCGGTCCAAAGCGATTTCCTGGCGCCACCTGTCACTGTTTACGCTCTTCTCCATCCTTCACATGCTCTGCAGCTTTTACCAGACCCTGATCTGGGCGGTCATGGTTTCCATAACGGTCATGGTTTTCGTGATCGGCGGCAAAGTCGGCTGGCGTAAAACAGCCGGCCTCCTCTGCGCCGGGCTGGTGGTTGCTGTGGTCCTGGCCCCATTCGCCTCGGCCTATTTCCAGGTCAGCCGACACTATGAAATCGTCCGCAGCATGGGTGAGAACATGAAATACTCCGCCCGGCCGGACGATTTTGTCCATGCATCACATTTCAGCCTGCTCTATCGCTATTTCACCCGTCTGGCGGATACGGAACCGCCGCCCACATACAGGACAGGGGAACACCAGCTCTACCCTGGCCTTGTGCTCATGGTTCTTCTGGTTTGGGGCAGTATCGCCGCGTTCCGGACCGAAAGAGAGCTCCGTCGCGTCTGGCTGCTGCTGTTGGCCACTTCGGTCGCTGCGCTGGTTTTCTCCTTCGGACCGGCGCTGGTCATCGGCGCTGCCGGGAAGGAGCACCTGGTTCAGCTCCCCTATGCTTTGCTCTACCATTGGCTACCGGGTATCAAGGGGCTGCGCGTCCCTTCGCGGCTGGTACTGCTTTTTCATTTTTCCGGCGCCTTGCTGGCCGGGCTGGGCCTGCAGAAACTTCTGGCCGGTAAAACGAACCTCCGAACCTGGTCCACCGTGGTATTGCTCTCGTTCCTGGTATTTCTGGAGTCGGTAAGCTTTGATCTGCCTGTCAAACTGCTTCCCCGGCCCTCGGCCTTGCCTGATTCCTACGTTGAGATCGGCAAGATGCCGGAGGGCACCGTGCTCCTCGAATTGCCGACTCACGCGTTCTACAATCAGTTCGACTCCATGTACAACTCCATATTTCACTTCCACCCGCTGGCCAACGGCCGCTCGGGTATCATTCCGCCGCTGACCAGAAGAATGAATCGTCTCACCGACCCGGACAACCCGTATGCCTTTGGCCCGGCTCTGCTTGAACACATGCTCGGCACCGGGATCAACACCGTCCTGCTGCACCGTAACTGGAACGACATGAAGACCAACCGGGTGACGCTCAATCGCCTCTACGGTCTGGACTGCCTCAAGATCGTCGGCCGCTACGACAACCTCGACATCCTGCTGCGCCTCGGCGCAAAAGCGGGACGGGAGGAGGATGTGATGGTTCTTGACGCAGTGACTACGGCTCCCCAGCCTACGGAACGAATCCCGCTGAAAGCCTGCGACGCATATCCCCCCACCTGGGACAGACCCCTGCTGATGGAGGTCCGCGACGACACCCTGTGCCTTGGCGAGCAGGTGTACTTCTGCTGGTTTGTCCGCCTTCCGCGGGGCGACTGGCAACTGCGGCTCCACGCCTCCGGCCTCGACCATCCCGACAACGCGGGCCAGCCGCTTTTTCTCTGGGCCAAGATTGCCGGCCACCAGGTGCTGGAGGGCCGGTTGATCGGCCAGGCGGAATACATCCAGGCGGCTCCGGTGCGTGTCTCACAACCCGGCTATTACCGGATCAGTGCCTTCGTGCAGGCCGGACAGCCCGGCACACCCCTGAACCTCGAACTGGACCGGGTGCGGCTGGTGCCGCTGTCCACGGTTGACACCGAACCGCTGGAAACGGGGACAGATAAAATACAAACAGCCCGGCAGTGAATCCCGTACTATCCGGTGAGATACCTGTTACAATCCTTGGCACACCGCCATCCGACACATGGAGGATACGATGACCAGGAACGGCACCCTTATCGTGACGACCCTGCTGGCTTGTCTGGCGCTCTGCTGCGCGACCCAGACTTCTGCCGGGCTCAACCAGCCTTCGGAGGAACCAGCCATGCAGCTGGCCCTGGACAACACCGATTTCGCTCTCCGGCTCTACCACCAGCTGGCCCTGGAAGAGGGAAACATCTGTCTCTCCCCGCACAGCATCTCCACCGCCCTGGCCATGACCTTGGCCGGAGCCCGGGGCGACACTGAAACGGAAATGGCCCGGGCACTGGGCTTCACCCTGGGCCAGCACCGGCTGCACCCGGCCTTTGCCGGCCTGGTGGCCAATCTGGACCGGGCCAGGGAGGAGAGCGGAGTTCGTCTGAGCACGGCCAACGCCCTCTGGCCCCAGCAAGGGTTCGAGTTGGCCAAGCCGTTTATCGACACGGTGCGGGCCAACTATGACGCCGAACTTCGGCCTCTCGACTTTGCCCGGGCCACCGAGGAATCCCGCCGGACCATCAACAGCTGGGTGGAGAAGAAAACCGAAGACCGGATCCGCGAGCTGATCAAGCCGGGAGTTCTGAACAGCGCCACCAGGCTGGTGCTGACCAATGCCATCTACTTCAAGGGCCGGTGGCAGAAGACCTTTGACGAGAAGCTGACCCGGGACCAGCCCTTCACCCTCGTTTCGGGTGCCAAGGCTGAAGTGCCGCTGATGTGGATCAAAGACCATTTCCAGTATGGCGAACCGGCGAACCTGCAGTTGCTGCGCCTGGTCTACGGCAAAGGTGGTCTATCCATGGTGCTTCTGCTCCCGGAAGAGACGGGAGGACTCCCGGCCCTGGAACGGAACCTGAATACCGCAACCCTGGCGGACTGGCTGGCCAGCATGCGCCGGCAGGAAGTGGACGTCATGCTGCCCCGTTTCCGCGTGGAATCGCAGTTCCAGCTCAACCAGGCTCTGGCCGCCCTGGGGATGAAGGAGGCCTTTGAGCCCACCGCTGATTTCTCGGGCATGGACCCGGAACGGCGCCTTTTCCTCTCGGCGGTGATCCACCAGGCCTTTGTGGAAGTCAACGAGGAAGGAACCGAGGCCGCAGCGGCCACCGGTGCGGTGATGCAGGTGACATCAATGCCCATGCCGCCGAAGGTCTTCCGGGCCGACCACCCGTTCATCTTCATCATCATGGGGCCGAACGACGAAATTCTGTTCATGGGCCGCGTGGAGGATCCGCGGTGAAGTATCCGTGCCGTGGCGGAATGCCCTGGTAATTCGCACCTTCGTCGGGAAGATTCGAGTTGACGTTGGCACGCCGTGTCGAGAGCGCCGGGTCATTGGCGCCTCCGTCGGAAGATTTACGCCTGCGGCGCCTAATGACCCGGGGACATCCACAGGATGGCAGTGCTATTCAACGTGTTTATTGAGTTCGGGGAACTGGAAAAGATGAAAAACATAATCTCGCTGCACTGTCTTCTGGCAGTTTTACTCACCACTATCTGCATTCCGCTTCATGCAGAAGAGTCCGGCCCGATGGATTTCGGCAGTCCGGAAGCGCAAGCCATAGTGGACCGGCTGTTCGAGGGTTACGAGGGCACTCTCATCCTCCACGATTCGGCCGGCGGGGTCTACCTGCGCCACAACCCGCTCCGCGGCGCCACCCGTTTCCCCCCCTGCTCGACCTTTAAAATCCCCAACAGCCTGATCGCCCTTGAGCTGGGGGTACTGGCGGATGCCCACCACGTAATCCCCTGGGATCCTGAGAAAGACCCGAAGCAGGACTGGTGGAACGGGCCGAT
>JAQAZP010000160.1:0-9733 GCA_032127265.1 Acidobacteriota bacterium
CAACCCATTGACCAAAACGTTCCCCAGACGGACCTCGGACGTGATGGACACCGGAGCCCGAAGATTTCTCCACTGTTTGACTTCTACGGAGAAGATCAGGTCGTTGACGCGGAAGACGATCAGTTCTGGCGTGGCATTCAGTGGAATGATGCCCGAGAATCCTGCATCTTTCAGTTCTCCGAGACCGTATGAGTTGACATTCCGGTCCACCAGGCAGACCGTTCTCAAGTTCGGGGGGGCCACTCCGGATTGGTAGATCTGCCGCAGCAGCTGCGGCGCCGTGGTGTCGGTCAAATCACCGTCCAGGAGCAGGAGGCTTGTGGCCTGGGCCAGTCGCAGACGTTCTTCCAGGCCCGGCGCAGTGACCTGATCGTCCACACTGAAGCCGGCGTCCACCAGTGTTTCACGAAAAACGGCTCGGTAATAGGGGTTTTCGCTGACGATGATCACGTGACGTTTCCGGTCCATCTGTTCTCCTCCGCCGCTGCGCTCATTCTATTCCTATCGGCACAAAGGGGAACCGGGTCAACTACTGAGGGCCGGGTCGGCCTCCCGGCGCAGGCGATCCCAGTCGAAGAGCGGACCGGGATCGATCTTTCGACCGGGCGGTGTGGCCACCTGGCTGTGACCGACGAAGCGTTCGGGTGGGATATCATGGCGCCGGGCAATATCCCGGCAGAGCCGGACCAGGATCAGCATCTGTTCTTCGGCATAGCTTTCCCACCAGTGGCCCTCCGCCTGCCGGGTTGGATTCCTCGGGAGGTAGAGGCGCCCCTGCACGGTGCGGAAGCGCAGGCCATCGCCGGCAGGGGTGAGCCGCCCGCCGTTGCGCAACTCGATGCCGATGGAGCGGCTGTTCACGTCCTGCTGACCGAGAAAGGATGAGCGGCCGGCGTGCCAGGCCCTTTTGGATTCGGGCACCAGCCGGAAGTGCGCGCCGTCGTCGTCGATGACGTAGTGCGAGGAAACCTGGAGCGGACCGCGGTGAAAGATGTCGAAGATCTCTTCCACGGTTCGGGTGGCCGAGAAATGGATGACGATCAATTCCGGGCGTGCACCCGGCGGCCGCTCATCATACTTGTGGCAAGGCCTGTGGAGGGTCTCCATGACGGTGGTCCTCCAGGGGGGCCGCCGCTCCATCGCGGAACAGACGACCCCGGGGGATCATTCGACGATACCGGCCACCGACTGTTCCAGGTCCTTTCCGGTGAGACCGGCATCGGCCAGGGTTCCGTCGCGATTGATGACGAAGACGTAGGGCACGGCATTGACCCCGAACAGCCTGGCCAACTGGTTGTCGGTACCCCGGCCGTCATAGAACTGGGGCCAGGGGATATTGTTGGCTTCCACCCAGCGGCAGAAATCGACGCTGGAAAGCAGGTCTCCCTCGTCCAGGCTCACCCCGACCACGGCCACACCCTTGTCCTGAAACTTTTCCTCGATCCACTTCAGGTTGGCGATCTCATCCCTGGCCGGCTTCGAGGTGGTGGACCAGAAGTAGAGCAGCAGCACCTTGTCCCGGTATTGCCCGATGCTGATCGGCTCACCGTCCACGCCGGTCACCTCGAACTCCGGAAGTCCTGCGTCAAAAAAACCAAGGGCCGAAATGCGGGTGGCGGCCTGTTCAGCCACTTCCGGCAACTGCAGATACCCGTTCTTCAGCCGGCGGTAGTTTTCAAGGGCGGCTGACAGGTCGCGCTGTTCGTAGCGGGGATTGAAATCCAGCTCAGTGAGCCAGATCAGGGCCTGGCCTGCGGCCGGGCTTCCGGGCGCCTGATCGACGATGGCCTGGGCCTCGCCGCGGAACACCTCGCACATCCCGGGCAGCTCGTCGCGATTGGGGCCGGTCAGGCGCCGCAGGCCGTTGAGGAAGCGGAATTCGGCATGGAGCAGTTTCACCTCGGGGAGAAAGTGGCCCTCGGGGTAGTCACTGATGTAGCTGCGGCAGCCCTCGTCAAGTTTTGCCTGGGCCACTGCCGACGCCCGGGGCCCATGGCCGTGAAGGCGATAGACCCGCAGCAGCTCCACCCGGGCACTCTCCACCTCGGCCTGATCATGACCGGCGGTGATCAGGGCTTCCAGGGCTTCAGCCTTGCCCCGGTGTGTCAGTATCCGGCGCAGGTGGAACTCCCTGGCGAAGAAAACACCCTCCAGGCGGTCCAACTGCTGCTCCTCCTTCCGGAAGGCCGCGAGCAGGGTCTGGAGATTGTCGAACCTCCGCGGCTGCGCTGAGATGCCGGTCCAGGGGTCCAGCAGGATCTTCGTCCGCAGCACATTCATGTTTTCCCGCGTGTCGAGGTAGATGGGAACCGCTCGTTCATCAGCGTGCAGCACTTCCAGGGCGGGATCGGAGTCCAGCATGCCCACGTTGGCGAAGCCGTTCTTCACCGACTGCTCCAGCCAGCGCAGTGACTCGTCAACCTGACCGGCATGGGCGCAGGCTGCGGCCACTTTGTACTCGGCGATGAAGTGACCGGTCAGAACGGGCAGCTGTTTCTGGTAGGTTTCCGCCGCCTTGACGTAGTCACCGGCCAGGAGCTGGGCCCGCGCTTCCGCCTCGGTGGAGACCAGCGTTTCCACGTCGGCGTCGGTCAGGGGGACACCGGCGATGGAAATGCCGCTGATTTCATCCGTAATGACGTAGGGCCGGGGTTCGCTGCAGCCCCCGAGAAAGAGCAGGGTAGTGAGAAAGACCGCGGGCGCGGTAAAACAAAAACGTCCGGTCCGGTGAATCGGAGCGGCGGGAGCAGTTTGTGAGCGGTGTCCGAACATACCTGTCACCTTTTTCAGAGTGGTTTTCATTTTGATCCCGATCCGAGACCCCAAGCGGGCCGGCGGAGGCTGATAGTTATAACCGAATCACGCATCCGAGGCAATGCAGCGATTGCTCTTGACTCAACGGTTTCTGTTGCTACAATGCCTGCCTTGCGCCAGGAACCCCAAGTCGGCAGTGGCCGGACCAGCGGCCGGTGAGGGATGAACTGACAGATAGCGGACGGCCGGGAGGCAGGGCCCGAAGGCCCGGGGTGTTCACGGCCGATGCTGTTTTGGAGCGATGGCAATGAAAATACTGGTTCTCAATTGCGGCAGTTCGTCGGTGAAGTTTCAGCTTCTGGAAATGAAGGGTGAACTGGTGATCGCCCGGGGCATTGTGGAGCGAATTGGGGAACCCGTGGCCGGGGTCACCTACCGTGCCGCTTCCGTGATCCGGACGGAAACCGAGATTGCCGACCACAACGCGGCCATCGCGCTGATTTTCGAACACCTGCTGCACCCCGAGCACGGGGTGGTGAAGAGCATGTCGGAGATCGGCGGCATCGGGCACCGGGTGGTTCACGGTGCGGAACGTTTCTCAGAATCCGCGCTCATTACCGGCGAAATGATCGAGGCGGTGCGCGATTGTATCCAGTTCGCGCCGCTGCACAACCCGCCGAACCTGATTGGCATAGAGGCGGCCACGCGGCTCAGCCCGGAGATTCCGCAGGTCGCCGTCTTTGACACGGCATTTCACAGCCGGATGCCCCGCCCGGCGTATCTCTATGCACTGCCCTACAGCCTCTACGAGAATCTGGGAATCCGCCGCTACGGTTTTCACGGCACATCCCACCGCTACGTCACCCGCCGGGCGGCAAAACTGCTCGGGCGGGAAGTGAGAGACCTGCGGGTCATCACCTGCCACCTGGGCAACGGCGCCAGCATTGCCGCCGTGGACCGGGGCAGGTCGGTGGACACCAGCATGGGATTCACCCCGCTGGAAGGGCTGGTGATGGGGACACGCTGCGGCGACCTCGACCCGGCCATCCTGCCCTACCTGATGAAGCACGAGGGATTGTCCCCAGCCGAGGTGGACGCGCTGCTGAACAAGAAGAGCGGCCTGCTCGGGATCACCGGGGACTCCAACGACATGCGGGAGATCGAGGAGCGGGCAGCCGGAGGCTCCGAGCGGCACCAACTGGCGCTGGACATATTCTGCCGCCGCGTGAAAAAATATATCGGGGCCTACGCCGCCGTTCTGGGCGGTGTGGATGTCATTGTTTTCACCGGCGGTATCGGTGAAAACTCCCCCGAGGTCCGGCGGCTTTCGGCTGGGCAGCTGGAATACATGGGCGTGGAACTGGACGAGCAGCGCAACCTGGCCGGTGAACTGCGTATTTCCACCGCCGAACCGCCCCAGGGCGTTGCCGTGATGGTGATTCCCACCAACGAAGAACTGGCCATCGCCCGGGACACCGCGGCGATTGTCCAGGGGCTTACGCCAAAGGCGGACGCCCGCTGAGCTTGTCCGCACATCGGAGGCTACCATGTCCGGGGAACGCATATCGCTTATCCACCACTACCTCGAGTCAGGGGGGCACCTGGTATTCTGCGCGCCGTGGTTCCGCCGGGAAGGGCTTTGCCTCTTTCTCTACAACGACCAGGAACTGGCGGTGGCCGCAGCGGCGGAAAAATCCAGGATCTTCGGATATGACATCGATCTCGGTGAAACGGAGGACGTGGTGGGATTCCTGAGCCGGATGGCCGGCCTGGGGTTTGCCGGGGCCGTGCTCAACGACCTGGTGCCGATAATCTTCTGCCGGGCCGCTGACGGAACCCCGGCTTTTCTGCGTTCGCTGCAGAATAATCAGGGCGGTTTCAGTCATTTCGAACGGCTCCTGGACGATGGCACCTGGGACGTATCGCCGGAAATGGAAGGGATTGCCCCAATTCAGGACCAGCCGCTGTACGACCGGCTGATCGGCGGTATGATCGGTGAGATCCCTTTTCGAGGCTATCATGGTGAGTGGAAGCCCATGACTTACAGCGATGTGGCCACGGATCAACTGCCGGTGGTCGACGCGGCTGAAGGCGAGGTGCAGGGGCGGGCCAACGCCCTGCGCGGCAGCCGCTACATCCCCATCTTCTCCCGTTTCGAGTTTCTGGAGCAATTCGTCACCGAGCGGGGAATCGATCCGGCTACCGTCCAGCGGCGCGACGTGGAAGATCTTGCCGGCCTGAGCCGGCTGGCTGTGGAGCGGGAGGCGCTGGTGCTGCTCAACCCGGGACAGCACCGGGTGGATACCGCGGCTTTGGGCTGGCGTGAAAACGGGGTGGCCCTGACCAGCTATTCCGGCAGGTGGTTCTCCGACGAAGGGCTGCGTTTTCGCCGGGCCGACATACCGTTCCCCGTACCGCCTGAGAAGGCCGCCGGGCCGAGGACCCTGGCCGATGAACTGGCGCAGCGGAAAAGTGAAGAAGAGCAGGCTGCCGGCCATGCCGCGAGCGAGCAGGCTGAAGAAGCTGTGGAAATGATTTTCGACGTCGATCTGGACACCACCCTTGACCAGGTGGAACTGGAAGTCACCGTGGACCAGGTGGCGTCCGAAACTGTGAATCACGCCCTCTTCTGGATCTGTTCGGCGTTCAAGGACAACGATACCCTGCGCTGGGCCGCCGGCCGGTACCACTTCCCGCTTGACGGCGTTGAGGAGGGGTCGGATCCCTTCACCGTGCCCGAGGTGCGTCACTGGCTCAGATCGCTGGACCGGCTGTTGCCGGTGCTGCCCTACTTCCTCTCCTCCGGCGAGGGAGGGCAGCGGGACGTCGCCCGCGCCCTGCTGGGCCCTGAACCGGGTGAGGGGGACGACGATCCCAACGCCCCGTCGCCGGCCGATTACGTTGAGGACCGTTCGCTGATGATTCTGGCCCTGGGCGAAAAATACGGGGTCGAAGTCCGGACGGTCTGTGAAGCTTTTGCCGGGGTTTTCAACCACACCTTGCCCGAACACTTCTTCATCGACCCCGACGGCTACCAGGGGCAGGAATGACCTGGATATCCCGCGCTTTTGCACCAACTCCCGAGAGGTTCCAGTGTTGTCGGTCACCCCGGCGCTTGATGTATAATGCCCGGGTACCAAAACCGGAATGGTAAATCATAATTGGGGTTCCGCGGCGGATGTTCGCCATCCGCGGCAGGCAATCGAGGAGACCGATGAAGCACACTGTCACCTGCCTGGTGAAGAACCAGCCGGGCGCCCTTGCCGACCTCACCCGCGCCTTCTTCGAAAAGGGCATCAATATCTACAGCCTGGCCGTGTCCGAGCGTGAAGAGAGCGAAGTGAGCCGGATGACCATCGTGGTGGAGGCTGAGGCGGGCCAGCTTGACGAGATCGCCAAAGTGGCCGGCGAGGTGGAGGCGGTGACAGCTATCCAGGACCTCTCCGCCGACGAACTCACCGCCCGGGAGCTGCTGCTGCTCAAGGTCCGGGCCACACCGGAGAATATCCCCAAGATCATGCAGACCGCCGAGATGTTCCGGGCCGAGGTGATCGCGGTGAACAAGACCACCTTGACCCTGGCCCACGTCTCCATCGCCCAGCGCATCGACGGGATCATCCGCGCTCTCCGGCCCCTGGGCATCGTCCAACTGGCGCGGTCCGGCCTGATCGCCGTCACCAACCGCGAAGCCCCGCCCGCTGACTCCTCGAAGGAATGAGGGACAGCAGCAGGCGAACGGTATTGCCAACGACGGGCTGGAGGTGAAGAGAACGTGGACAGCGCCGGAACCACACCGATTTTTTCATCGCTTGAGGATATCCTGAAATACGAGAAGGCCGCGCCGCCTATGCGCATGGCGGTGGCTGCGCCCCACGATGCCATGACCCTGCGCGCGGTGGCCATGGCGGTTCAGCAGCGGGTGGCTCTGCCGATCCTCATCGGTTCCCGGGGACTTATCGAGCAGCAGGC
The DNA here is from genome assembly GCA_032127265.1 of Acidobacteriota bacterium. Classification (GTDB taxonomy): domain Bacteria; phylum Acidobacteriota; class JAQAZP01; order JAQAZP01; family JAQAZP01; genus JAQAZP01. Next base: position 6,724 of record JAQAZP010000160.1, read on the forward strand.
CGAAACCGCGGGGCTCGACCTATCGGCCTGCATTATCGAGGACGTGGATCAGGAGCGGCACATCACCACCGCAGTGCAGATGCTTCACGACCAACGGGCCGACTTCATGATGAAGGGCCTGGTCCAGACATCAAAGCTGCTGCGCACGGTGCTGGACAAGCAGTGGGGCCTCAGCTCCAACCGGCTGCTGAGCCACGTCACCGTTTTCGAGCACCCCAAGGAACACCGTCTGATCCTGATGACCGATGCCGGGGTCAACGTCAATCCCAACGTGGCGCGGAAGATAGAAATTCTGGAGAACGCAGTGGAAGTGGCCATCGCCCTTGGTATCGCCAAGCCGCGGGTGGCGATCCTGGCCGCCGTGGAAAATGTGCAGCTGCCCGCCATGCCGGCCACCCTCCACGGCGAACTGATCAAGCGCTACGCCGAGGGCGGTCTGCTCAAGCAGCCCTGTTACGTGGACGGCCCGCTGGCCCTGGACAACGCCGTGTCGCCGGCCAAGGCCGCGGCCAAGGGCATCAGCGGCCCGGTGGCCGGACAGGCCGATGTGCTGGTAGTGCCCAACATCGAGAGTGGCAACATTTTTTACAAGGCGCTTACCTCGCTCCACGGCGACGAGATGGCCGGTGTGGTTGTGGGGGCCCGTTGCCCGCTGGTGGTCCCGTCCCGGGCCGACTCGCCGATGACCAAGCTGTTTTGTATCGCGTTGGCCTCCTTTCTCAGCAGGGTGAACCATGGCAACTGATACCACAGGCGCTCTGGTCCTGGCCATCAATCCCGGCGCTGTGTCGCTGAAGCTGGCCCTCTTCCGCGGGCCTGCATGTCAGGAGGAGACCGAAGAGTCTTTCAGCGGCGGTCTGGACGAGGTGGTCGTACACGCCCGAGCGCTGCTGCAAAAGCGCGGCGTGAAACTCGAACAACTGGCCGCCGTTGTGGGCCGGGGCGGCTTTATCGGTCCGGTGCGTTGTGGCACCTGGCTGGTTGACGACAGGGTGCTGGACAACCTGCGAACCAACCGCTACGGCCAGCACGCCTCGAACCTCGGCGGCCTGGCGGCCTCGGCCATTGCCAGCCTCGTGCCCTGTGATGCCATGGTGGTGGATCCGGTGTGCAGCGACGATCTGGACGACGAGGTGCGGATCACCGGGCTCCGGGAAATCCGCCGCCGCACTGCCTACCACGCCCTGAACCACGGCGCGGTGGGCCGGCGTCTGGCCGAAAAATTGGGCAAACCATACCACCAGTGCCTGTTGCTGGTGGCCCACCTGGGCAGCGGCATCTCGGTGGCGGCGCACCGCCACGGCCGGGTGCCGGAAGTGAACAACGGCCTGGAAGGGGAGGGGCCCTTCGCTCCCACCCGGGCCGGCCAGTTGATGGTGGTGGATGCGGTGCGACACCTGCGGGATCTGCCCGACGACCAGTTTTACCGGCAGGTGACCCGGCTGGGCGGCTTCGTCTCACTGTTCGGCACCACCGATGCCCTGGAAGTGGAGGAGCGCATCGTGGGCGGCGACCAGGAGGCGCAGCTTTTCTACCGCGCCTTCGAGTATCGTGTGGCTCGGGAACTCGCCTCGCAGAGCGTGGCCCTTGGCGGACGTCCCGAGGCCATAGGCCTCACCGGCGGGCTGGCCCGCTGGGAGCGGCTGACCAGCGGCATTGAGAAACGGATCGGCTGGCTGGCTCCGGTTTTCGTCTTTCCCGGCAGCTTTGAAATGACCGCGTTGGCCGAGGGGGCTCTGCGTGTTCTCTCCGGCGAAGAAAAAGCACTCAGCGTGCCCGCGGAACAGTGAATCGTCGCCCGGGGCAGACCGGGCGACTTTGACAGGGTGGTATATCCGATGAGGAAGATTTTCAAGTTCACCGTGGTCCCCAGCCTGCCGCCGCGACTTCAGCCGCTCCAGGAAATCGCCTACAACCTTTGGTGGAGCTGGAACCCGGAAGCCATCGAACTGTTCCGGCGTGTGGATACCGAGTTGTGGGATGAGCTCCGTCACAACCCGGTACTGCTGCTGGGCAATATTTCACCAGAACGCCTGGAGGCGCTGTCCGGTGACGAGGTGTTCCTCTCCCACATGGACCGGGCCCGCGCGGCGCTGACTCGCTACATGGAATACAAGACCTGGTATGACCGGGTTCACGGCAGCAGCAAGGGCCGCATCGGCTACTTTTCCCTGGAGTTCGGCCTGCACGAGTGCCTGCCGCTCTACTCCGGCGGCCTGGGGATCCTCGCCGGGGATCACATGAAGTCGGCCAGCGAGCTGGGCCTGCCGTTGCTGGGTGTGGGCCTGGCCTACCGTCACGGCTATTTCCGGCAATTCCTCAACCGCGACGGCTGGCAAAAAGAAGTGTACGAGGAGAACGATTTCTACAACATGCCCATGGCCCTGGCCCTGCATGATGACGGCACGCCCTGTGAGATCGAGGTCCCCTTCCCCGAGGGCCCGGTGCGGGCCCAGATCTGGCGCATCAATGTCGGGCGCACGCACCTCTTCATGCTCGACACCAACCTTGACTGCAATACGGTCGCCGGCCGGGAGATAACCGCACAGCTCTACGGCGGCGACCAGGAAACCCGGATCCGCCAGGAGGTGCTGCTGGGGGTGGGCGGTTTCCGCGCGCTGTCCGAGCTCGGCCTGACCCCCACGGTCTGTCACATGAACGAGGGTCACTCGGCCTTTCTGGCTCTGGAGCGGATCCGGACACTGATGAAGAACGACGGGCTGCCCTATGACGAAGCGCGGATCCTGGTCACCGCCGCCACCATCTTCACCACCCATACCCCGGTGCCCGCGGGCAACGATGTCTTTCCCGCCGAGATGATCACCCGCTATTTTTCCTGGTTCTGCAAGGAGGCCGGAATCTCCGCCGACACCCTGCTCAACCTGGGGCGGCAGCGGCCGGGGGATGCCTCCGAACCGTTCAGCATGCCGGTGGCAGCTCTGCGGCTCTCGGCACACGCCAACGGCGTCAGCAACCTCCATGGGGATGTCTCGCGGAAGATGTGGCGCGG